>NZ_JBEXKX010000023.1:0-153220 GCF_040609695.1 Amycolatopsis sp. NPDC004625
GGGCCCGCCCCTTAATTCGGTTGCCCCCCCCCCCCCCCCCCCCCGGGTTGGTTGGGTGAAAATTTTTAAACCCCCCTTACCCCCCCCCACCCCCGGGCCGCGGCAGCCCACTCGTCGCGGGTGATGGCGTACTCGACTTCGCCGTGCTCGCTGCCCGGGGCCCGCTCGTGCTCGGGGAACTCCTCGAAGTACGTGCGGACGAACGTCATCCCCAGTTTCTCCATCACGCGCCGCGACCGCTGGTTCACCGTCATGGTGAACGCCGTCACGCGGGTGACCCCCAGTTCGGTGAACCCCTTCGCGAGCAGTGCCGCCGAGCCTTCGGTGCCGTAGCCCCGGCCCCAGGCCCGCTGGTGCAGCCGGTAGCCCAGTTCGGGCTCGTCGGCGCGATCCTGCGGCCGCGGCCGGAAATGGAACCACCCCAGGAAATCTCCGGTGCGCTTCTCGATCGCCGCCCAGAACCCGTAACCGGGGAAACGCTCGTAGTAACCGAGGAACGCGGGAAGATCCAGGTCGACGATCTCGGCGCGGTCGGCCGGCTGTCCCCCATTGAGGTACTTCATGACGGCCGGGTCGTCGTAGAGCTCGAAGAGCGCGTCGGCGTCGTTCTCGGTGAACCGGCGGAGGATCAGCCGCTCGGTTTCGAGGAATACGTGCATCGGGTGATGCTGGCAGTAACCCCAGAGTGGTGCAACGTGTTTACGCCGCGGCGGCGAAAACCTCACCCAGCGCAAGCGAACCGGCCTCGGTGAGCAGCGCGGGCACGCGCTCGCCGCACTTGCCGGGGTGCGCGGGTGCGATCAGGCCGAGCCGCGCGAGCCGGTGCACGGTGGACTGGTCGCAGCAGCTCAGGCCGTCGATGAACAGGTCGGGCTCGCAGCTGCAGCTGATCTCGGCGTGGCCCCCGGCCACGGCTCTCAACGTGGCCCGCTCACGATGGTTCAATGCGGTGATCATGGCGGTGCCTCCTTCCCTTCGTGCTCATTAGACGCCCCGCCACTGACAGTTTCCGCCTTTCAGCGTGCGAACCCGGGTATTTCAGGGGTTCACGTAGGGGTGGCGTGTCGCGCCGATCCGGGGTACACCCCGAGTACCCCTACCGGAGGGGTTCAAGCGTGGTCTTCCGCAGGTGGCGGAAAACGATCGACGTCCGGAACCCGACGATCTCCCGGCGCAACGCCAGCCGGTCGGTGAGGAATGCGTGCAGCCCGTCGATGTCCGGCGTGGTCACCTCGATCAGGAAATCGTCGTTTCCCGCCGTGACGTACACCGAGAGCACTTCCGGCAGTTCGGCGATCGAGCGCTGGAAGGAATCGATCACCGCCCGGCTCAACGGCCGCACCTGCGCCGTGACGAGGGCCCGGACGCCGCGGTTGAGGCTCGCCAGGTCGACGTCGGCGTGGTAGCCGCGGATGACGCCGCGCTCGCGCAGCAGCCGGATGCGTTCGAGGCACGTCGAGGGCGCGATGCCGGCCTTGCGGGCGATGTCCCGGTTGGTCTGCCGGGCGTCCTCCTGCAACAGCCGCACGATCACCGAATCAAGTTCGTCCAGCACCGGGCCCTCCCTTTTCACGCCGAATTTCGTTCGGCAACCGTCCTGCACTGTCGACCATCACCTTAACTTTTCGCCTCATGACCGCACATGAGCAGCTCTTAGCCCGCCGGGGCCGTCGATCCGGCATCACCACGATGGTCGCGATCCACTCCACCGCGCTCGGCCCTGCCGTCGGCGGCTGCCGGTTCAAGCCCTACGCCACGCTCGAAGACGCCGTCGGTGACGTCCTCCGGCTGGCGGCCGCCATGACGGCGAAGTGCGCCGTCGCCGGGCTGGCGTTCGGCGGTGGCAAGAGCGTCATCGCGCCCGAGCCGGGCCGGGTGCTCTCGCCCGAGGAGCGCCGGGCCGTCCTGCTCGACCACGCCGACCTGATCGCCGAGTTCGGCGGCCGCTACCGGGCGGGCCCGGACGTGGGCACCGGCCCGGCCGACATGCTGGTGCTCCGGGAGGCCTCGCCGTGGGCGTTCTGCACGCCCGAGTCCGCGGGCGGAACCGGTTCCTCCAGCGGCCCGACCGCCGTCGGGGTGCTCGCCGCGCTCCGCGCCGCGGCCGGCCCGGACCTGGCCGGCCGCCGGGTGGTGATCAGCGGCTACGGCTCGGTCGGCGCCCACCTCGCGGCGAGCCTGCAGGCGTCGGGCGCGGACGTCGTCGTCTCCGACCTCGACCCGGCCAAGCGGGCCGGCGCCGAACAGCAGGGCCTGACCTGGGCCGACCCGGCGAAGGCGCTCACCCTGACCGCCGACGTCGTCGTCCCGGCGGCGGTCGGCGGGGTGCTCGACCCCGAGACGGTGGCCCGGCTCGACACGCCCCTCGTCGTCGGCCCGGCCAACAACCAGCTCACCGACGACAGCGTCGCCGACGCCCTCGCCGCCCGCGGCATCCGGTGGATCCCCGACTACGTGGCGAGCGCGGGCGGGATCCTCTACACGCTCGCGCGCGAAGCCGAAGGGCTCGGCCACGAGGCCGCGCTCGCCCGCGTCGAGACGATCGAGGACACCGTGCGCACCCTCCTCGCCGCCGCGGAGGCCCACGCGACCACCCCGCTGGCGGAGGCGGCCGCGCTGGCCGGGCGACGGCTCACTTCTGGTGCGGCGCCACGTATTCCTTAGCCTCGGGCGCTTCGAACAGCGGCTTGACGTACTTGACGCCGCCCTCGGCGGTGGCGTCCGGGGTGGCCGCGTAGACCTGGCGCGTCGCCGGCGTCCCCGGCTTGGAGAAGTCGAGCGCCGCGACCAGGTTGTCCGTGCTCGCCGACGTCGTCTGCTTCAGCGCCGCCGCGATGCCGTCGCGGGTCAGGTCCTTGTTGTCGCACGCCTTCTTCAGCACCGCGCCCCACACTTCGCCCACCGCGTAGCCGTAGGGGACACCGCCGTTGGGGGTTTCCTTGTAGGTGGCCTTGAACTTCGCCGCGACATCCTTCGCCGGGGTGATCCGATACCCCCCCCACGTGGAGAGGTAAGCGGCTACGAAACGGACACGGCGGCCTCCCGCAGCGCCGCGAACACCTCGGGAGGAGTCGTGCACTCGCCGAGGCGGACCGGCTTGCGGGCGCCGTGGAAGTCGCTCGACCCGGTCGCGAGCAAGCCCAGGCCCGCGGCCACTTCCCGCAGCCGGGCACGGACCTCCGGTGGCTGCTCCGGGTGGTCCACCTCGACCCCGGCGAGTCCCGCGGCCGCGAGCGCGGCCAGCTGCGCGTCCGAAACCTCCGCCCGCCGCTTGACCGAACGCGGGTGGGCCAGCACCGCCACGCCGCCGGCCGCGCGGACCAGCGCGATGGCGTCCACAGTGGACAACACGTGCTTGGGGACGTCGGCCCGGCCGCCGTCGGCGATCCAGTCGGCCGTGAACGCGTCGGCGATGCCCACCGCGGCCAGCGCGGCGGCGATGTGCGGCCGGCCCAGCGGTGCCCCGGCAGCGATCGTCTCGACCTGCGCCAGGGTGATCGGCGCGCCGAGTTCCCGGCAGCGTTCGACCATCCGGATCCCGCGGCGGCCGCGGTCGGTGCGGATCAGCTCCAGCTCGTCCGCCAGCGGCGCGTACGCCGGGTCGGCGAAGAGGCCGAGCAGGTGCACTTCGTCGGCGT
Source organism: Amycolatopsis sp. NPDC004625 (assembly GCF_040609695.1). NCBI lineage: Bacteria > Bacillati > Actinomycetota > Actinomycetes > Pseudonocardiales > Pseudonocardiaceae > Amycolatopsis > Amycolatopsis sp. NPDC004625. The sequence continues at coordinate 3,639 of NZ_JBEXKX010000023.1, forward strand.
CGTCGAGGCGGCACGAGATCTCCACGCCGGGGACGAGCTCCACCTCGCAAGCGGCCGCGGTGGCCTCGGCCAGGCCCGCGAAGGTGTCGTGGTCGGTGAGGGCGAGCACGGTCAGCCCGGCTTCGGCGGCCAGCCGCGGCAGGTCCGCCGGCGGTGTCGTCCCGTCGGAGGCCGTGCTGTGCGCGTGCAGGTCGATCGTCACCCGGCCGAGGATCTCACAGCAGCCCGGCTTCGCTGGCCTTGCCGATCGCTTCGACGCGGTTGCGCGCGCCCAGCTTGTGCAGCGCCGACTGCAGGTACGTCTTGACCGTGTTGCGCGCCAGGCCCGTCGACTCGGCGATCTCGGGGTTCGTCTGGCCCTGCGCGGCCAGCCGCAGCACCTCGTACTCGCGGCGCGTCAGGCCGCTGCGGGCCAGCGCGTCCGACCGCTGCCCGGCGTCCGGGAGGATCCGCGGGTCGACGACGCGCTCGCCGCGCAGCACCCGCCGCAGCTCGGTCACCAGCTGCGCGCCGGCCGCGTCCTTGAGCAGGCAGCCGTGCGCGGTGAAGACCACGATCCGGCCCTCGGGGTGCACCCGGCGCAGCTCGGTGACGACCTCCGGGGCGAGCATGTCCGGCAGCCGCAGGTCGAGCAGGATCAGGTCCGGGGCCGGCGCCGCCACCCGCTCGATCGCCAGCCGCCCGGACTCCGCCGAGCCGACGACGGTCAGGCACGGGTCCGAGCGCAGCAGCAGCGTCACGCCGTCGCGGACCACCGGGTGGTCGTCGACGACGAAGACGGTCGCGGGTGTCACGGCCGCACCAGCGGCACCCACGCGCGGAGGGTGCAGCCGTCGTCGTCGCGGACCAGGCTGACCCGGCCGCCGAGCCGCAGGGCCCGCCCGGTCAGCGTGCGCAGGCCCATGCCGGTGCCCGGGACCGCGTCGGTGCCGGTGCCGTCGTCCGCGACGGCCACCTGGACGCCGTCGTCGCTGGGCAGCAGGCTGACGATCACCGAGGACGCCCGCGCGTGCTTCTCGACGTTGAGCAGGCCCTCGCGGACCGCGGCGACCAGCAGCGCGGTGCGTTCGGCGTCCAGCGGCGGCACCGCGGCGAGCTGCACGAACCGCGCCGGGACGCCGCAGCGCGCCTGGAACGAGCGGCAGTGTTCGGCCAGCTCCACCGGTAGCGCCCGCTCCGGGCTGCTCTCCGACAGCGCCAGCAGCGACTCCCGCAACGCTCCGGCGGCCGCCGAGACGTCGCCTTCCAGCCGGCGCAGCCGCGCCTCCAGCCCGGGGTTGCCGTGGAAGTCCTCGTGCAGGTCGCGCACCTGGACGCCGATGGAAAACAGCAGCGCGCCGACGGAGTCGTGCAGCGCGCTCTGCATGCGCAGGCGCTCGCCGGCCACCGCGGCCGTGCGGTCGGTCTCGGCCACCTTCGCCAGGTGCAGCGCGGCACCGGCCTGGCGGGCGACGTCCTCCATCCGCCGGACGGCGTCGTCACCGAAGCCGGCGGGCTCGCGCATGGCGGCGTAGGCGATGGCGACGGTCTCGCCGCGCGCGACGATCGGGACGGCGAGCAGTGCGGCCAGGCCCTCCCCGGCGGACCTGGGCGTCGAAGTGGTGGGTGATCGTCGGCGCGCTGACGTAGTCGGTGACGCGGACCGGCCGGCCCAGCGCCAGCACCCGCCCGCCGACGCCCTGGCCGGTCGGCACCTCGAGGTCCTGCAGCGCGGCGGTGCGGTTGCCGGACATCCAGCGGATCACGGCCAGCCCGGGCCCGGTGAGCTCGCCGACGAACCCGGCCTTCGCCCCGACCGCCTCGCGGATCAGGCGCGCGGTGCCGTGCAGCGCGGCGACCCGGTCGAGCGTTCCGAGCAGCTGCTCGCGTTCGCGCAGCAGCTCGCCGAGCACCGCGCTGTACCCGGCGACGTGCTCCTTTGCCGTCACGCGATCACGATGGCACACCGGGTGTGGTTCCGGACATACCCGGCTGGAGAGGTACGACGGCGTCGGGTCGACTTGAATGGACGCCGTGGACATCCTCACCGACGCCGCCACGCTCGCGCTGTACACGACCGACGCGTCCAACTACCGGCACGTGCCCCGCGGGGTGGTGCTGCCGCGGACCGTCGACGACGTCGTCGCGGCCGTCGCCGCCGCCCGCGATCGCGATCTGCCGGTGATCGCCCGCGGCGGCGGGACGAGCGTCGCCGGGAACGCGTGCGGGCCGGGCCTGGTGATCGACACCTCCCGCCACCTCGGCGGGGTGCTCTCGCTGGACCCGTCGACCCGGCTCGCGCGGGTCCTGCCCGGCACGGTGCTCGACGACCTGCAGGCGGTCGCGGCCCCGCACGGCCTGCGGTTCGGCCCGGACCCGTCGACGCACAGCCGCTGCACGCTCGGCGGGATGATCGGCAACAACGCGTGCGGCTCGCACTCGGTGGCCTGGGGGCGCACGGTCGACGTCGTCCGCTCGCTGGAAGTGCTGCTCTACGACGGCACGCGGCTGCGCGTCGGCCCGGACGAACCCGCCGAGGGCCGGATCTTCGACGAGCTGCGCGCGCTGGTGCGCGACAACCTGGCGTTGCTGCGCAAGGAACTTTCGACGTGGCCGCGTCGCGTCTCCGGCTACGGGCTCGAACACCTGTTGCCGGAGAACGGTTTCGACGTCGCCAAGGCGCTGGTCGGCAGCGAGGGTACCTGCGTGACCATTCTCGAAGCGACCGTTTCGCTCGCCGAGCTGCCACGCGAGCGGGTCCTGGCGGTCCTGGGCTTTCCCTCGGACATCGCGGCCGCGGACGCGGTGCCGTCGATCCTGCCGTGGTCGCCGCTGACCGTCGAAGGCGTGGACGCCGAGCTCGTCGCGATGCTCCCCGGGCGGGCCGGGGACCTGCCACCGGGCGGGGCGTGGCTGTTCGTCGAGCTGGCCGGCGACGACCCGGCGTCGCGGGCGCGCTCCTTGGCTGCGTCGCTCGACCTGACGGGGTTCGCGGTCCTCGACGACCCGGCCGCGCAACGCCGGCTGTGGCGCATCCGCGAGGAGGGCGCCGGGCTCGCGACGCGGCTCGCCGACGGCTCGGAGGCGTGGCCCGGCTGGGAGGACGCCGCCGTCCCGCCCGAACGGCTCGGCGCGTACCTGCGCGAGTTCAAGGCCCTGATGCGCGCGCACGGCCGTCGCAGCGTCGTCTACGGCCACTACGGCGAAGGCTGCCTGCACCTGCGGCTGGACTTCGACCTGCTGTCCTCCGGCGGGGTCGCGGACTTCCGGCGGTTCCTGGAGGAGGCCGCGGACCTCGTCGCGGCGCACGGCGGCTCGCTGTCCGGTGAGCACGGCGACGGCCAGGCGCGCTCGGAGCTGCTGTCCCGCATGTACAGCCCGGAGATGCTGGCCGTCTTCGCCCGGTTCAAGGCGATCTTCGACCCGGCCGGGCGGATGAACCCCGGCATCCTGGTGGCCCCGCGCCCGATCGACGCCGACCTGCGGGTGCGCTCGACGTCGAAGTCCCTTGAGGACAGTGTGTTCCTCGGGTATCCGGAGGACCGCGGGAACTTCGGGCAGGCGATGCGGCGCTGCGTCGGCGTGGGGAAGTGCCGCAACACCAGCGGCGGCGGCGTGATGTGCCCGAGCTACCGGGCCACCCGCGAAGAACAGCACTCGACGCGCGGGCGGGCGCACCTGCTCGCGGAGATGATCAACGGCGAGGTCGTCAAGGACGGCTGGCGCTCGGAAGGGGTCCGCGAAGCGCTGGATTTGTGCCTGTCCTGCAAGGGATGTCTCAGTGACTGCCCGGTCGACGTCGACATGGCGACGTACAAGGCCGAATTCCTGCACCAGCACTACCGGCGGCGGCTGCGCCCGGCGTCGCACTACTCGATGGGCTGGCTGCCGCTGTGGCTGCGGCTCAGCGCTCGTGCGCCGCGGCTGGCCAACGCCGTCGGGCGGTCTCGCCTGGCGGAACTGGTGAAACGGCTCGGCGGGATCGCGCCGGAACGTTCGCTGCCCTCCTTCGCGCCCGCCCCTTTCACGTCGTCACGCGCGGATCTCCGGCGGAAGACATCGGGGGAACGACGGGTGGTGCTGTGGCCGGATTCGTTCAACAACTACCTGACGCCGTCGGTGCTCGACGCGGCCCACGAGGTGCTCACCGCGGCGGGGTACGACGTCGTGCTGCCGGACCGTGGAGTCTGTTGTGGACTGACGTGGGTGTCGACCGGCCAGCTCGGCGTCGCCCGTCGCGTCCTGGACCGGACGCTTTCCGTGCTGGCGCCGTACCTGGAAGACGGCTACGAGGTCGCGGGCCTGGAACCGAGCTGCACGGCCCTGTTCCGCGGCGACCTGCCCGCGCTGATGCCCGGCGACGCCCGCGCCGAACTCCTCGCGTCCCGGACGTTCACCTTCGCGGAACTACTGGAGCGGGCGCCGATCCCGTTCGCGGCGCTCGACGTCGACGCGATCACGCAGGTGCACTGCCACCAGCACGCGGTCCTGGGGTTCGGCGCCGACGAATCCGCGCTGGCGGCCGCGGGCGTGCGCAATGTGACGCTCGATTCGGGCTGCTGCGGCCTGGCGGGCAATTTCGGCTTCGAGCGCGGCCACTACGACGTCTCGAAGGCGGTGGCGGAGGACCGGATGCTGCCCGCGATCCGCGCGGCGGCCCCGGAGACGATCGTGGTGTCGGACGGTTTCAGCTGCCGGACGCAGATCGCCCAGGAGTCCGGGCGCACGCCGGTGCACCTGGCGGAACTGCTGCGGCGGGCGCTGCCGTGACTATTCGCTGCGTTCGAGCAGCGTCTTGATGCCGGTGAGGACGAGCCGGCAGATGTCCTCGGGATCGGCGCCGGCCAGCGGTTCCTTCCCGGTGACCTCGCGGACCAGCGCGATGCCCATCAGCCAGGCGAGCGCGAGGTCGGCGCGCAGTTCGGCGTCCGGGGCGTCGGTCAGCGTGGCGAGCACCTCGGCGTACTCGCGGCCGACCTCCTGCCGGATGGCGGCAGCGACGCCGTCGCTGCCCGACGAGCGCAGGTACGTCTCCAGCGCCCGGTTCTGCCGGCCGGGCTCCAGCATGCTGCGCAGGGACGTGCTGAAGAGCCGCTCGGGCGGGGTGGCGGCGAGCTGCTCCCGCCCCGACCGGGCGATGACCGCCTCGAACAGCGCCTCCTTGCTGCCGAAGTAGCGGAACAGCAGCGACTGGTTGGCCCCGGCCAGCTTGGCGATGTCCCGCACGGTCGTCCGGTCGAACCCGCGCTCGGCGAACAGCTTCTCGGCCGCGTCGAGCAGCGCCAGCCGCGTCGCGGCCGCGTCCCGCCTGCGAGCGGCCGGTTCCGGCTGTTCGGTCACCGAAGCAGGTTAACCGGCAAACCGGACGCGGGCGCGACGGACCCTCAGGCCCCGGAGAGGCGGATCGCGGCGGCCGGGCAGGTCAGCTCCGCCTGCCGGACCGCGTCCTCCGCACCCGGCGGCGGTTCCTCGGCGAGGAGCACGACCGTGCCGTCGTCCTCGTTCTGGTCGAACGTCTCCGGCGCGAGCAGCACGCACTGGCCGGACGAAACGCAGCTCCCGGTGTCGACGGTGATCTTCACGCTCACCACTCCACCGGAACGCGCTCGACGCCACCGGCGACGCGGTTCCTGCGCACCGGGATCTCGTCGAGGCCGACGGCGAGCCGCAGACCCGGGAAACGGCGGAACAGCTTGGGGAACACCGTTCGCAGCTCGGTGCGGGCGAGGTTGGCGCCGATGCAGACGTGGGCGCCGGTGCCGAAGGCGAGGTGCACGTTCGGCGTCCGGTCCGGGTCGAACCCGTCCGGGTCGGCGAACACCGACGCGTCGCGGTTGGCCGCGTCGCTGGAGATCAGCACGGCGTCGCCGCGCATGATCCGCGTCCCGGCGATCTCGACGTCCTCGTGCGCGTACCGCAGCAGGCCGGTGCCGCTGGTGGCGGTGAGCCGCAGGATCTCCTCGACGGTCTGGTTCACCTGGCCGTCGGGGTCGGCGGCGAACCGGTCGCGGCGGGCGGTGTCGGCGAGCAGGAACAGGGTGCCCATCGCGATGCGCGTCGACGTCGTCTCGTGGCCGGCGAACAGCAGCCCGGCGCCCATCCGGGCGAGGTCCTCGTCGGTGAACGTCGGGTCCTCGGCCTGCACGGCGACCATGTCGGTGATGACGTCGGGCTGCGGGTTCGCGCGCTTGGCGTCGGCCAGCTCCGTCATGTAGGCCATGAACTCGGCCATCGCCGCCTGGGCGTCTTCGCCGCCGTCCATCACCGCGATCCGCTCGGACAGCCCGCGGAAGCGCTCGCGGTCGGCGTACGGCACGCCGAGCAGCTCGCAGATCACCAGTACCGGCAACGGGAACGCGAGGAAGTCGGTCAGGTCGACGGGCCCGTCGGCGCGCGCGGCTTCCAGGTCGTCGAGGCAGCGGTCGGTGAGTTCCGCGATGCGGTCGCCGAGGGCGCGCATCCGGGGCGCGGAGAACGCGGGCGCGAGCATCCGGCGCATGCGTTTGTGCACCTGTTCTTCGGTTTCGAAGTCGCCGCTCGGGCCGTCCTGCACCGCGGCGTAGGAGATCCGCGACGCCTGTTCCGGCGCCGGGTGCGAGCGGCCGAAGCGGCGGTCGCGGAAGACCTCCTTGGCCTCCTCGTAGGAGGTCACCAGCCAGGCCGGGTCGCCGGCCGGGGTGAGCACCCTGGTCACCGGCGCCTGCTGCCGGAGGACCTCGTAGTCCGGGGCGATCGCGAGCGCGTTCGCCCGGGCGAAGGGGAGGCGAGGCGGCTGTTCGGTGGTGGTCATGCGTCTTCCCTCTCAGTCGGTGGTGAGGTCGGCGAGCCAGCGCAGTTCGGCGTCGAACTTCCCGAGCACGTGCCGCAGCGCGGCCCGGCTCCACGGATCGGCCTGCCCGGCGGCGAGCCCGGTGAGCCGGTGGTGCTCGGCGGTGAGCGCTTTCCGGCGGGTTTCGAGCACCCGCGTTCGTTCGTCCGGGCGCAACCAGGCGAAGTTGCCCACGCGGGCGAGGAACTCCGGCTCGTTGAGCGCCAGGTCGGCCGGGAAGTCGGCGAGCAGGTCGTGCAGCAGTTCCCGCCCGACATCGGTGATGGTGTAGACGTGCCGCGGCGGTTTGGCCGCCTGCTCCTCCGCGCTGCGGCTGACGGCCCCCGCGTCGACGAACCGCCGCAGGGTCGGGTAGAGCGAGTTGTTGGACAGGGTGTGGCCGGTCGACGCCTCCACGGACTTGCGGAGTTCGTAGCCGTGCATCGGCTCGGCGGCCAGCTTGGACAGCAGGAGGATCTCGATCCACACCTAGGTCACCGTAACCTAGGGTTCGGTGATCGGGCAATGGCGGATCGTGACAGGTGGGGAGAAACTGTGTAGCGTTGTAAGCAGCTGCTTACAAACTGGAGCACGGGGGTTCCGCATGACCGCCACGCACACCGAACCGCTCTCGTACCCCTTCAACGAGGAGGCCGGCCTCGAGCTGAACGAGGCGTACACGGCCGCCCGGGAGGCCGAGGGTCTGGTCCGGGTGAAGATGACCTACGGGGAGCCGGCGTGGCTGGCCACCCGGTACGCCGACGCCCGGCTGGTGCTGGGCGATCGCCGGTTTTCGCGGGCGATGGAGAAGGAGAAGGACGCGCCGCGGCGCTCGCCCGTGGTCCGCGACGGCGGCATCCTGCAGATGGACCCGCCCGACCACACGCGGCTGCGGACGCTGGTCGCGAAGGCGTTCACCGTGCGCCGCGTCGAGTTGCTGCGGCCGCGTGTCGCTTCGCTGGCGGCCGGCCTGATCGCGGACATGAAGGCGGCCGGCGCGCCCGCCGACCTCGTCGACGCCTACGCGTTGCCGATCCCGGTCGCGGTGATCTGCGAGCTGCTCGGCGTCCCGGTCGACGACCGGCCGCGGTTCCGCGTGTGGAGCGACGCGGCCCTGTCGACCAGCGGGTTGACGCCCGAGGAGTTCGAGCGCAACCGCGAAGAGCTGCGCGACTACATGCGCGGGCTGATCGCCGAGCACCGCTCGTCGCCGCAGGACGATCTGATGACGGCGTTGATCGAGGCCCGCGACGTCCGCGACCGGCTGACCGAGCTGGAGCTGGTCGACCTGTGCGTCGGCATCCTCGTCGCCGGCCACGAGACCACGGCGAGCCAGATCCCGAACTTCGTCTACGCGCTGCTGGACCAGCCCGGCCAGTGGGAGCGGCTGTGCGCCGACCCGGACCTGATCCCGGCCGCGGTGGAGGAGCTGCTGCGGTTCGTGCCGCTGGGCGCGGGCGCGGGCTTCCCGCGTTACGCCACCGAAGACGTCGAGGTCGGCGGCGTGGTCGTGCGCGCGGGCGAGCCGGTGCTGGTCGCGGTCGGCGCAGCCAACCGCGACCGGCTGCAGTTCGACGACGCCGACCGGCTGCGGTTCGACCGCGGGGACACCCACCACCTGGGCTTCGGCCACGGCGTCCACCACTGCCTGGGTGCGCCGCTGGCCCGGCTGGAGCTACAGGAGGCGCTGCGGGCGTTGGTCACCGAGCTGCCGGGGCTGCACCTGGCGGGCGATATCGTGTGGAAGACGCAGATGCTCGTCCGCGGACCGCGGTCGATGCCGATCGGATGGTGATGATGAGCTGGCAGGTGGAGATCGACGAGCACGTCTGCATCGGCTCGGGGATGTGCGCGGCGCTGATGCCGGAGGTGTTCGTCCTCGACGGCGCGAAGGCGCACACGGTGACGTCCGCGGTCGACGCGGACGAAACGGTCCTCGACGCGGCGGACTCGTGCCCGGCGATGGCGATCACGGTGACCGACGGCGGTCGCGAGATCGGTCCGCGCCCCTGAAGACACCGCGCTCGGTGACCACGGCGGTGATGAGGTCGTGCGGGGTGACGTCGAAGGCGGGGTTGAAGACACCCGCGTCCGGTGGCGTGATCGGCACCCCGGCGTAGTGGGTGAGCTCGCCGGCGTCGCGTTCCTCGATGGCGATGCCGGTTCCATCGGGGATTTCGTTGTCCACAGTGGACGAAGGAGCGACCACGACGAACGGCACCCGGTGGTGCCGCGCGGCGATGGCCAGGCCGTAGGTGCCGATCTTGTTGGCGACATCCCCGTTCGCGGCGATCCGGTCGGCCCCGACGAGCACGCAGTCGACGAGCCCCCGGGCCATCGCCGCGGCGGCGGCGCCGTCGGGCTGGACGCGGTAGGGGACGTTCGCCTGCGCGAGTTCCCACGCCGTCAGCCGGGCGCCTTGGAGCAGCGGACGCGTCTCGTCGACGAGGACCTCTTCGACGAGCCCGCGTTCGTGCAGGTGCCAGACGACACCGAGGGCGCTGCCCCACCCGACGGTGGCGAGCCGCCCGGCGTTGCAGTGACTGAGCAGCCGAAGCGGGCGTCGCGGGCAGGCGTCGAGCACCACTTCGGCGGCGTGCTTCGACGCTGTCTCGTTGAGCCGCTCGTCTTCGGCGAGCAGGTCCAGGGCTTCGGCCAGGACGGCTTCGGGGCCTTCGTTTCGTTTGGCGAGGGCGCGTTCGACGCCCCAGGCGAGGTTGACGGCGGTGGGCCGGGCTTTCGCGACCAGCTCGGCTGCTTCTCGGACGTCGCCACCTTCGCGCATCGCGAGCGCGACGCCCAGCGCCCCGGCGGCCCCGAGCGCGGGCGCCCCACGGACGGCCAGCCGCCGGACGGCGTCGACGAGCTCACCGACGGTCCGCAGCTCGAGCAGCCGGTACTCGCCGGGAAGAGCGGTCTGGTCGATGATGACGACGGCCCCGTCCACCCAGTCGATGGTCCTGCGCACACGCCCTCCCGAACTCGCCCCCTTCACCACCATTCAACGTCAGAACCGACCCGGCCACCCGTGATGCCCCGCCAAACACGCGAGATGCCCGCCTGACCACGCGAGTGACGGGTCCAGTCACGGGGTGCGGGCGTACCGGAACGGCGAACTCGCGTACCCGGAGGGCCGACTCGCGTACCCAGACGGACGACTCGCGTACCCAGAGGGTCGGCTCGCGTACCCAGAGGGTCGGCTCGCGTACCCAGAGGGTCGGCTCGTGTGATTAGGGAGCGATCTCGCGTGATTGGCGGGGCATCACGGGCCGGGAGGGGGCGGAGGGTGGGTTAGAGGCCGGACATGAGGTTGGTTTCGGTTATTCCGGGGCCTTGGCCGGTGCGGATGAACCACTCCGTGCCGAAGGCGAACGTGAACGCGTCGTCCGGCATGGCCAGCATGAACATGTCCTCGCTGATCTGGCTCGGGTGGGCTCGCATCGCCGCGCGCTTCACCGCCGCGTACTTCGACACGTCCACCGCCGCCGTGATCTCGGCCTCCGGCTTGCCGAACTCCACGTTCTCCGGCGGCTTCGGTGCCGCCTCCGGGGGGATCACGCCGTCCGCCACCGCCGCCTCGAAGCCGCGCTGCATGAACTCGCGGTTGAACGTCGCCTGGAAGACACGGGCCGTTCCCGCCAGCTCGGCCGCGCGGATCCCGACGCGGTGGACCTGGATGTGGTCCGGGTGGCCGTAGTCGCCGTTGTCGTCGTACACCGTCAGGACGTCCGCCGACTCCTCGCGCAGGATCGCCGCCAGCTGCTCGGCCGCCTTCTCGACGTCCGCGCGCCAGAAGCACGCCGGGTCGTCGTTCGTCGGCTCGCCCATCATCCCCGAGTCGCGGTAGCCGAGGAACTCGACGCGCTCGACGCCCAGGATCTCCGCGGCCGCGTGCGACTCCTGCACGCGCCGGTCCTCCAGTTTCTCGCCCTCGGCCAGGAAGCCTTCGGGTACCTCGCCGACCTCGCCCTTGGTGGCGACGACGAGCACCACCCGGTGCCCCTCTTCGACGGCCTTGCGCATGACGCCCGCGGTGCGGAGGCACTCGTCGTCCGGGTGGGCGTGGAAGGTGACCAGTGTTCCCATGTCCGCGACGGTACCGGCTACCCCCGACAAAAACCGCCCGCGAGCGTGCGGACCCCCGGAGCTAGACCTGTTCCTTCGGACACCACCAGGTCGACCGGCCGCCGACCGTCCCGTGGATCAGCTCCGCGCCGCAGCGCGGGCAGTGGTCGCCCGCGCGGCGGTGGCCGATGATCTCGCCGGTGTGCACGCCGCCGTGGCGGATCGCCGCGCGCAACGCCTTCCGCAGCGCTTTGTGCAGGTTCGCGAGGTCGTCGGCGGTCAGCTCGTTCACCGGCCGGGCCGGGGCCAGCGCCGCCTGCCACAGGGTTTCGTCGGCCAGCAGGTTGCCGATCCCGGCCACCACGGACTGGTCCAGCAGCCGCGCCTTCAGCGGCGCCCGCCCGCGCCCGACGCGGTCGGCGAAGTCCCGGCGCGAGATCTCCCCGGCGTCGGGGCCGAGCGCGTCGAGGTCCGGGTCGAGCCGCACGCGGCTGAGGCGCCGCGTGTCGAACAGGCGCAGCTGTTCGCCGTCGGCGAAAGTGATCCCGAACCGGAACCACTCGGGTTTCTCGACGCGGTCGCGCGGCCGCCCCGGCGGCCCGCTCTTCCCGCCGAACCGCAGCTGCCCGGCCATCCCGAGGTGCAGGCCGAGGTTCGGCCCCGGCCGCCCGTCCCGGCCTTCCGTTTCGCACCACAGCGTCTTGCCCCGCCGGTGCGCTTCGGTGAGCCGGCCGCCCCGCAACGCCGCGGCGATGTCCCCGGGCGCGTGCGGGCGGCAGACCCAGTCGTCGTGGTCGTCGACCGACCGGATCTCCCGGCCGAGGGCACCGGCGAGGACCTGGCGGGCGAGTTCGACTTCGGGCAGTTCGGGCACCCGGCCAGTCTGCCCGGCCGCCGGGCGGCCCGCGCGCCGGCGGCCCGGTATCGTGGCATTCCGGCGACGGCAGTTGTCCTTGATTTGTCGCATTTCTCCCGCCACCCGCTTCGCACCACAGCGTCTTGCCCCGCCGGTGCGCTTCGGTGAGCCGGCCGCCCCGCAACGCCGCGGCGATGTCCCCGGGCGCGTGCGGGCGGCAGACCCAGTCGTCGTGGTCGTCGACCGACCGGATCTCCCGGCCGAGGGCACCGGCGAGGACCTGGCGGGCGAGTTCGACTTCGGGCAGTTCGGGCACCCGGCCAGTCTGCCCGGCCGCCGGGCGGCCCGCGCGCCGGCGGCCCGGTATCGTGGCATTCCGGCGACGGCAGTTGTCCTTGATTTGTCGCATTTCTCCCGCCACCCGCTCCGATTCCCCGGATACCCTGCAGGAGGGGCCTGGTGAGGCGAGGGGACGGGCGGTGAGCGAGCGATCCGGCACGGAGCCGCGACCGCGGCGGGTGTTCATTTCCTACGCCCCGGAATCCGGTCCGGCCGCCGACGACCGGGCGGTCCGGGAGCTGTGGGTGTTCCTGCGTTCCTGCGGTGTCGACGCCCGGCTCGACATTTCCGCGGAACACCGGCGGCAGGACTGGTCCCTGTGGCTGGCCGAGCAGATCCGGGAAGCCGATCACATCCTGGTCGTCGCCTCGCCGCGGTACCGGGAAGGCGCCGAGGGTCGGGCCGCGCCGGACGAGGGCCGGAACGTGCAGTGGGAGGCCCGGCTGATCCGGGACGCGTTCTACCGCGACCCGCACGCGCTGGACCGGTTCGTGCCCGTCGTCCTGCCCGGGCAGAGCCTCGACGGCGTCCCGGACTTCCTCGCCGCGGCCAGCACGACGGTCTACCGCGTCGAGCGGTTTTCCCTGTCCGGGGCCGAATCCCTGCTCCGGCTGCTGACCGACCAGCCCGCCTACCCGGAACCGCCGGTGGGGAGCGCCCCGGTGCTGCCGCCGGTCGACCTGGGGTACGGAACGGCGAGCCGGCCGCCGCCGTTCCCCCTGGCGGTGCACCGGACCGTGCTCGTGGTCGACGTCGAAGGGTTCGGCGGCCACCACCGCGCGAACCACCACCAGGTCGCCGTCCGGGACACGATGTACGAGACGCTGCGCCGGGCGTTCCGGCAGGCCGGCATCTCCTGGGACACCTGCCACCACGAGGACCGCGGGGACGGCGTGTTCGTGCTGGCCCCGCCCGACACGCCGAAGTCGGTCTTCGCCGACGTGCTGCCCGGGGCTCTCGTCGAAGGCCTGAACGCGCACAACCGGCGGGCCGCTCCCGAGGAACACGTCCGGCTGCGGATGGCGCTGCACGCCGGGGAGGTCCGGTACGACAGCCACGGCGTGACGGCCGCGTCGGTGCTCCTGACGTTCCGGCTGGCCGATTCGGAACCGTTGAAAGCGGCACTGGCGAATTCGCCGGGCGTGCTCGCGGTGATGGTTTCGCCGTGGTTCTTCGACGAGGTGGTCCGGCACAGCCGGGACGGTTTGCCGGGCACCTATCGCCCGTTCCTCGTCCAATCCGGGGAAACGCCGACGATCGGCTGGGTGCGCCTGCCCGATCACCCCTACCCGGACAACCCGGTGTACCTGCAGCAGCACCTGATGGACGCGGCCGGTCGGTTCGCGCTGCCCGATTCCGCCCCGGGCACCCGGCCGGAAACCCCGCACCGCGGCCTGCGCTCGCTCCCGCGCGATGTGCCCGCCTACACCGGCCGGGCCGCGGAACTCGCCTGGCTGGCCGACGCGGTCGCCGCGGCCGCCGAAAGCGGTGACGCGGTCGCGATCCACGCCGTCGACGGGATGGCCGGGGTCGGGAAGACCGCGTTCGCCGTCCACGCCGGGCACCTGCTGGCCGACCGGTTCCCGGACGCGCAGCTGTTCGTCCGCCTGCACGGGCACACCTCCGGGCAGCAGCCCGCCGACCCGGCCGACGTCCTGGCGGCCCTGCTGACCACGATGGGGGTGCCGGCCCAGCAGGTGCCCGCCGATCCGGACGCGCGGGCGGCCCTGTGGCGCGACCGGCTGGCGGGGCGCCGGGTCCTGCTGATCCTCGACGACGCCGTCAGCTACGCCCAGGTCGAACCCCTGTTGCCGGCGAGTCCCGGTTCGCTCGTGATGATCACCAGCCGGCGCCGGCTCACCGCCTTGACCGGCGTGGTGTCCCTGCCGCTCGACATCCTGCCGCCGGACGAGGCGGCGTCGCTGTTCACCCGCCTGTCCGGCCGGCCCGGCAAGCCCGCCGAGGCCGAGCACGTGGACCGCGTGGTCCGGCTGTGCGGGATGCTGCCGCTGGCCGTCTCCCTGCTGGCCGGGCGGTTGCGCAGCCGTCCGCAGTGGAGCGTGGCCAAACTGGCCGGCGACCTGGGCTCGACGCACGACCGGCTCGGCGAACTGCGTGCGGAGGACATCGAGGTGGCCGCCGCCTTCGACCTGTCCTACCGCGAGCTCACCGCCGACCGGCAGCGGTTCTTCCGGCGGCTCGGCCTGCACCCCGGGCCGGAGCTGGACGCCCACGGCGCCGCCGCGCTGGCGGACGTCCCGGTGGCCGAGGCCGGCGCGCACCTCGAGGTCCTCTACAACGACCACCTCGTCGAGGAGCCGGCGTTCGACCGCTACCGGATGCACGACCTGATCCGCGAATTCGGCCGCAGGCTCAGCCAGGCCGACGCCGCGGCCGACCGCGAGCAGGCCATCGGCCGGCTCTTCGGCTACTACCGCGCCACCGCCGCGGTCGCCGCGCACCACATCGCCCAGGACGTCACCACGGACGGGCTGCGCGACTCCGGGGCCGACCTCCGCGTCCGCGCGCCGGCCGAACACCGGGTGCGGCTCAGCAGCCGGATGGAGGCCTGGGCCTGGATGCGCACCGAGGCGGTCAACCTGATCGCCTGCGCCGGGTACGCCATCGGCCACGCCTGGCACGACCAGGTGATCGGGCTGGCGGAGAGCCTGGCCAAGTTCCTGTACCTCGCCGGGCCGTGGGACCAGGCGGTGCGGCTGCACCGGGCCGCGGCCGAGTCCGCGGCCGGCCTCGGGGACGAGCTCGCCCGGGCCCACGCGCTCAACCGGCTGGGGAACATGGAGCACCGGATGGGCGCCTACCAGGCGGCCGTCGAGTCGCACTCGGCGGCGTTGGCGGGCTACACCGCGCTCGGCGACCGGGCCGGGCAGGGGTCGGCGTGGGGGCAGCTCAGCGTCGTGCGGCGCCTGGTCGACGACTACCCGGGCGCCGCCGCGGCCGCCACGAAAGCCCTGGAGATCGCCCGCGAACTGGGCGATCGCAGCAGCGAGGCGTTCGCCTTGAACGAGCTGGGTATCGTCCGCCTGGTCGACGGCAACTACCACGCGGCGGTGGCCGCGCACCGAGAAGCCCTGCACATCTACCAGGAACTCGGCAACGAGCTCGGCCAGGCCGACGCCTGGAACGAACTCGGCATCGCCCGGCGCACCATGGGCGACTTCGACGGCGCGATCGAGGCGAACACGCGGGCCGTGCAGGGCTACCGCCAGGCCGGCGACGGGTTCCACGAGTCCTTCGCGCTCAACAGCCTCGCGGTCGGGTGGCGGCTGGTCGGCAAGTACCGGAAGGCGATCGACGCCCACGAACAGGCCCTGGCCATTTCCCGCACCCTGGGCGACCGGCTCGGTGAAGCGGTCGGCCTCAACGAGCTGGGCGCCGCCCAGCACCGGATCGGTGACCTGGCCGCCGCCGAACAGAGCCAGGTCCAGGCCCTGGAAATCTACCGCGACCTGGGCAACCGCTTGGGCGAAGCCGAGGCCCTGAACCACATCGGCGGGCTGCTGGTGGCAACGGACCGAGTCGACGAAGCGGTGGCGCACTACGAAGGCGCGTTGGCGCTCGCCCGGGCCGTCAACAGCCCGCTGGAAGAAGCCCGGGCGCTGTACGGGCTGGGCCGCTGCGCGGCTCGGTCGGCCCAGCCGGACGTCGCGGCCCGCGACCTGCGGACCGCGTCGGAGATCTTCGAGCGCATCGGGGCGTCCGAAGCCGGTGACACCCGGGAGTACCTGGAACGGCTGCGGACCCCCGGGAACGGGGGATGACCGGCGCCGGGCGCGCCCGCGCCCGGCGGCCCCGGTCGATCAGGACAGGCTCGCGGCCGCGGTGGTTTCCCAGGCGAACCCGTCCGGGTCGGTGAACGGCTCGGCCGCGCCGCCGACCGCGATCCGGTGCGAACCGGTGCCCTCGGGCGCGACGCCGGCGTCCTTGGCCAGGGCCTTGCGCCGGTACAGCGCCAGCTTGACCGGGCTCGCCCCGGCTTCGAACTCGACGTACATCTTGCCGAAGCTCTTCCCGACGGTCAGGCCGCGCTCGACGTAGAACTTCTTGCTCGCGGTGATGTCGGCGACGCCCAGCAGCAGCACGACGGCGTCGATCTTCCGGGTCGCCGGGCCGGTGTTCTTCTTGGCCGAGGTGGCGAGCTTCCAGATCGCCCCGTCCGGCGCCCGGACGGTGCCGCCGTAGCCCCACATGGACTTCGTGGCGGGCTTGATCGTCGTGGCGCCCGCCTCGAGGGCGGTGGCGATGAGGGAGTCGACGTCGGCGGGCTGCGGCACGGTGAGGGAGAGGGTGAACCCGCGGAAGCCGGTGCTGGGGGCGTCCGAGGCGCGGAAGCGCAGCTGCGTGGTGAGGCCGAAGGCGTCGGCGTAGAAGCGCTCGGCGGCGGCGGGGTCGGTGACTTCGAGGGTGATGATTTCGCTGTTCGTCATGCCGGTAACGCTAGGTGCGGCGCGCTGACCGGCGCTTCTCGATTCCTGACCGGTCTCGGCGGCGGGAAAAGCAGTGGGCGGGACAGCTCGGTGGCTGATAGCTTGCCCCTGACCGTGACCCGGCCCGAGGAGGTGAGACCCGTGAACGTTGTACGCAGTGGGTGCTCCCCCTCGTCGTCACGGACGGGCGGCTGACGAAGTGTCGCCGGGAGCGCTGAGACAGGCTTCCGAAAGGCGACACATGAATCACCTGTACGAAAGACCCGGCGTGGCCGGCCGCGGCGAGACCTCCCGGCGCCCGGACGGCCGCCTCTTCCTCAGCATCGACACGTGGGACGACGCGGGTTTCGCGCTGCTCGCGGCGGACATGCTGCCGGCCCTGCCGCGGCCGCTGTACACAGTGGTCGACGAAACCGACGTGGACCTCCGGTCCCGCTGGGCCTCGGCCGGGTTCACCACGAGACGCCGTGAGTGGGAGTACGTGGTCCCCACGGACGTGGCTCCCGTTCCCGCGGACGTGACGCTCGGGCCGCCGTCCGATGCCCGGTCGCTGCGCGCGTTCGAAGACGTCATCCGCGCCGAAGTCTCGGCGACGGTGGGCTGGCACGAGATGCCGGCGGAGATCCTGCCCCGCCCGGACACCCCGGACGTCACGAAGTACGCGGTGGCGGAGTCGGGCGGCGAACTCCTGGGCCTGCTCCGGCTGGCCGCGGTGACGCGGCAGCCGCGCATCGGGCTGATCGCGGTCCGCGCGGACCGGCAGCGCCGCGGGATCGGCCGCGCGTTGCTGGTGCACGTGCTGAATGCGTTGCACCACAAGGGAATCCCGGCGGCTTCGGCCGAGGTGACCGAGACGAACCGGGCGGCGGTGGCGCTGTTCGAAGGCGTCGGCGCCCGCCGGGTGGGCAGCAACCTCGAGCTGGTGTTGCGCTGATGGCCGGGATCGAAATCGAGGGCACGGTGGTCGAGTGCCTGCGCGGGGCGACGTTCCGGGTCGAACTCGAGAACGGGCACAAGGTGCTCGCGCACATCAGCGGCAAGATCCGGAAGAACTTCATCAAGATCCTGCCGTTCGACCGGGTTCTGGTGGAGCTCAGCCCGTACGACCTGAACCGCGGGCGGATCCTGTTCCGCTACCGGACGTAGTGCGGTGGTCGCCGTCGCCGGGGCCCCCGGCGACGGCTTTCCGCGGCCGTCAGTACTCGCCCTTGACCACGAAGTACGAGCCGCGGATGGTGCCGGCCAGCTTGGACTTCTGGCGCGCGAACTTGAACGACGAGAGCTCCTCGGGCACCGCCATCCCGTCGGAGAGCTTGAACCCGACCGCCCGCTTGCCACCGTCGTCGACCGTGTACATCACGTTGATCGACAGGCCGCTTTCGTAGAACACGTAAGCCATCCGGATGTTCTCGACCTGGAACGCGGTCGCCTCCAGCGGGGGCGAGGCGATGACGATGCCGCGCTCCTCCTCGAGGATCCGGTGCACCCAGTCCACCGTGGACCGGGCGTCGGCCGCCGGCTCCACCGTGAACACGTGGTCGTACTTGTTCTTGAAGTAGCGGGCCTCGTTCGCCCGCAGGCCGGCCAGCGCGCCGGCGACCGGCGACGTCTCCAGGCCGGTCGTCGAGACGGTCCCGAAGTCGACGGCATAGGGCATGGCGCAGTCCTCCGCGTGGGTCAGGTCGATCGGGACCCAGCGTAGGCGCAGGTGGCGGCGGTGGACCACTCGGAGGCGGGGCGGGCGGGTGTAACAGCGCCTCCCGGTCGCTCGACTACGTACCGGAATTTGCTGTCCCCGGAAGGCGGTTCGAGTGGCGAAGAGTCTGGTCAGCATGGCCGGCGGGCACCTGGTGTTCGGTGAGGCCGTGTCGCGGATAGCCGAGTCGCTGAGCCCGCTCGGCGCGGCCGGCCGGCTCATCGCCGAGTCGTACGCCCTGGTCAGCGAGATGCGCCGGATCAACCTGGAGAAGACGCAGGCCGCCGACGCCAAGGAGGTCACGCTGGCGTTGCTCGAGGCGCGCCGCCAGGAGTCCTCGGCGTCGCTGCGGCAGCTGCGGGACGGCCTCGGCCAGGCCGACCTCAGCGCGCAGGACATCCGCCGCTGCATGGTCAACATGCAGGCGGAGACGGTCAAGCCGGGGCTGGCCCTGGCCGAACGCCGGGCCTACATCGAGCTGACCCAGCACTTCACCACGATGCTCGTCCAGCACCACACCGACCTCACAGGCGGGGTCGCGGTCATCGTCGACAAGGTGCTCAACGGGGCCGGTGCCACCGCGCTCGCGCCGGCCGCGCGCCCCGCGGGCCCGTCCAAGCCGGCGAAGCGGAAGACGTCGGGTGGGCGTGGCCGGTAACCGCACCGGCTGCGGCGGGTGCGCCGCCGTCGTCCTGGCCGTGTTCGGCGGCCTGCCGCTGACGATGGTGCTGGCGGCCCCGGCGATCGCGGCCCGCATCGCCACCAGCGGCGCCCCCGCGCTGGCGCCGTACCTGGCGGAATGGCGCTGGGCCATGATCGGCTCGCCGCTGCTCGCGCTGGTGCTGGTCCGGCTCGTCCTGGCCCGCACCGGCCGGCTTCGCGGCGGCGCGGTGCCGCCGGTGAAACGGTGGCTCGGGCTGCTGGGCCGGGCCGCGATCCTGCTCGCCGCGGTCAACGTCGTCGCCTTCACCCAGCTGACCCGGGCCGCGCGGACCGACCACGTCATCGCGGACGGGATGCCGATCTTCGGCCTCGGCGCGCTGGCCGGGCTCGTGGTGCTCGGCGCGATCGCGTGGTGGGACCGCCGTCCGGAACGCGTCACCGTCGAGCAGGTCCGTGACGCGGCGAAGGAGGCCGATCGCGCCCTGCGCCGCGTCCGTGCCGAGAACGAGCGGGTGCGCCGGCAGGCCGAGCAGGTGCAGGCGCGGCTGGCGAAACTGCGCGCCCGCGCGCCCGGCCCGCCCGCGAGCCGGGCCGACGTCGCGTTCCCGGCCCTGCGGACGTTCCACCGCGAGTCCTACCAGTGCGCCGACACCGCGCACCTCGCGTACCAGTCCGCCCAGACCTCGCTCCGCACGATGGCGTCCGTGGTGCGCCGCGCGCGGTTCACCTCCCCGAACCTCCTGCCGGGCGGCCGCCGGGCGCGGGCCGAGCTGCGCGCGGCCGCGGCGCAGCTGGCCCGGTCCCACGGGGAACTGCGGGTCCAGGTCGGCCAGGGGCTGACCGTGGTGCGGACGCTGAACGCGAACACCGCCGAGCTCAAGCACGAAATCCGCGACAGCTGCGGCGAGCCGGGCCGCCGGTGGTTCGCGGACCTGGAAGAACGGGTTGCCGAGCGTCGGCGGGCGGAGCGGGTCAGCCGCGGGTAGCGCCCGCCAGCACCCGGTGCAGGCGGGCGAACCGCAGCGGATCGACCGCGGCCGGGTCGTCCGACAGCTCGATCACCGCCCCGCCGGGCGTCCGCCGGACGCGCGCGTCCAGCTCCGCCGGGAGCGGCGGCAGCGCCTCGTAGCGCCCGGCGTCGAGGTAGGTCGACCAGCTCAGCCACTCCGGCCAGGCCCCCGGGGGCGGCGGGGTGGCGAACGCGAGCGGGTCGCGCAGCTCGGCCCAGATCTGCTCCAGCGACCACTCGTCCTCGACCCGGCCGAACACCGCGCCGAGCTCGTCCGCCAGGGCCACCCACAGGTCGGTGAGCAGCCGGTGCAGCGCGCGGAAGGGATCGGCCCGGGCGTCCGGGGTGCGCCGGCAGTAGCACGCGTCCAAATGCAGCGTCACGGTGTCCCAGGCGCCGAGCTTGGTGACCATCAGGACGCTCACGTCGGATCCCCGCCACAGGGTGGTGCTTCGCGCTCCAGTGGCCAGGCCCCGCACCAGCCCAGGCCGGTCCAGCACCACGTGTTCGCCCTCGTGCCCCGGCGACGTGTCGAAGCCGTTGCAGCCGCCGTCCGGCCGCTCCGGGGCCAGCCCGAGCGTGCCGGCCACGGCCAGCAGCCGTTCGACGGCCTCCGGGCGCACCGTGCCGCCGGGGAGTGTCACCGTCCATGACCAGTCCGAGCCCATGGGGTACAGCCTGGCACCACGACGCGGGAAGATCCTCCGAAATAATCTGGGCGGCGGTGTCGGATCCGGCCGGTGGCGTTCGTAGCACCGGTGAAGCCGTCCTCGAACCCTAGGGAGCGCCCGATGCAGTACCTGGTTTCCGTGATCGACGACAAGGAAGATCCCGGCCGCACGGACCGGCAGCCGGCCATCAGCGAGTTCAACGAACGCCTGATCGCCGAGGGCTACTGGGTGTTCGCCGGCGGCCTCGCGGACACCGACGCGGCCACGGTCGTCGACAACCGCGGCGAGCGGGCGGTGTTCAGCGACGGGCCGTTCGTGGAGTCGAAGGAGTACCTGGCCGGCGTCTGGGTGTGGGAGGCCCCCGATCTGGACGTGGTGCTCAAGCTCGCCGCGGAGGCGTCGCGGGTCTGTGACCGCAAGATCGAGGTCCGGCCGTTCCGGTGAGCGACGCCGCCGTCAGCCGGGCCCACCGCGACGAGTGGGCCCGGGTGGTGGCCGCGCTGACCAGGCGGTTCGGTGATCTCGACGTCGCCGAGGAGGCGGCGGCCGAGGCGTTCGCGGTCGCCGTCGAGCGCTGGCCGTCCGACGGCGTGCCGCCGAATCCCGGCGCCTGGCTGACCACCACCGCCACCCGCAAGGCCATCGACCGGATCCGGCGCGAGAGCAAGCGCGACGACAAGCACCAGGAGGCTCGGGTGGCGTACGACGACGACCCGCCGCAGCCGTCCGGCGCGATCGACGACGACCGGCTCCGGCTGATCTTCACCTGCTGCCACCCGGCGCTGGCGGTGGAGGCCCGCGTGGCGCTGACGCTGCGGATGCTCGGCGGCCTGACCATGCCCGAGATCGCCCGCGGGTTCCTCGTCGCCGAGAGCGCCATGGGCCAGCGGATCACGCGTGCGAAGGCGAAGATCAAGGCGGCCCGCATCCCGTACCGCGTGCCGTCCGCCGAGGACCTCCCGGCCCGCGTCGACGGCGTGCTCACCGTGTTGTTCCTGGTGTTCAACGAGGGCTACCTGGCGACCGGCCCCGGCACCGACCCGGTGCGCCGCGACCTGACCGCCGAGGCGATCCGGCTCACCCGCCTGATCCACGACCTCCTGCCGTCGGACGGCGAGGTGACCGGGCTGCTGGCGCTGATGCTGCTCACCGAGGCCCGCCGCCCCGCCCGCGTCTCGCCGGACGGCGAGCTGATCGCCCTCGACGAGCAGGACCGCGGCGCGTGGGACACGGCGCTGATCGCCGAGGGCCACCGGCTGGTGCGCGAGCGGCTGGCCACCGGGGTGGCGCCGGGGCGCTACCAGCTCCTCGCGGCGATCAACGCCGTGCACACCTCCGCCCGCGACATGCGCGACACGGACTGGTCGCAGATCCTCGCGCTCTACGACCGGCTCGTCCGCGTCGATCCGTCACCGATCGTCGCCCTCAACCGGGCCGTCGCGGTCGCCGAGCTCGACGGCCCGGAGGTGGCGCTGGCGGCGGTCGACCGGCTCGGGGCCGAGCTGGCCGGCTACCACGCGTTCCACGCCACCCGGGCGGATCTGCTGCGCCGCCTCCGGCGCAGCCGGGAAGCACGCGCGGCGTACGACCGGGCCATCGAGCTGGCGGGCAACACCGCCGAAACCGCCGCCCTGACCCGCCGCCGCGACCGGCTCAGGCCTTGACGACCCGCACCCAGGTCCGGAAGAACCGCCGGTCGCCGGCGGCCTGCGGCGGCACCCGCTTGTCGAGCGCGTCGTCACTGGCCTGCCGTTTGAGCGGGGCGCCGGCCAGGGGGACCGGTTTGGCGTGCGGCACGGAGACCTTCTGGTAGCCCGGCCAGTACTCGGCGAGCAGCCGGTCGATGACGTCGTTGCTCATCCCGGCGTCCAGCAGGCCGAGCCGGTTGACCTCGGTGTCCGGGGTTTCGGCGATCTCCATCAGGTTGAACCACATGTTCGCGTCGTCGGCGGGGATCAGCTTCAGGTAGCCGGCGAACGGCTTGGCCGTGTTCGTCATCGAGCGGAAGTAGCTGCCGAACCCCGTGCTCGCCTCGCGGAACGCCTGCCGGGCGGAACTGGCCTCCTGCACCACGTTCTGGCCGTAGGTCTTGGCGAGGAACGCGGCCAGCTGCCTGCCGGACACCGTCCGGCCGCCGAACTGCGGGCTCATGTGGTGGATGGCCTCGTCCACGAACGCCACGAACTGGTGGGGCTTGATCGCCGCGATGGCGATCCGGTCCGGTTTTCCGAGCTGTTCGCGAACCCACCGCAGGTCGTCCAGGAACTTCGTCGGCAACGACGATGCGATCTGCTTTTCGTGCTCCTGGACCACCTCCGGGTTGACGACGTACTCGGGGCCGGGAATGTCCACGTCGGTGTCGTAGTTGAGATTCACGAAGAGCGTTTCGCCGTAGGTGTCCTTGTGGAGCGTGTCCCGCCCGATGAACTGCCGCTGGCGGTAGTAGTGGATTTCGACGAGTACCTTCCACTCCTTCCCGACGAACCCGCTCCTGCGCAGGTATTCCAGCTGGCGGGCGGCCACCATGGTGAGCAGGCTGTAGCGCACGAGGTGCCGTTCGACGTCGACGGCCTGGACCAGCGGGAACCCGTTCCGGTTGGTGGCGAGGGCATGCGTGGGCCCCCCGCTCTTGTTCTCGGTGACCGACGGCAGGTTGATCAGCTTGAGGTGTTCGAACAACGCCCCCTCTTCGGCGACGTCCGGAATGGCGGGCAGTTCGAACGCGCCGACGAACAGAACGTGCTTGTCGAACTTCTTGTCTCTTTTGATCCCCTCCTCCAGCGCGGCGAGAATGGTTTTCTGCAGATCGAGATCCGGACAGTTCCCGACGAGCGGCGAAGCGAGCTCCCGGAGCAGTCTGGCCGATTCGCCGGTTTCCATGGTCGTCATGGAGTGATCACATCCCCTGTGTGAGCCGGTATCCGGTCGAGCTTATCGGTGTGCCCGGGCGGGGACGCTGGCCTCAACGGGTGGAATTTCCGGCTGAACGGAGCAGGGTGAAATATTTACCGAATGCCCGGAAAACCCGGCTTGTTGTTCTCCGGAGTTGTGCTCGCTACATCGGGAAGACCGCCCGGAAAGCGGCCGAGATCGGTTCGAGTTCGGTGACGAGCCGGTCGAGTTCGGTCGGGCTCAGCGCGGTGTAGGGCGCCTCCGCGAGCCGGTCGGTCATTGTCTCGACGCGCTCCTTCGCGGCTCGGCCCTCCGGGGTCAGCCAGCCGTCGGCGCCGATGAGGCCGCGTTCGCGCATGCCGTCGATGACCGCCTCCAGCTGTGTCGCCGGGAGGTGCCACACCCGGCCGAAGTCCTTCGCCGGCAGGTCGATCGACAGTGCGTGGAGCACGTGGGCCTCCGTTCCGCCGATGCCTTCGGCCACCAGGGCGACGATGTGGCCGTCGCCGCGGTGCTCGCGCAGGAGGGTGGCCGCGTGCCACAGGCGGGCCACCGGTTCCCGGGGGACCGGGACCGTCCGCAACGCGGCGTAGAGGGCACGTCCTTCCACGGAGGCGCTGGTCGCCGCCTTCAGCAGGAGGTCGGCGGTGCGGGTGATGCGGGGGTCGTCGGCGAGGTCGCCGAGGATCCGGCGCATCCCCGCGACGCAGCCCCGCTCGCGGGCGGCCAGCGCGGCCTCCGGCGTGGTCAGCTCCCAGACCTCCGGGATGTGCCGGGCCACCTCGCCGGGGGCGAAGTTGTAGAAGATCGCGTGGACGACGCCGGCCGGCACCTCGCGGCCGAGCGGCGCGGCCCGGCCGGCGAAGTAGGCGTCCCACGAATTGCGCAGGCCCAGCGCCATCAGGGCCTCGTCGGACTCGTCGGCGAAGTAGGGCACCAGGCCCAGCGGCTCGACCAGGTCGTACATCCGGCGGGCGACGGGCTGCGGCATCTCGGCTCCTGTGGTCCTCGGCGGCGCCCTCGTGGCGGCCGCTCACCCACTCCACGAACGGCTCACCCCGGATCCGACAACCCGCTTCCGCCTTTTTCGGAGGAGGATGGTTCCGGGAGGGTGGCGATGGACGACAGCGAAGCGGTGACGGAACTGATCACGGCCCGGCTCCTGGCGTTCGGCGGCCGGGGTTTCGCCGGGACCGTCGACGCGAGCACGCACGCCTACCGGCACCTGGCCGGGCTGGGCGCGCCCGCCGTTCCCCTGCTCGAGCGCGTGATCGAGGACGGGACACCGGCAGGCCGGGCGTACGCGGCGACGTTGCTGACCGAGCTGGACGAGCCGGCCGGACGCGCGGTGTGGGAACGGCTGGCCGGCGAGCCGGGCCTGATCAGCTATTACCAGGGTTGCGTGTGCGAGCAGCTGTCGCTGGGCGAATACGCCCGTCGCAGCCTTCGGCCGGGCTGAGCCCCGGTCAGCGGCTCGCGGCCAGCACCGCCGCCAAGCCGTCCTGCAGATCCTTGACGAAGAACGCGGGCACCTCCAGCGACGGGAAGTGGCCCCCGGTCTCCGGTTCCGTCCACCGGACGATCCGCCGGAACCGCTCCTGCGCCAAGGGGCGCGGGCACTTCTCGATGTCGCGCGGATAAACGCTGATCGCCGCCGGGACGTCGACCCGCAGCTCGGGGTCCAGCGAATCGTGGCTCTCGTGGTAGATGCGGGCCGCCGAGGCGCCGGTCCGGGTCAGCCAGTACAGGGTGACGTCGTCCAGGATCCGGTCGCGGGACACCGCCTCGAACGGGCTGTCCGCGGTGTCCGTCCACTCGGCGAACTTGTCGAGGATCCAGGCGAGGAGGCCGACCGGGGAGTCGACGAGCGAGTAGCCGATGGTCTGCGGCCGGGTCGCCTGCTGCTTCGCGTACGCCGCGCGATCGCGCCAGAAGTCGCGGGTTTCCTCCGCCCAGCGGCGTTCGGACGCGGTCAGCCCGTCCGTGGGCGAGCCGGGCGGTGCCTGCGCGGTCGTGGTGTGGATGCCGAGGACGTGCGCCGGGAACCGGCCGGCGAGGATCGTGGTGATCACGCCGCCCCAGTCGCCGCCGTGGGCCGCGAACCGGCGGTAGCCGAGCCGGCCCATGAGCTCGACCCAGGCGGCCGCGATCTTTTCGGTGCCCCAGCCGGTGGTGGCCGGCTTGTCGCTGTAGCCGAACCCGGGCAGCGACGGCGCCACGACGTGGAACGCCGGTGCGGTGCCGTTTTCCGGCTCCGCCAGTTCGTCCACGACGTCGACGAACTCGGCGATGCTGCCCGGCCAGCCGTGCGTCAGGAGCAGCGGAGTGGCGTCCGCGCGGGTGGACCGCCGGTGCAGGAAGTGGATCCCCAGGCCGTCGATGGTCGTGCGGAACTGGCCGATCCGGTCGAGCCGCGCTTCGAACGCCCGCCAGTCGTACTCATCGCGCCAGTAGGCCACGACCTCGGCGAGGTCGGCGAGCGGAACGCCCTGCGCCCAGCGGTGCGAGGTCGTCTCCCGTTCCGGAAGCCGCGCGGCGGCCAACCGGGCACGCAGGTCGTCGAGTTCGGCGTCGGGTGCGTGGGCTTCGAACGCCTGCACGTCGGTGGTGGGCATGGGACCTCCTTCGGTGAACCGGCTAAGACGGTTCTAACACGTCCGAGCGGCTGCGAGCAACCTGCTAAGGTGGTTCCATGCGCGCTGGGTTCCCCGACTTCCGGCTGGGCAGCGTGCTGGCGACCAGCTTCACGGGGACGTTGACGGAACGCCGGGGCGATTCGGTGGAGCGCATCCCGACCCCGCAGCGCCTGGTCGACTGGCTGGTGGTGAACGGCCTCGACGTGGAGTCGTGCACGCCCGCCCAGCTCGAACTGGCCCGGGAGCTGAGGGAAGCGATCCACGCCGCGGCAACCGCGGCCGCGACCCAGGAGGCCCTCCCGCCGTCGGCGGTGGAGGTGATCAACGACCGCAGCGTTCAAGGCCACGCGGCGGCCGTCCTGACGCCGTCGGGGGAGCGGCGCTGGCGGCTCGGTTCGCCGTCCTGTGTGGAAGACGCTTTGGGCGTGATCGCCGCCGACGCGATCGGCATTCTCGCGGGGGAACGGGACGGAAAGCTGGCATTGTGCGCGTCGCCGACTTGCCGGGCCGCGTTTTTCGACACCAGTCAGAGCCGGACCCGCCGGTGGTGTGACATGAACACGTGCGGGAACCGGCAGAAGAAGGCGCGGTTCAACGCCAACCAGCGCAAGAGTTCCGCCCGGCCAGCGTGATCACGGCCGGGCGGTGTCGTCACCGGTCCGGCGGCTGCATGATGCGAATCCAGGCGTGGGTGGTGGTCTCCTTGTTGGTGACCTTCGTCCGGCGATAGGCCGTGGAACTGCTCTTCTCGCTGTGCCGGACGACCTCTTCGAAGAACCAGGCGGAGCAGATGATCGCCAGTGGTGCGGTGTCCGTGGCGGCGAGCGCGCGCTTGACCGCCGCCGAGTCGAGCAGGCGGAAGGTGTGGATGATCGATGCCCCGGTGAACCCGTGCTCGTCGTAACTGACCTCCCCGGCGTGGATGGCGAGTCGAAGCCGCATCTTTTCTTCGCGGGGATGACTCGCGTTGTGCGCGCGTAGCTCTTCGGCGAGCTTCTCGGGAAATTCGTCGGCCAGCAGCGGTTTCGAAACTTCGGAAGGGGTCAGGACGAGAACGCCGTCGCCGAGGTTTTCGTGCCGGCACGAATCCCACGGTACTCCGGCGGTGTCGAATGCGTGCTCGACTGCGTTGTAGAGGCCGTTCCGGATGCGCACCCGGTTGGTGTTGTTGCGCTGGTGCCGGCCGAATCCCTCGACGTCGATCCCGACGATCGTGCAGTGCGCGGTGGGAGCCGCGTTGCGCTCGGCGATATCGGTCACGTCGATTGCTCCTTCCCATGGTGGCAGGACGGGAATGACGCTGAGGCCGCCTGCCGGCTCGGTTGCTCCAGCATGCGCCGATCGGTGACCTCGTGTGAGGTACGGGCGCTGCAGCAATGCCGCAGCGTTGCCGAACGAGGCGGGTTACGCTGAGGTGTCCGGCGTTCGACGAGGTGACGGACGGGAGAACGACCGTGGTCACGGTGTTGCGGTGGTCTGGCCGGGAAGCCCGGGTGTTGCGGGACGCCCTGCGCATGAGCGTGCGGGACTTCGCCGCCTACCTCGGCGTAAGCGACCGGACCGTCTCGAACTGGGAGGCCGGCGGGGTGGATTACCAGCCTCGTGGTGAGTCCCAGGCTGTTCTCGACACGGCACTCGACCGCGCTTCGGACGACGTGAAGGCCCGGTTCGCGGCCGTGCTCGGAACAACCACCGCCGTTCCTTCCGTTCCGGGCGGGATCGAGGTCGATTCTCACAAGTTTCTGCCGGTCTTCATCGGTGTCGAGGGGGCCCGCCGGTTGCGCGCCCACCTGACGTCGAGCGCGGACGACCAGTGGCTGGAGTCCTGTTCTGCCCGCGTGGACCACCCCGAAGCGCAAGATTCCGTCCTGCACGTCTTCGCGTGCGGAGTGGCTATTTTCCACCTGGTCCAGCCGCGCGAGCCCCCGTCGCTCACCGAACTCGCCGTCTGGCGGTACCGTTCGTATTCACTTGATCTGCTTTGGGCGCGCGACAAACTCTCGGATCTTCTGGGCCGGGAAAGCGTTCAGGTCGGTAAGCCCGAATACGTCCTTTCGCTGTACTGGCTCACCTCTGGTCCCTGGACCGGAGACGCCTATTCCACCGCTGTGCGGCTGCTGTCCACGCCCTCGATCCTGGTCGA
This sequence comes from Amycolatopsis sp. NPDC004625, assembly GCF_040609695.1. Classification (NCBI taxonomy): domain Bacteria; kingdom Bacillati; phylum Actinomycetota; class Actinomycetes; order Pseudonocardiales; family Pseudonocardiaceae; genus Amycolatopsis; species Amycolatopsis sp. NPDC004625. The sequence goes on from NZ_JBEXKX010000023.1 coordinate 31,844, forward strand.
TCGTGGTGCCCCCGGTGGGCCGGCGCCTCTGGACGGCTCGGTCGAGGAGTCCCTTTACGCGACAGGTTTCGACCACCCGGACATCGTGTCCTTCGGCGTTCGGGGAGTCTCGACCGGCTATGCGAGCTGGTCCGGAGTCGCCTACGCGTCCCATTGCCGCGAGCGCAGCCTCACCATCGATGAACTGGTCAGGTGTGAACTGGCTGTTCAGGCCCTGTGGTGCTTCACCCGCCAGATCCAGCAGATGGTCGAGGACGGACAGGACCCCTCCACACCGGACGAGTACGGCTGGCGTTTTCTGCGAGCGGCCTATTCCCGGCTTTCCACGGCTCGCGCCCAGGAGACCGCGCAGCACGTCCTGATGCGGGAGGCCATCATGAAGACGAGCGGGCTTGCCGAACGGCTGCGAGCCGCGCAAGATGCTCTACGCGAGGGCGCCGGCTGAGGACACGGGGCAGGAGAGACACCGGATGAGCATCGACAGCGCCGCCCTGATCGTGGTGGACGCGCAAAACGGTTTCGTGAACCTGCACAGCCGGCACGTGGTGCCCGCGATCGAAGACCTGGTCACCCGGTGGTCCGCGCTGGGCCTCCCCGTGGTCTTCACCCGCTACTTCAACTATCCGGACAGCCCCTACGAGCGTTTCCTGGATTGGCGTGAGCTCCAAGGGCCGCCGGAAACCGATATTGTTCCCGAGCTGGCCGAAGCCGCGTTCCGTGCGCATGCGGTCGTCGACAAAATCGGCTACACGGTTCTCAACGCGGAGGCGCGCGAACTGATCGGCAGGGCCGGCTGGACCGATCTCGTGTTCTGCGGCATCGCCACCGAGAGCTGCGTTCTGAAATCCGCCGCGGACGCCTTCGAGCACGGCTACGCGCCGTGGATCGTCACCGACGCCTGCGCCAGCGATGCCGGCCCGGACGTCCACGATGCCGGGCTTCTCGTCGCCCGCCGCCTGATCGGCCTTGGTCAACTCGTCACCAGCGAACAGGTGATGGCCCGGATTTCCGCTCGATTCGGCGCCCCCGTGATGGAGTGACCTCGTGGCAGACGCACCGCCTCACGCCGGCTGTGACACCGATTTGATCGTCGTCGGCGGAGGCCCGGCCGGTTGCGCTGCGGCCCGAATGGGCGCCGACCTCGGTTTGCGTTCGATTCTCATCGAACCGGACAAACTGTGCCGCAACCTCTACCGCATCCCGGTGCTGAACAACGTCCTGGGCGGCCACGTCAGCGGCTCGGAGCTGGCCGACGTCATCACCGCCGAGCTGACGAGCACGGACCTGTGCCGCCTCGAACTCGGCTCACGGGTCACCGAGCTCCGCGTGGACGACCTTCGCGCGAGTGTCACGCTCGACTCCGGCGGCCGCCTCAGCGCTCCGTACGCCGTGGTCGCCACCGGAGTCGATCCCCTCCGTCCCCGTGCCGTCTCCTGGATCACCGCTCCGGATGACCTGGCGTTGCCGCCGATCTGGCGGGCCGGAAGGGAAGCGGCCGAGGGGCGGACGCTTCTCGTCGCGGGCGGCGACCGCCCGGCCGGTACGTTCCTGCGCGCGCACCCGACCACAAACACCCGCCTGCTCCTGGTCTTTGCGGAGCCGGACGCGCACAAGGTCGAAGAAATCCGCGATGATCCCCGTGTCACGCTCCTGCCGGCCGAACACCTGACCCTCCACGGGGACGAGTCGACGATCACCGCCGATGTAGTGACCCGGAACGGCGAGCGGCTGACGGTCACCGCAGACGCGGCCTACGTCAATCTCGGGAACGCGCCGGCGCCCCCACCGGGCGATCTCGTCCGCGGCGCGGACGGCTACTGCTCTCCCGCAGACCAACGACCCCGCGTCGCGGTGGCCGGCGACCTGCGCTCCCCGCGCTTCCAGCGGATCATGACCGCACTGGGCTCGGGCAGCGAGGCTGCCCTGCGTGCCTACTACCTGGCCGCGGGTGTTCCGTCAGACCGATTGACCGGGTGAGGGATCGACGGGTCACAGCGCGTCGTATTCGTCGCCGTTCTCGTTGAGAAGCACATAATTCGGCGACAACTCCGTCAAGCACCGGCCCAACGACGCCAGCACCTCCTCGACGTCCACCTCGCCGAGCCCCAGCTCCGCGGCAACCTCGAAACCGAGCTGCCCGATCTCCGGCTCCTCCTCCTGCAACTCGGCATACGACGCTTCGAAGGCCCCGCGCATGGCGTCGGGATCAGGTGCGCACGCCACCACGTCGTGCCACGTCGGCACCCTGATCACCAGCCGGATCGCCGCATCGACGTCGGTGGCGATGATCCCGGCCGTGCCCTCCGAACTCGCGTACAACACCGGGCCGCCGTCGCAGGTGAAGAACGTTCCGCCCGAAGCTTCTCCCGCTATCAGCTGCACCTTGCCGCCCGAGGCCAGGTGGACCTCCTCGACCGGGTCCAGGCGGGCGATGTCGAAGTCGAACACGGTCGCCAGGAGGGTCGTGGCCCGGGCGTGGCCGCGGATGCGATCGAGCATGGCGGAAACGATAGCCCGCCCGGGATACTCGGACGGTGGATGAGGTCGTGAACACCGTCGGCGGCTTCGTGTCGGGGTCCGTCGTCCAGGCCGGGACGATTGCCGGAGGCGTGCACCTCCACCCACCCCGGATCGATGCGAACCCGGCCGTCGGGCGCGTGCCGGCCGTGTCCGGGCTCTTCGTCGGGCGTTCCGCGGAACTGGACGCGCTGGACCGCCTGCTCCGCGAGGAAGGGCCGGTCGCCGTCGTGCACGGGCTGGGCGGAGTCGGGAAAAGCACGCTCGTGGCCCGGTACGCGCGCCGCCGCACCGATCGGTTCACCTGGTGGATCACCGCGGACACGCCCGCCGCGATCCGGGCCGGGCTGGCCGAACTCGCCGTGGCCGTGGCGCCGGAGGCCGCCGCCCTGCCCGTCGGCGAGCGCGTCGAAGTGGCGATCCGGTGGCTCGGCAGCACCCCTGACTGGCTGCTCGTCCTCGACAACCTGACCACGCCCGCCGACGCCGAGGCCGTGCTCGCGCGGGTCTCCTCCGGCACCGTCGTCATCACCGCGAGGCAGCGCACCGGCTGGCGGGGCACGGCCACCCTGGCGCTCGACGTGCTCCCGTCCGGTGACGCGGAGGAACTGCTGACGCGCGTCGTCGTCGCGGACTGGCCCGAGGCCGACGTCCCGCTCGCCACCCGGCTGTGCGAGGAGCTGGGCTGGCTGCCCCTGGCCCTGGAGCAGGCCGGCGCCTACCTCGCGCAGACGCGCATCACGCCGGCCGCCTACCTCGACCTGCTCGCCCGCTACCCCGCCCGGATGTTCGCCGCGACCGGCGAAGGCGGGGACGCGCAGCGCACGATGGCCCGGGTCTGGCACGTCACCTTCGACCGCCTCGCCGCCACCCCGGCGGCCGGGGCGGTGCTGCGCCAGCTGGCCTGGTACGCCCCGGCCGGCGTCCCGCGCCTGCTGTTCGACGACCCGGACACCCTCGACGCGCTGGGCAGGCTCCACGCCTTCAGCATGATCAAGCTGACTGCCGCCGACATAGCGGTGCACCGGCTCGTCCAGGCCGTCACGCGCACCCCGGACCCGGCCGACCCCCACCGCCGGCCCGAGCTGATCGCGGCCGCCCGCACGGCCGCCACCACCCGCCTCTTCGCCGGCCTGGCCGACCACGACTTCCGCGATCCCCGGTCCTGGAAGCGATACACGGCCGTCCTGCCGCACGCGCAGGCTCTTTTCGGGTTCACCGACCCGGAAACCGATTTCGGCGACACCTGCCGTCTCCTGACGAAGGCCGGCTCGTTCCTGCGCGACCAGGGTGACCTCGCCGGCGCGACCGACCTCTTCGAGCGCTGCGTGCACAGCGCCCGGCGGGTGTTCGGAGACCAGGACCGGTCGACGCTGGCCGCCCGCAGCAACGTGGCGGGCGCCTACAACGCCGCGGGCCAACTCGGCCGGGCCATCCCGATGTTCGAGGAGATCGTCGCCGAAGGCGAACGCCGGTGGGGACCCGACCACCCCGACATCCTGGCCGTGCGCAACAACCTCGCGGCCGCTTACCACGCGGCCGGCGACCTGGACCGCGCCATTCCCCTGAACGAGGCCGTTCTCGCCCAGTACGAGCGGGTGCTCGGACCCGGCCACGCGGTGACGTTCCTGTGCCGCAGCAGCCTCGCCGGCTGCTACGAGTCCGCAGGCGACCTCACCCGCGCCATCGCGCTCCACGAATCCACGCTCACCGAGCGCAGCCGGACCCTCGGGCCCGATCACCGCGATACTCTGAAGTCCCGGGTGAGACTCGCGTCGGCCTACGCGACGATCGGCGATGCCGCCCGCGCGGCCGAGCTGCAACAGGCGACGGCCGAAGCCCTGGAACGGGTCGTGGGCCGGGACCACCCCGAAACCCTGGCGGCTCGCGGCGGTCTCGCCGACCTCCACCGCTCGCAGGGCGAACTCGCGAAGGCCATCGCCGGGTACACCGCGATCCTCGAAACCCGCGCCCGGGTGTCGGGGCCGCTCCACCCCGACACGCTCGCCTGCCGGCGGCAGCTCGCCGAGGCCACCATGTCGGCGGGCCGGGTGGCGGACGCCATCGCCGAACACCGGAAGATCGTCGCGGACTGCGAACAGGCCCTGGGCCGCAAGCACCCGACGACGTTGGTCTGCCGGGCGTTCCTGGCCTCCGCCCATTCCCGCACCGGCGACTTCGCCCTGGCCGCCAGGCTGTACCGGGACCTGTTGCCCGACTGCGAAACCGTGCTCGGCCCGGACAACCCGAGCACGTTGGCGTGCCGGGTGAACCTCGCCCGGGCGTTGGAGGGGGCGGGCGATTCTCCGGGGGCGATCACCCTCTACGAAAGCGCCGCGGAAACCTACGAACGGGTGATGGGGCACAGTCATCCGGACACCCTCGGTGCCCGGAACCGCCTCGCCGGTGCGTGGGTCATCGCCGGTGATGCGGCGAAGGCGATCGCCATCCTGACGGAAGTCCACGCCGAAGGGGTCCGGGTGCTGGGTGAAGACCATCCGGACACGATCGGGTACCTCAGCAACCTCGCCGGCGCCCACGAGCGGGCCGGCGACGTCGCCACGGCACTCCCGCAACACCAGGCTGCGCTCGCCGCCGCCGAACGAGTTTTCGAGCCGGACAGCCCGGATGTCTTCACCCTGCGCAACAACGTCGCGAACGCCCACGAGTCGGCCGGGGACGTGGCCACCGCGATCCCGCTGCACGAGCGCCTCCTGGCCGACCGGACCGGAGTGCTGGGGCCCGACCACCCGGACACCCTCAGCACCCGGAACAACCTGGCCCATGCCTACCTCACCATCGGACGCCACGACGAGGCCAGGGCGATGCTCGAGGCGGTGGCCGCCGATCGGGAACGGATCCACGGCGCCGATCACCCGGAAACCCTCGTCTGCCGGGACAACCTGGCCAAAGCCTGCTTCAAGACCGGCGACACGGAGAAAGCGCTACAGCTCTGGACGGACGTCGTCGCGCGTCGCACGCGCATCCTGGGCGACGGGCACCCCGACCTGCTCGCATCTCTCGTCGGGCTCGGCATGGCCCACGTTGCCGATGGTGAACGCCAACGCGGGCTTTCCCTCCTGCAGCGCGCCCACGCGGGCTTCACGAAGGCCGGGAACCCCGGCCACCCGCAGATCGCGGCGCTCCGGGCCCGCATCGAGCAGATCCGCAATTCGTGAACGGTGACCGACGCGGCCTGGCTGCCGGAACGGGAGGGAGTTCCCCACACGGCGTGGGTGCCCGGGTCACGCCGGCAACGTCCGCCGCAGGAACTGCGTGGTCAGCTCCCACGCGCGGGCCGCCGCCGCGGGGTGGTGGAACATCGGTGCCACGTGGTTGTGGAACGCGTGCCCGGCCTCCTCCTGCACGTGGATCTCGGCGCCCGGGTGCGCCGCCACCGCGGCCGCCACCACGGCCACGTCCGCTCGCGGGATGTACGGGTCCTGCCCGCCGAAGTGGAACTGGATCGGGCACGAAACCCGCGCGAGGTCGGCGATCTGCCCCGCCACGGCCGAGCCGTAGAACGACACCGCCACGTCGGGATCGCCCTCGGCGGCCGCCGCGAAGGCCAGGGAGCCGCCCAGGCAGAAGCCCAGCACCCCCACCCCGCCCGGAACCTCGGGCAGCGCACGCAGGTGAGCCATCGTGTCGAGCACGTCCGACAACCCCAGCGCCGGGTCGAACGAAGCCGCCACCTCCATCGACGCGGCCACGCCGGCTTCGTCGTGCGTCGACGACCAGCCCGGTGCCGTGCGCCGGAACAGTTCCGGCACGGCCACCACGTACCCCGCGGCCGCCAGGTCGGCCGCGACCGAACGCAGGTAGTCGTCCAGGCCGAAGATCTCCTGGATCAGCACCAGCCCCGGGCCGCGGCCGGACGGCGGGTGCCACATCGGGAGGCCGGTCATCGCAACGCCCTTTCCAGGATGTCCGCGACCAGGGCGGCCTGCCGGCCGTCCGGGTCGAGGTCGGGGTCGAACACGGTCAGCTCGAAGCCCGCGGCGCCCGGCCGGGACAGCAGGTCCCGCAGCACCGACACCAGCGTGTCGGGGTCGAGGCCGCCCGGATCGGGACTGTCCACTGCGGACACGTACACCGGGTCCAGCACGTCGATGTCGACGTGGACCCAGAAGCCGTCCAGATTCTCGAACGGCGGCGAAAGCGTGACACCGGAGGCCATGATGGCTTCGGACGTGACGTGGGCGATCCCCGCGGCGCGCAGCTGCGCCGACTCGGCCGACCGCACCCCGAGCACCAGGACGTCCTCGTCGCGGACGTACGGGCGCAGGCCGTCGATGTCGGCCAGGTCGGCGGCGCCCCGCCCGGTCATGATCGCCAGGTCTTCCCCCGCCGCCGCGCCGACGTGCTCCGCGACGCCGAGGTGGCGGAAGTCGTCGTGACCGTCCAGGTACGCGATGCCGTACCGGCCCGCGCGCCGCAGCGCGAGCATCGCGCCCAGAGAGATCGAGCAGTCGCCGCCGAGGACCACGGGAAAGCCGCCCGACGACCGGACCGACGTCACCCGCTCCGCCAGCGCGCGCGTGTAGGCGGCCAGCGCCGCCGAGTTGCGGACGCCGTCACCCGGCTGCCACGTGCCGACGTACCGGCCCGGCGTCACGACCCCGCCGTCGGCCGCGCCCAGGCGGTTCAGGATGCCGAGGTCGCGCAGCACACCGGGCGTCTTGTAGCAGCCCGGTACCGCGCCTTCGGCCGGCGGCCGCAGGCCCAGGTTGGACGGTGCGTCGATCAGGACCGGATGCCTCACCCGATCACCGTACTGGCTCCGCGGCCGGGAGCGGCCTAGGTTGGAGGGCCGACCAAGGAGGCGTGATGGCTGAACAGACCAAATACGTCCTGGACGAAGCCGATCTCCCGACCCAGTGGTACAACGTCATCCCCGACCTGCCCGAGCCGCCACCGCCGCCGCTGCACCCCGGCACCCGCGAGCCGGTCGGGCCGGAAGACCTCGCGCCGCTGTTCCCGCAGGCGCTCATCGCCCAGGAAGTGACGACTGATCGCTATGTCGACATCCCGGCGGAGGTTCAGGAGGTCTACCGGCTCTGGCGCCCGTCGCCGCTGTTCCGCGCGCGCCGCCTGGAGAAGGCCCTGGGCACGCCGGCGCGGATCTACTACAAGTACGAGGGCGTCAGCCCGGTCGGCTCGCACAAGCCGAACACCGCGGTGCCGCAGGCGTTCTACAACGCGGCCGAAGGCGTCCGGCGGCTGACCACCGAGACCGGCGCCGGCCAGTGGGGCAGCGCGCTCGCCTTCGCCTGCGCCCAGTACGGGCTGGAGTGCGAGGTCTGGCAGGTGCGCGCGTCCTACGACCAGAAGCCCTACCGCAAGCTGATGATGGAGACGTTCGGCGCGACCGTCCACCCGAGCCCGTCCGAGCTGACCGAGTCCGGCCGCGCGATCCTCAAGCAGCACCCCGACTCGACCGGCAGCCTCGGCATCGCGATCAGCGAGGCCGTCGAGCAGGCGGCGCAGGACCCGGACACGCGGTACGCGCTCGGCAGCGTGCTCAACCACGTGCTGCTGCACCAGACGGTGATCGGCGAGGAGGCGTTGAAGCAGTTCGAGCTGGCCGGCGACACCCCGGACGTCCTGGTCGGCTGCACCGGCGGCGGCTCCAACTTCGGCGGACTGGCTTTCCCGTTCCTGCGCGAAAAGCTGGCCGGCCGGATGGACCCGGTGATCCGCGCGGTCGAGCCGGCCGCGTGCCCGTCGTTGACGCGCGGGAAGTACGCCTACGACTTCGGCGACACCGCCGGGCTCACACCGTTGCTGAAGATGCACACGCTCGGCCACGAGTTCATCCCGGACCCGATCCACGCGGGCGGCCTGCGCTACCACGGGATGTCCCCGCTCATTTCCCACATCCACGAGCTGGGCCTGATCGAAGCGCTCGCGATCGGCCAGCGGGAGTGCTTCGCGGCCGGCGTCCAGTTCGCACGGTCGGAGGGCATCATCCCGGCACCGGAGCCGACGCACGCCTTGGCGGCCTGCATCCGGGAAGCGTTGCGGTGCAAGGAAAGCGGAGAGGAGAAGGTGATCCTGACGGCGTTGTGCGGGCACGCGCACCTCGACCTGCCCGCCTACGGCGCTTACCTGGCCGGGAACGTGGCGGACGACGAGCTGTCCGAGGCGACCCTCGCGGAGTCGTTGGCGACGCTGTCGTAGGCCGTCAGAGGGCGTCCGGGATCTCCGGGCGTGTCAGCTCGGTGCGGGCGGTCGCCAGGACCACGCGGTCGCGGCCGCCCGCTTTGGCCTCGAACACCGCGTCGTCCGCGGCCTGCAGGAGGATTGTGTACTCCGTTGCCGTTTCCGGGTACACCGCTGCGCCGATCGAGGCCGTCAGGCCCGTTATCACCTCGGGTTTGCCCGGGCGGATCACCGGGACCGGGACCTCGATGCGGGCGATCGCCGTGCGGATGCGGTCGGCGACGGAGGCGATCTCCGCGCTCGTCGTGCCCGGGAGCAGGACCACGAACTCGTCGCCGCCGAAGCGGCCGACGTAGTCGCCGCCGCGGACCGAGCTCTGGATCGCCGCCGCCACCGCGCGCAGGACCTCGTCGCCCGCCAGGTGGCCGTTGCCGTCGTCGATGGCCTTGAAGTGGTCGATGTCGATCATCAGCACGCCCGCCGTCGAGGACAGCTCCGCCGCGCGGGCCAGCTCGTTGCGGGCCAGCTGGACCCAGAACTCCGGGGCGAGCAGCGCCGTCTTGGAGTCCGTGCGCGCCGCCGCCTGGAACTGGGGGAGCAGCAGGCCGATGTGGAGCGCCACCGGGGTCACCATCAGCACCGGCAGCAGCCACGGCCGGACCGTCATCACCAGCGCGATGCCGCAGCCGACGCCGACCGCGGCCAGCACGATCAGCACGTCGGACGGGTTGCCGAACGCCTGCCGCGGCGGCTTGCCCGGGTTGCTCATCAGGATCACGACGATCACGAGCACGTAGTTCAGGCCGAAGTAGACGAGACCGGACGCCAGCAGCGCGGTCATCCCGCCGAACCCGTCCAGGTAGGGCACGTACGGCGCCACGTGCCCGGTGCCCGCCCAAAGAACGGCGCCCGCGGCGGCGCAGGCGAGGATCACCGTGGCACCGGAAAACACTTTCCGGTGAATGACACCGCGCCGTTTGTACACACGTACCCACGAATGGGCGTAACTGACGGCGATGACCACAGTGGCCAGTGGCGGGGGCAGCAGCAGGAGCCCGGCGAAGATCCAGATCGACTGGAGGTGCATGTGCGGCCGGCCGTCGGCGGCCAGCTCGCGGATGCGCTCGATGCGTTGTGCCGCTTCGAGGTGCACGACTTCGCCGGCCAGGATCAGGCCGCACCAGAGCAGCGACTGGGCCGTGATCGGCACCAGCGCGGCCGTCGTCAGGACCATGACCAACGCCAGTGCGTCGACGACGAGGACGTAGCCGAGCACCGGAGTGGCCAGCTTCCACATCGCCCACGTACGGATACCTGATCGTGGACGTTCTGAGCTGGGCTTTCGCCCTTGGGACCCGGACAATCCCACGAAACGCCCCTCTTCTCAGGACGGAACTCTTCGCGGAAAACGTCACTGTAATCGAACGAACGCGGTGTGTCACTAGGCTGGTCGGGCTACCGTCCGGTCACGCACCGTGCACCATCCCTCACCAACTGGAGAAACCATGTCGCACTTCCTGCCCAACGCCAACATCGTCCCGTCCCGCCGGCGCGCGCAGCGGCCGACCGACTGGACCCGGCAGCTCCCCACCGACTGGACCCGCGCGATCCCGACCGACTGGACCACGCGGCAGCTGCCCACGGACTGGACCACCCGCGAACTGCCGACCGACTGGACCGTCCGCGAGCTGCCCACCGATTGGACCCGCCCCGGCGTCTCGCCAGCTCTGCCCGAGTGCCCGACCGACTGGACGCGGTCCTGACCGGTCCCCGGTGACCGGCACCCCTGCCGGTCACCGGGAACCCGGTTGCGCCTGCCGCCACAGGTGAGCCGCCCCCAGCGCCGCCAGGACGCCCAATGCGCCCGCGCCGGCCACCACACCGTGCGGGGCCACGCGTTCGGCCGCCAGACCGGCCAGCACCACGCCGAGGCCCTGTGACACGCGCAGGGCCGTCAACGCGAACCCGAACGCCTGCGCACGCTGGGCGTCCGGCGTCAGCTGCACGAACGTCGTGTTCGCGATCAAGTTGTACGAACTGGCCACCCCGGACAGCGTGAACAGCGCCAACGTGGCCATCAGGTCCGGTCGCAGCGCGCAGCCCAGCAGGGCCGCGCACGCCAGCACCGCGAGCGGCCCCAGCAGGCGGCTGCGCTGCGACGGCGGGATCCGGGACAGCGCGGCCATGCCGATGACGTTCCCCAGCGCGTACGCCCCGAGCAGCAGCCCGACCACCACCGCACCGCCGCCGAGCTCGGCGGCGTACGGCGCGGCGACCGCCTCGCCCGCGATGTAGAGCCCCGACACGCACCCCAGCGCCACCAGCGCGAGCCGCCGCCGGTCGCCGGCCACCACCGTCCAGCCCGCCCGCACGTGCCGCCACCAGCGGACCCCGGAGGTCTCCCGCGGCGGCCGCGGCAGCACGCCGCTGACCAGGAACAGGGCCGACACCGCGAAGCTCGCCGCGTCCGCCATCAGGGCGCCGCCGGTGCCGAGGCCCGCCACGAGCAGCCCGCCGAGCGCGAACCCGGCGACCTGGCCCGCCTGCACCAGCATCATCAGCAGGCCCATCCCGGGCACGAAACTGTCACCGGGCAGCACCTGCGGCAGCAGTGCGGCCCGCCCCGAGTTCCACACCGGGTTGAGCAGCTGGACGCCGACCAGCAGCGCCGCCACCGCCGGCAGCGGGAGGCCGGGCGCCGCCATCACGGCCACCGCGAGCGCCCGCAGGACGTCGGCCAGGACCATCACCGCCCGCGGCGGGTGCCGGTCGGCCAGCCCGGACAGCAGGGGGCCGCCGACGAGGTCCGGCAGGAACGTCAGCGCGTAGGTCAGCGCGGCCCAGCCCGGCGAGTTCGTGCGGTCGTACACCAGGATCGACAGCGCCACCCGCGCCAGCTGGTCACCGGTGACGGAGACGACCTGGGCCGCGAACAGGGCCCGGAATTCGGTCACGCCGAGGACGTCCCGGAACCCCACCGCGCGTCCGCTCATGGGCACTCAGGGTACCGCCGCGGACGCCCAGCGTGAACGGCCGTTAGGAGGTCACTGCGCTTCTCCGCAGACGATTTTCGGCTGCGGGTTGTAGTGGACGGTCCGGGTGGACCGGCTGACCTCGCGGCCGGTGGCGGCGTCCTTGAGCACGCGGGTGTTGCTGGTGGTGAACCCCTGGGCGCCGTTCGAGGCGTGGCAGTTCTCCGCCGGGCCCGGCTTGGTCGGCGGGTCGCTCTGGTTGGTCTGGGCGCCTTCGACCGACTCGACGGTGTAGCGCTTGGTGCCCCACAGCTTCACGGTGATCGACGACGGCGTCCAGATCGTCTGGATCGCGATGCCGGTCGGCGAGTCGTTGGTGAACTTGAGATCGATGACGCTGGAGCCGTTGGGGTTCTGGAACACCGTCGCCTCGCGCGCGGCGGGGTAGCGGCTGATGTAGTAGCTGTGTTCCTTGTGCCCCGCGTCCTTCAGGCCCGCGAAGTACGACGCGTTGTACAGCGTGGTCGCGAACTGCGAGATGCCGCCGCCGACCTCGCGCCCGGGAGCGCCGTCCTTGATCACGCCCGCCTCGACGTACCCCTGGGCCGTGCCGCGCGGGCCGGTGAAACCGTTGAGGCTGAAGGTTTCCCCGGGCTTGACGATCGCGCCGTTCACCTTCTGGGCCACGACCCGGATGTTGACGCCGGAGTCGGCGGCGAACTTCTGGGTGGTGAACTCGCCGACGACCTCCTTGACGCCCAGCTGGTTCGCCTGGTCGGTGGTGACCTTCGCCGGGCTGTCCTTGTAGATCGCCGGGACCTCGCGGCCGTCGGTCTTCTTCAGCACGTCCGGCAGCGGCTTGAGGCTGGGGTCCCAGTCGATGGTCCGGCCGTCGGTGGAGGGGTCGACCGCGGGCTTGCCGCCTTCGAAGACGATGGTCGCGTCCTTGCCCTCCTTCTCGGTGGACTTCAGCTGCGGCCCGGCGGCTTCGGCGATCTTCGCGTTGTCGATCTTCGGCGTCAGCCCGCCGCCGTCGGCCGGTTCGAAGGTGAGCGCCGCGGCGATCGCTTCCGGCTTCACGGTGGCGTTCTTGCCCTCGCCCTTGACCACCAGCGGGCCGGAGACGGCGGGGCGGGCGAACCCGTCGAGCGCCGCCTGGACGCCTTCGGGCGTGGTGCGCACCGGCGTGTCGGTCACCGGCAGGGCCAGGGTTTCCCCGCTCGCCCACTTCTCGACGACGGCGGCGGTCGCGCCCGGCACGTCCAGCTTCTGCCCGGCCTTCGGCGGCACGGCGACCGGCTGCACGCCGTCGAACTTCACGGTGCCTTCGGCCGGTTCGCGGTCGACCTGGCCGCGCAGCTGCTCCAGCGCGGCGGTCAGCTTCGCGTCGTCGGCGCGGCTGACGACGCCGACCTCCCGGCTGGAGAACAGCGAAGCCAGCCGCGTGAACGGGTTCAGCGGCTGCTCGCCGGCCTGGTCGAGGGTCTGCGGCCAGTTGAGCTTCAGCCCGGCGAGCGTCGGCGAGAGCGTGCCCCGGACGTCGCCGGCGGTGACGGCGACCGGGCGGGTCAGCCGCGGCTCGATCTGCCCGCGCAGTTCCTGCTCGGCGGCTTCGCGGCCCATCCCGCCGACGTCGACGCCGGCCACGGTCACCCCGCGCGGCACGCTGCCCTGGCTGATCAGCAGGTCGATCCCGTAGCCCGCGACGAGCAGCCCGAACACCCCGCCGGCGATCAGGCCGGCCTTGCGGTAGGAGCGCTTCGACGTGCGGCCGGGGCCCGGTTCCGGTTCGGGCCCGACGACCGGGAGGACGTCGGTCTGCTCACCGTGTGAGTCGGGCCAGCGCGGTTCGTACGGCAACTCTCCACCCCTTCAACGCGGCGCCGGGTCGCGCCGGTGACGGGATCAGCGTACGGGGCACCCGGACAAGCCGTACGACTCGCCCTGACGGGGGATGAATCGGACCTCAGCCCGCGTCGGGCTCGGGATTGTGGCCCGCCCGGGCGAGGAAATCGAAGTCACAGCCTTCGTCGGCCTGCGTGATGTGTTCGCTGTAGAGCGCGCCGTAACCGCGTTCGAACCGGGGCGCCGGGGCCGTCCATTCCGCACGCCGTCGCTCGAGCTCGGCATCGGACACCTCGAGCCGCAGGGTGCGCGAAGGGACGTCCAAGGTGATCAGGTCGCCGTCGCGGACCAGCGCCAGCGGGCCGCCGACGTGCGACTCGGGCGCCACGTGCAGCACGCAGGCGCCGTAGCTCGTGCCGCTCATCCGCGCGTCGGAGATCCGGACCATGTCCCGGACGCCCTGTTCGAGCAGGTGGGCCGGGATCGGCAGCATCCCGTATTCGGGCATGCCGGGGCCGCCGAGCGGGCCGGAACCGCGCAGCACCAGTACCGAGTCCGCGGTGATCGCCGGGTCGTCGATCCGCTTCTTCAGGTCGGGGTAGTTCTCGAACACGACGGCCGGGCCGGTGTGCGTCAGCAGGTGCTTCTCGGCCGCGATGTGCTTGATGACCGCGCCGGACGGCGCCAGGTTGCCGTGCAGCACCGCGACCCCGCCCTCGGCCGCGACCGGGTTGGCCCGCGTGCGGATGACGTCGTCGTTGTGCACCTGCGCCTGCGCGAGGTTCTCGCCGAGGGTGCGGCCGGTGACGGTGGGGCGCTCGGGGTGCAGCAGGTCGGTCAGCCGCGACAGCAGCCCGGGCAGGCCGCCGGCGTAGTAGAAGTCCTCCATCAGCCAGTCGCCGCCGGGGCGGATGTTGGCCAGCACCGGCACGCGCCGGGCGATCGCGTCGAAGTCGGCGAGCGAAACCGGGATCCCGCTGCGGCCGGCCATCGCGATCAGGTGGATCACGGCGTTGGTCGAGCCGCCGAGCGCGAGCACGGTGGTGATGGCGTCTTCGTACGCCCGCTTGTCCAGCACCTGCGTGATGGTGAGGTCTTCCCAGACCATGCCGACGATCCTGGCACCGCTGGCCGCGGCCATCCGGTGGTGCGCCGAGTCGACGGCGGGGATCGACGCGGCCCCCGGCAGCGTCACGCCGAGCACCTCGGCGGCCGAGGTCATGGTGGACGCCGTCCCCATCGTCATGCAGTGGCCCGGCGAGCGGGCCAGCCCGCGTTCCAGTTCGGACATTTCGGCGTCGCCGATCAGCCCGGCGCGCTTGTCGTCCCAGTACTTCCACATGTCGGTGCCGCTGCCGAGGACCTCGTTGCGCCAGTGCCCGCGCAGCATCGGCCCGGCCGGGACGAAGATGGCGGGCAGGCCCGCGCTGGCCGCGCCCATCAGCAGCGCCGGCGTGGTCTTGTCGCAGCCGCCCATCAGGACGGCGCCGTCGATGGGGTAGGAGCGGAGGATTTCCTCGGTCTCCATGGCCAGCAGGTTGCGGTAGAGCATCGGCGTCGGCTTCTGGTAGGTCTCCGACAGCGTGGCGACCGGGAACTCCAGCGGGAAGCCGCCGGCCTGCCAGACCCCGCGCTTGACCTGCTCGGCGCGTTCGCGCAGGTGCATGTGGCAGGGGTTGATGTCCGACCAGGTGTTGAGGATGCCGATGACGGGTTTGCCGAGGTGCTCCTCCGGGTTGTAGCCCAGCTGGCGGCTGCGGGCGCGGTGGCTGAAATTGCGCAGTTCGTCGCCGCCGAACCACCGGTGGCTGCGGAGTTCCTCGGGTTGCTTCATGCCGTCCAGTATGGCATCTGATATACGATCGAGGGGCCTGGTTGAATTGGGGTTCACAGATCGAGGGAGCGCGCCATGACCGGGACGTTCAGCCTGCCCGCCTCCCGGACCGAAGTGGTCCTGGAGGAGATCCGCCGCGGCATCCTGACCCGGGAACTGGTGCCCGGCCAGCCGCTCGTCGAGGCGGAGCTGGCCGCGAAGCTCGGCGTGTCGAAGACGCCGGTGCGCGAGGCGCTCAAGGTGCTGTCGAACTCCGGCCTGGTGACGTTCAGCCCGTACAAGGGCGCGTCGGTGATCACAGTCGACGCCGAGCTCGCGAAGTCCGTCTACGACGTGCGGATGGTGCTCGAACCCGAGGCCGTCCGCCGGACCGTCGAGCGGCGCGACCCGGAGCTGCTGGAGGACGCGGCCGAGGCGCTGAAGGAGGCGTCGACGGCCATCGCGGACAAGGACCAGGCCGCGCTCAGCCTGCTGAACCGCCGGTTCCACCGCGCCCTCTACTCGGGCTGCGGCAACCCGCTGCTGGTCAGCATCCTCGACGACCTCAAGGACCGCGCGGCGCTGATCAGCGTCGTCGGCTGGGAGGCCAACCCCAGCTGGAAGAAGGAGTGGACCGAGCACAAGGCGGTCCTCGCGGCGGCGAAGAAGGGGGACGCCGAGGGCGCGGCCGCGCTGCTGCGCGACCACATCGGCGGGTTCCTCGACCGGGTGCTGAAGGCCATCGGATGAGGCTGCTGCTCATCTCGGACACCCACCTGCCGGCCCGCGCCCGCGAGCTGCCGCCGCGGGTGTGGGCCGAGGTGGCGGCCGCCGACGTCGTCGTGCACGCGGGCGACTGGGTCGAGGTGGCCCTGCTGGACGAGCTCGAGGCGCGCAGCAAGCGGCTGATCGGCGTGTACGGCAACAACGACGGCCCGGCGCTGCGGGCCCGGCTGCCGGAAGTCGCCCGGGCCGAGCTCGGCGGCGTGCGCCTGGCCGTGATCCACGAGACGGGCGCGAAGCAGGGCCGTGAGCAGCGGTGCGACGCGCAGTTCCCGGACACCGACGTGCTCGTCTTCGGGCACAGCCACATCCCGTGGGACACGGTGGCGCCGTCCGGCCTGCGGCTGCTGAACCCGGGTTCGCCGACGGACCGGCGCCGCCAGCCGTACTGCACGTACCAGACGGCCTCGGTGCACGGCGGCGCCCTGGTGGACGTCGAGCTGCACCGACTGCCCCGGAGGGGGTAGACAGGTCCCATGGATCCGGCATGGGCGTTGCGGGAGATCGCGTTCCAGCTCGAACGCGCGGGCGAACCGACCTACCGCGTCCGGGCGTTCCGGAACGCGGCGGCGACCGTCGACAAGACGGGCGCCGAGCAGCTGGCGCAGCTGGCGGAGAACGGCACGCTGACGTCGTTGCCCGGGATCGGGAAGGCCACGGCGGGGGTCATCGAGGACGCGCTGGCGGGTCGTGACCCGGCGTACCGGGGGAAGCTCGTCGAGAAGGAACTGCCGAGCGGCGAGCCGTTGCGCTCGGCGCTGCGCGGTGACTGCCACACCCATTCGGACTGGTCGGACGGCGGCAGTTCGATCGGCGAGATGGCGGTGGCGGGCCGCGACCTCGGCCACGAGTACATGGTGCTGACGGACCACTCGCCGCGGCTGACGGTCGCGAACGGGCTGTCCGCGGACCGGCTGCGCACGCAGATGCAGATCGTGGCGAAGGCCAACGAGCTGATGGCGCCCTTCCGCCTGCTGCACGGCATCGAGGTCGACATCCTCGACGACGGATCCCTGGACCAGGAGGACGAGCTGCTGGGGCAGCTGGACTTCGTGGTGGCGAGCGTCCATTCGAAGCTGCGGATGTCGTCCCTGGACATGACCCGCCGGATGGTGGCGGCGGTCCGCAACCCGCACACGCGGGTGCTGGGCCACTGCACGGGCCGGCTGGTGGTGGGGCGAGGACGTCCGGAGTCGGAGTTCGACGCGGAGAAGGTGTTCACGGCGTGCCGCGAGAACGGCGTGGCGGTGGAGATCAACTCCCGCCCGGAACGCCTGGACCCCCCGATGCGGCTGCTGCGCATGGCGGCGGAGATCGGCTGCGACTTCACGATCGACAGCGACGCGCACGCACCGGGTCAGCTGGATTGGCTGGGGTACGGCTGCGAGCGCGCGATCAAGGCGGGCATCGGACCGGAGCGCATCCTGAACACCCGCACGGCGGATGCGCTCCTGGCCCGGTGACCGGCGTCAGTTGATCGTGTACGAGTCGCCGTACACCTTCCACTTCAGCGGGGTGTGCAGGTCGAAGTTGCCCTCGCTCAGGAACTTCGCCTGCTCGGTGTCGACGCGCGAGGTGTCCGCGTGCGCCTCTTCCTGCTTCATGATCACCTTGCGGGCGGCGAAGAACGCCTTCAGGTACGTCGCTTCGTCGCCGCCCTGGGCCGGGGTTTTCGCCTTCTTCATCGCGGCGCTGCGGATGCCGCCGAAGCTGTCCGAACTGTCGCCCGGGCCGTGCATCACGATCGCGTCGTAGTAGGCGAACTGGCCCAGGTTGCTCAGGCCGTCCGCCTTGCCCTGGTTCACCGCCGGGTTGAAGTACACGCGGTCGCGCTCGTTGTTCTGGGCCGTCTGGAACGCCGTCGTCGCTGCGGCCTGCTTCCACGCGCTTTCGAACGCCGAGCCGAGGCCCGCGTGCGAATCCGTGCCGTTCACCTTGCGCAGCGCGGGAAGGTACTTGGCCAGCGGGTTGCCCGGGACCGAATTCGTGTACGCCTCGACGAGTTCGAGCATGTCGCCGGTGCCCGAACAGAACCCGATGATGCCCGCGGTGTAGCCGCGGCCGTCACCGATGTCCTCGATGTACTTGTACTGCGCCTTCCAGTCCAGCGAGGAGTTTTCCGCGCTGGAGACCAGCTTCATCGCGATTTCCTTCTTGGCCGGGGCCGAGAGGTCACCGGTGGCCAGCACGGAGGCGCCGGCGACCGACGCGGGCGCGGGTGCGGCCGAGGAGAGGGCCGGCGTGGTGATCACGAGGGCGGCGACGGAGGCCGCGCCGAGCGCGCCGACGAAGACCGGCCGCAACTTCTTGCTCATGGGGAGGAAACCCTTCCGCGGGATGCGCCGTCGGATCACGGCGGTTACGGGTGTGTGGGTGGAGCTGCGGCGTAACGACACGGTAGCGAAGGGTCAGCAGGCTCCACAAGAGGCGGAATCCGTTCATGTTCGTGAACGGTCCAGACCACTGCGGCAGGGTCCTCAGAGGACGGTCAACGGCCCCCGGCGAAGAGGCGGATGACGTCGGGCAGCACGGACACCGGGATCGTCGGGTCGATCGCCCGCTGGACACCCAGCCCGATGCCCAGGCTGAGCAGCGCCGTCGCGGCGTCGTCGGCCGACATCGGGAGAGTGATCCCGAACCGCTCGGCGTACCCGGTGAGCAGGCCGGCGATCGTGTCGCGGATGGCCTTGTCCCGCGCGGCCAGCTCTGCCCGGACGTGCGGGTCGCGCCGGGCGTTCGTGGCGAACTCGACCTCCAGGGCCGTCCACGCCTCGTCGCCGATGCTCCGCTCGGCCCAGGTCTGGAACGCCGCGAGCAGCCCGTCCACGCCCTCGGCGCCGGCCAGCGCCTCGGCGACCAGTTCGACCTGCTCGTCGTGGATCCGGTCCAGCACGGCCAGGCAGAGCTCGTCCTTGCTGCGGAAGTTCGAGTACACCGCGCCCTTCGAGTACCCCGCCTCGTCGGCGACCTTCTCCAGCGACGTCACCGAGTAGCCGTCGCGCAGGAAGAGCAGCTTGGCGGTCTCGACGAGCTGCTCGCGGGTGCGGGCCTGGCTTTCCGCGCGGGTGAGTCGGGGCATGCGGGCACTCTAGCGAGGTCCGGAATCGGGGTACCCATAGTATTCAGATACTGTTAGTCTCCGAAAAATGGAACAACGTGACTTCGCGGTCCTCGTCGTCGGAGCCGGGGCGTCGGGGCTGGGCGCCGCCATCCGCCTCGGCCAGGCCGGGGTCCGCGACCTCGCCGTGCTCGAGAAGGCGGACGCGCTGGGCGGCACCTGGCGCGACAACACCTACCCCGGCTGCGCGTGCGACGTCCCGTCCGCGCTGTACTCCTACTCCTTCGCCCCCAATCCGGAGTGGACGCGCGCGTTCGCCGGCCAGGGCGAGATCCGCGCCTACCTGCGGGACACCGCCGAGCGCTTCGGCGTCACCGAAAAGATCCGCTACGGCGTGGAGGTGACGCGGGCGCAGTGGAACGAGCGCGACGCGCGGTGGGAACTAAAGACGTCACAGGGCCCGTACCGCGCCCGGGTCCTGGTCGCCGGCACCGGCCCCTGGCACGAACCGCTGGTCCCGGACCTGCCGGGGCTCGCGGGTTTTCCCGGCGAGGTCTTCCACTCCGCCCGCTGGAACCACGGCTACGACCTGGCGGGCAAGCGCGTCGCGGTGGTCGGCACCGGCGCGTCGGCGGTCCAGTTCGTCCCCGCGATCGTGCCGCGGGTGGGGCGGCTGCACCTGTTCCAGCGCACGGCGCAGTGGGTGCTGCCCAAGCCGGACCACCACGTCCCGGGTGTCGAGCGGCTGCTCCTGCGGCGGTTCCCGGCGCTGCAGCGGGCGTTGCGCAGCGCGGAATACGGCGCGATGGAGACGCTCGGCTTCGGGTTCCGGCACCCGTGGCTGCTGCGGCAGGTGCAGCGGATCGGGCTCGCCCACCTGCGCCGGACCGTGCGGGATCCGGTGCTGCGCAAGGCGTTGACGCCCGGCTACACCCTGGGCTGCAAGCGCCTGCTGATGTCGAACACGTACTACCGGTCCCTGACGCAGTCCCATGTGGACGTTCACCCGACGGCGGTCCGGTCCGTCACCGGCGGCACGATCCACGGTGCCGACGGCTCGGCCGCCGAGGTCGACGCGATCATCTTCGGCACCGGGTTCCACATCCTCGACATGCCGGTGTCGGCCCGGGTGTTCGACGGCGACGGCCGCAGCCTCGACGACCACTGGAAGGGCAGTCCCCAGGCGTACGCCGGCACGACGGTGGCCGGTTTCCCGAACCTGTACCTGCTGCTGGGCCCGAGCCTCGGCACCGGGCACTCGTCGGCGTTCATGATCCTGGAGGCCCAGCTGCGCCACACGGTGGCGGCGGTGACCCGGACGCTGCGCGCGGCGGGGACGGCGCTGTCGGTCCGCCCGGAGGCCCAGGCGGCGTTCAACGCGGAGGTCCAGGCGGCCCTGCCGGGCACGGTGTACCAGTCCGGCGGCTGTTCGAGCTACTACACGGACGTCAACGGCCGCAACAGTTTCAGCTGGCCGTTCTCGACCGGCCGGCTGCGGTCGCGGGTGGGGGCGTTCCGCGAAGCCGACTACGAGGTCGTTCAGTCCCACTCCCAGCACATCCCGTAGACCCCCGGCCGGGCGTCCAGCACCGCGATGTGGCTCGTCCCGCTCGGCCCCACCGGCAGTTCCGGCCGGGCCGCCGCCTCGCCGGCGTAGCGGTAGCACCGCACCGGGACCGCCGCCGGGTCGAAGCACGCCTGCAGCACGATCTGCCGCGCCGGCGCGCGCACGCCGAACTGCAGGTAGTTCGTCTCCGGCGGCTCGCCGTCGTAGGCGAACTCGAAGTCGAACACGTACGTCTCGCCCGCCCGCAGCGGGTAGTCGAACCGCAGTTCGCAGGCCACCAGCTCGGACGCCGGGTCGCGGCGGACGCGGCCCGGGCGGCAGCAGTGCGTCGCGCGCAGCACCGGCTGGTGGCCGCCGCCGGTCTGCGGGCGGAAGAACGACACCCAGCGGTCGACGCCGTCGGCCTGGCTGGTCACCACCAGCTCCGTGCGCACCGACCGCTCGGTGCGGTCGGCGCCCAGCGTCGCCCGCTGGTGCACCGACACCAGGGCCAGCCGGGCGTTGCCGTCGAGGTCGATGCCGTCGCAGGCCGCCAGGTCCGTCGGCTCCGAGCCGAGGGCGCTGGCGAGGCTCACCCCGGACGGCCACGGCTCGGCCCGGCGCACCCGCGTCCGCGTCACCAGGCTCGTCAGGGCGTCCGGCGGCAGGTCGAGGCAGCTTTCGGCGACGCCCACCGCGTGCAGCGAACGCCGGCCCTCCGGGTGACGGCGGCCGCGGCGCCAGTAGGAAAGCGTGGCCAGGCTGACCTGGGCGCCGCGGATCGCCATCCGCCGCTGCAGCGCCTCCAGGCTCAGGCCGCGCTGCCGGATCGCCAGGTCGAAGGCCGCGGCGAACGGTCCTTCCCGGACCGACGCGGCGACCTCCGCGGGAATCGCCTCCACCCGGGTAAGCATGAATACCGGACGCGGCCCGCGCAACGAGGGCCTGCCACCAAAGTAGGTGGCAGGCCCCGCGGGGTCAGCTCAGCGCGACCCCGGTGTCGTCCACGGCGAACGACGTCTGCAGCGACTGGTCCTCCGTCCCGGCGAACTTCAGCGTGACCGTCTGGCCCGCGTACGAAGACAGGTCGAGCGTCTTCTGGACGTAGGCGGAGTTGCGGTCGAGGTTCGAGTACGTCGCCAGGGTCGCCGAACCGGCGGACACGACGAGCTTGTCGTAGGCGACGTTCTCGGTCTCCGCCGTCCACACCCGCAGCCAGAACGTCAGGCTCGCCTTGCAGCCGGCCGGGATGGTGACCGACTGCGTGAGCGTGTCCGTGTGCGCCGAACCCCAGCCGCCCAGCCAGGAGTCGTAGCTGCCCGAGTGCGTCGGCGCCTGGCTGCCCCACTGGCCGATCGTCGTGTTCGGATCGGTCCAGGACGCCTGGCCCGACTCGAAGCCCGGGTTCTGCACCAGCTGGCCGCTGCACCCGCCCGGGGGCGTCGTGGTGGTCGGCGGGGTCGTCGTCGTGGTCGGTGGCGTGCCGGTGCACGTCGGGTCGCCGGACTGCGCCGGGACGCTCACCGCGTTCCACGCCGCCTTCACCGCGTCGAATTCGGCGCAGCTGTCCGGGTACAGGTTCTTCGCGGCCTGCAGCGTCCACGTGCGGTAGCGCAGGTAGCTGCTGCCGGACGTCTTCAGCTGCAGGGCGCCGTGCATGATGTTGATCGCCTTGCGGATGCCGAGGCCGGCCACCGTGCTGTTGTTGCACGTCGAGCTCGCCGGCTGCCCGTTCGTCGGGTTGCTGCCCTCGGCGAGCAGGTAGAACCAGTGGTCGCCGGGCCCGGCCGCCTTGTGCACCTCGGCGTTCGGCGTCGAGCTGGAGTAGCAGTTCGGGTCGCCGACCTTCGACGGGTCGTACATGTACCGGATCGCGCCGGTGCCGACCAGGTTGACCTCTTCGCCGATCGCGTAGTCCGGCGGGTCGTACTGGGACGGCTCGTTCGCGTAGAACTCCGTCGCCGTGCCGAAGGTGTCCGCGACGAACTCCTGCGTGCCGCCGCCGGAGAAGCCGCCGGACCCGGAGTAGTCGTCGACGCCGTGGCCCATTTCGTGGCCGAGGATATCGAGCGAGCCGACCCACTCGCCGCTCGGGTTGTGGCCGAGGTTCACGTACGCGGGGCGCGAGTTGTAGTAGTAGGCGTTTTCGTCGTCGAGGCCGACGCGGATCTTCCACGCGCCGCCGTTGCCGGTGAAGCCGTTGCGGCCCACCCATTCCGAGAGCATCTTCTTCTCGGTCTGGGCGACGAACAGCGCGTCGGCGCAGCCGGTTTCGATGTTCGTGCCGGTGCCGTTGCCCCAGCTGTCGTCCGGGCCGGTGAGGACGGAGTCGCTGCTGTAGTTGCGGCAGTCCAGGTTCGGCGTGTCCGGGTCGGCCATCGAGTACGTGCTGCCGGACTTCGTCGTGTTCAGCGGCAGCGGCGACGGGCCGTTCCACTTGCCGGTGCCGGTGCCCGCGGCGACGTGCTGCACGGTCCGCAGCACGCGTCCGTCCACGGCGTCGACGTACACGCTCAGGCTGCTCGGCTCGCCGTGCTCGTCGGTGCCTTCGACGTTGCTCTCGTAGGCGAGGCGCCCGGTGCCGTCGGCGACGACGACGAGCTGTCCGCCGGGAAGGCTCTTCGGCCCGCGTACCTGCTTGCGCGCCACGGCATCGGCCTGCGCGGCGGACAGTTTCGCGCCGTGGACGTCGAGGTCGCCGAGGGCCTGCTGCTGCGCGACCGAGGTGGTCTTCACGGTGCCCGTGGCGTCGGTGGCGATGACCAGGTCGCCGCCGATCACGGGCAGGCCGTCGTAGGTGCGGTCGTAGACGACGTAGGACAGGCCGGCCGCCGACCGGACGTCCCGCTGCACGAACCTGTCGTGCTTGCCGGCGTGCAGGGCGGCGGGCCGGGCGGCGACCAGGCCCGCGGCGGCGCCGGTGGCGTCGGCCTGGGCCTGCGCGGCGGACGGCGGGGGCACGGGGGCGGGCTGCGCGGGCGCGGCGACGGCGATGCCGACCACCACCATGCCCGCCGCCGTCGCCCCGCCGAGCGCGGCGAACCGTTGGGGCAATCTCATGACGCTCCTTGGGAAAACGCGAAGGGGAAAGGGAGAACCCGATCGACGCTAACCGCGGTTTCGGAGCGGCAGAAGTTCCATCACAGCAGCGGAATTTCACGCACCCTTGCTGTGAAAGCGTGAAAGCCTCGTGAGTGGTAAGGAGGGTTCTAACCCGCCTTACCACTCACGACGGTGAAGCGGAGGCCGGCTTTGGTGAGGCGGTCGACGAGGGCGCCGCCCATCGCGGTCGCCGTCGTCACCTGGCCGGCCGTTTCCGGCAGGTCGTCGGTCGCCAGGCACAACGCCGATTCCGCGAGCATCTTCGCCGTTTCGTCGTAGCCCGGGTCGCCGCCGGACACCTCCGTCACCACGCGCGAGCCGCCGCCTTCGCCGAAGAACCGCACCGAGAACCACGACCGCGCGCGGCGCTCCGGGCTCGGCCCGCTGCCGGGCGCGAGCAGCCGCGAGAGCGCCCGCCGGGCCGGCGGGACCTGCGCCGCGGCGAGCAGCGCGCCCGCCCCGGCGACCCCGCCGGCCAGCACCGGCAGGTGCTTGACCGCGGCGAAGTGCCGGTAGGTGAAGTCGGGCCCGTAGCGCTCGGACGCGGCGGCCGACCGGCGGACGACTTCGGGGTCGATCGTCGGCAGCGGCACCGCCCACCAGCCCGGGTCGGCGACCCGGTGCGGGCGCCCGAGCGGGGCCCGCGCGAACCGCCCGGCCGGCCGCGGCTCGGCGGCGGCCCGCTCACGCGCCACCCGGGCCCCGGCCGGCAGCCGGGACATGATGGTGAGCGCGCTGAGCACGGTGCCGCCCGACGGCATCCCGCCGGCCCGGACGTAGCCGTCGACCCGCAGCGGCACGCCCTCCGGCAACTGCTGCACGGTGAACCACGCGCCGAGGTCGTGGGGGATGGAGTCGAACCCGCACGCGTGCACCAGCCGCGCCCCGGTCTCGCGGGCGCGCCGGTCGTGCGCGAGGTACATCCGGTCGACGAACTCGGGTTCGCCGGTCAGGTCGACGTAGCCGGTGCCGGCGTCGGCGCAGGCCGCGACCAGCGGCTCGCCGTGCGTCAGGTACGGCCCCACGGTGGTGATCACCACCTTGGCGGCCTCGGCGACGGCCCGCAGCGACGCCGGCTCGCCGGAGTCGGCGACGAGCAGGTCGAGCGAGGCGAACCGGTCGTCGATCGCGGCGAGGGCCGTCCGGACGGCTTCGAGCTTGCCGCGGTTGCGCCCGGCCAGGGCCCAGCGCAGGTCCGCGGGTGCGTGGCGGGCCAGGTGTTCCGCGGTCAGGCCGCCGGTGAACCCGGTGGCGCCGAACAGGACCACGTCGTACGCGCGCATGACTTCTCCTCCGGGGACGTCGGCGGCCTCAGGTTACCCGTGGGTCACTTCCCGGCGCCGGGTGAACTACCGGCGGGTACAGTGCCCCCTCGAACGCGAGGAGGCAACCGTGACCGAACGCTTCGGCAGCTACCAGAACGAGATCTACCTGCAGGGACTCGGAGGTCAGCTGCCGCCGTGCTCGACCGACGCGACGAAGCTCGAAGCGTCGGCCCGCGAGGTCATGGCGCCCGGGCCGTTCTCCTACGTCGCGGGCGCGGCCGGCTCCGGCGCGACCGCCCGCGCGAACCGCGAGGCGTTCGACCGCTGGCGCGTCGTGCCCCGGATGCTGACCGGCGCCACCGACCGCGACCTGGCCACGACCGTGCTCGGCACCCGGCTGCCGGCGCCGGTGGCCGTCGCGCCGGTCGGCGTCCAGTCGATCGTGCACCCGGACGCGGAGTCCGCGACCGCCCGCGCCGCCGCCTCGGTCGGGCTGCCGTTCATCCTGTCCACGGCCTCCTCGACCGGCATCGAGGACGCCGCCGCGGCCAACGGTGCCGGCCCGCGCTGGTTCCAGCTGTACTGGCCCGGCGACAACGACGTCTGCGCGAGCCTGCTGACCCGGGCGAAGAACGCGGGCTACACCGCGCTGGTCGTCACGCTCGACACGTGGACGCTGGCCTGGCGGCCGTCCGATCTGGACCAGGCGTACCTGCCGTTCCTCAAGGGCGAGGGCTGCGCGGTCCCGTTCACCGACCCGGTGTTCCGCGGCCTGCTGGAGAAGACGCCGGAGGAGGACCTGAACATGGCGATCCTGCGCTGGATCGGCATGCTCACCGGCACCGACCGGACCTGGGACCAGCTGCCCTTCCTGCGCGAGCACTGGGACGGCCCGATCGTCCTGAAGGGCATCCAGCACGTCGGGGACGCCCGCCGGGCGGCCGAGGCGGGCATGGACGGCATCGTGGTGTCCAACCACGGCGGCCGTCAGGTCGACGGCGCCCTGGGCGCGCTGGAGGCCCTCCCGCCCATCGTCGCGGCGGTCGGCGACCGGCTGGATGTGCTGTTCGACTCGGGCGTCCGCACCGGCTCGGACGTGCTGAAGGCGCTGGCTCTCGGGGCCCGGGCGGTCCTGGTGGGCCGCCCGTGGGTGTACGGCCTGGCCCACGCGGGCGAGGCCGGCGTCCGGCACGTCCTGCGCAGCCTGCTGGCGGACTTCGACCTGACCATGGGGTTGTCGGGCCACCGCACCCTCGCCGACCTGGGGCCGGAGTCCCTGCAGCGGGTGTGAGGTGCCGGCCCGGCCCGGCCGGGGACCGTCGGCGCGGGCCTTCCGGAGGTGCGCCCGGTCACGCGCCGGGGATATTCGGGAGCCCGGTTCGTCACGCACGGCTATCCTCGGACCAAGAATGTCCGAGCCATCCCCCTTCACCGCGCTGCGAGCGCGCCTGCCCGAGCTCATGCCGCGCGACGAGCAGCGGCTGCGCCGGCGGCTCGAAGGCGCCCGCAAAGCCCGCGACCGCGACTCCGCCCTCGCGCAGATCGCCGCCGACGTCGACAAGGCGGAGCTGCGCGTGCAGTCGCGGCGCGAGAGCGTGCCCAAGATCGAGTACCCCGAAGAGCTGCCGGTCAGCCGGCTCAAGGACGAGATCGCCGCGGCCATCGGCAAGCACCAGGTCGTGATCGTCGCGGGGGAGACCGGCTCCGGCAAGACCACCCAGCTGCCGAAGATCTGCCTGGAGCTCGGCCGCGGCATCCGCGGCCAGATCGGGCACACCCAGCCGCGGCGCCTCGCCGCGCGCACGGTCGCCGACCGGATCGCGAGCGAACTGAAGACCGAGCTCGGCGACACCGTCGGCTACAAGGTGCGGTTCACCGACCAGTCCGGCCAGGACACCCTGGTCAAGCTGATGACCGACGGCATCCTGCTGGCCGAGATCCAGACCGACCGGTCGCTGCGCCAGTACGACACGCTGATCATCGACGAGGCCCACGAGCGCAGCCTCAACATCGACTTCATCCTCGGCTACCTCAAGCAGCTGCTGCCGCGCCGCCCCGACCTCAAGGTCATCATCACCTCGGCGACAATCGATCCGGAGCGCTTCTCGAAGCACTTCGACGACGCCCCGATCGTCGAGGTCTCCGGCCGGACGTACCCAGTCGAGACCCGCTACCGGCCGCTCGTCGACCCTGACGACCCTTCCGACGACGATGGAGCCGCCGACGAGCGGGACCAGACGCAGGGCATCCTCGACGCCGTCGAGGAGCTGTGCGCCGAGGGCCCCGGCGACATCCTGGTGTTCCTCTCCGGCGAACGCGAGATCCGCGACACCGCCGACGTGCTGAACCGGGCGAACCTGCGCAACACCGAGGTTCTGCCGCTGTACGCGCGGCTGTCCTCGGCCGAGCAGCAGCGCATCTTCCAGTCCCACACCGGGCGCCGGGTGGTGCTCGCGACGAACGTCGCCGAGACGTCGCTGACCGTGCCGGGCATCAAGTACGTCGTCGACCCGGGCACCGCGCGGATCTCGCGCTACAGCCACCGCACCAAGGTGCAGCGGCTGCCGATCGAACCGGTGTCGCAGGCGTCGGCGAACCAGCGCAAGGGCCGCTGCGGCCGGACGTCCGACGGCATCTGCATCCGGCTCTATTCCGAAGAGGACTTCGAAAGCCGGCCCGAGTTCACCGATCCCGAGATCCTGCGCACCAACCTGGCCTCGGTCATCCTGCAGATGACGTCGCTGGGCCTCGGCGACATCGCCGCGTTCCCGTTCGTCGAGCCGCCGGACCGCCGCCAGGTCAGCGACGGCGTCGGCCTGCTGCAGGAGCTGGGCGCGTTCTCCTCGACGAGTTCGGACCGCACGCTGACCGACATCGGCCGCAAGCTCGCGCAGCTGCCGGTCGACCCGCGGATGGGCCGGATGGTCCTGGAAGCCGCGAAGAACGGGTGCGTCCGCGAAGTGATGATCATCGCCGCCGCACTGTCCATTCAGGACCCGCGCGAGCGGCCGGCCGAGAAGCAGCAGGCCGCCGACGCCCAGCACGCGCGGTTCGCCGACCCGACGTCGGACTTCCTGGCCTACCTGAACCTCTGGGAGTACGTCGCCGAGCAGCAGAAGGCGTTGTCCGGCAACCAGTTCCGCCGCATGTGCCGCACGGAGTACCTGAACTACCTGCGGCTGCGCGAGTGGCAGGACATCTTCAGCCAGCTGCGCCAGCTGGCCAAGCCGCTCGGCATCTCGCTGAACACGAACGCGTCGCCGGTGGACCCGCAGCGCGTGCACACGTCGCTGATCGCCGGGCTGCTCTCGCACATCGGCCTCAAGGACCCGGCGAAGGGCGACTACCTGGGCGCGCGCGGCGCCCGTTTCGGCGTCTTCCCGGGTTCGGCGCTGTTCAAGAAGCAGCCGCGCTGGGTGATGTCGGCGGAACTGGTCGAGACGTCCCGGCTGTGGGCGCGGGTCAACGCGCGCATCGAGCCCGAATGGGTCGAGCCGCTGGCCGGGCACGTCGTCAAGCGGTCGTATTCCGAGCCGCACTGGGAACGCAAACAGGGCGCGGTGATCGCGACCGAAAAGGTGACGCTGTACGGCGTCCCGCTGATCGCCGACCGCCGCGTCAACTACGGCCGGATCGACCCGGAGCTGTCGCGGGCGCTGTTCATCCGGCACGCGCTGGTCGAGGGTGACTGGCAGACGCGCCACCACTTCTTCGCCGAGAACCGGGCGCTGCTGGAAGAGGTCGAGGACCTCGAAAACCGCGCCCGGCGGCGGGACATCCTGGTCGACGACCAGACGCTGTACGAGTTCTACGACGCGCGGGTGCCGGCGGACGTCGTCTCGGTGCGGCACTTCGACAGCTGGTGGAAGAAGGCGCGGCACGCCGAACCGGACCTGCTGTCATTCGAGAAGTCCATGCTCATCAACGAGTCCGCGGGCAGCGTCCGCGAGGGCGACTACCCGGACTCGTGGACCCAGGGCACGCAGGTCTTCAAGCTGACCTACCAGTTCGAGCCGGGCGCGGACGCCGACGGCGTCACCGTGCACGTCCCGCTGCCGGTGCTGAACCAGGTGACGCCGGACGGGTTCGACTGGCAGGTGCCGGGCCTGCGCGCGGAACTGGTGACGCAGCTGATCAAGTCGCTGCCGAAGGCGTTGCGGCGCAACTTCGTCCCGGCGCCGGACACCGCGCGGGACGTCCTTTCGCGAGTGTCGCCTTCGGACGGTCCGCTGCTGGAGGTGCTCGGCCGCGAGCTGCGCGCCTGGCGCGGGATCACGGTGCCGTACGCGGACTGGGACCCGGCATCGGTGCCGGACCACCTGAAGATGACCTTCCGCGTGGTCGACGAGCGCGGCAGGAAGGTCGCCGAGGGCAAGGACGTTTCCGCGTTGCAGCGACGCCTGGCCCCGAAGGTCCGGGAGACGATCTCGAAGGCCGCGAACACGCTGGAGAAAGCCGGGCTGACCAAGCCGTCGTTCGGTGCGCTGCCGAAGGTGTTCGAATCGACGCAGCGCGGCCACGACGTCAAGGCGTACCCGGCGCTGGTCGACGAGGGCGCCTCGGTGGCGGTGCGGCTGCTGGACACCCCGGCCCAGCAGGCGCACGCGATGTGGGCGGGCACGCGGCGGATGCTGCGGCTGAACCTGAACTCGCCGATGAAGTTCATCACGCGGTCGCTGTCCAACTCCTCGAAGCTGGCACTGAACCGGAACCCGCACGGCAGCGTGGCCGCGCTGCTGGAGGACTGCGTCGACTGCGCGGTGGACGCCCTGATGGCCGCGGGCGGCGGCCCGGTGTTCGACGAAACCGGCTTCAAGGTGCTGCTGGAGAAGGTCCGCGCGGGCCTGCACCCCGAGGTGCTCGGAGTCCTGGCGGACGTGGAGAAGATCCTCCGCGCGGCGAACGACGTCGAGGTGCAGCTGCCGTCGACGCGCGGCCCGGCGGAGTCACTGGCCGACATCCGCACCCAGCTGTCTTCGCTGGTCTACCCCGGCTTCGTGACGGAGACGGGCGCGGCGCGGCTGCGGCACGTGGTCCGGTACCTGCAGGGTATTTCCCGCCGGCTGGAGAAGCTGGTTTCGGAGCCGACCCGCGACCTGCAGCGGACGGCGGACATCGCGTGGATCACCCGCGAGTACGAGGACGCGCTGGCTTCGCTGCCGCCGGGCACGTCGTCCCCGGCGTTGCGCGAGGTGCGCTGGATGATCGAGGAACTGCGGGTGTCGTTCTTCGCGCAGACGCTGGGAACGGCGCACCCGGTGTCGCTGAAGCGGATCACCAAGGCGCTCGACGACGCCATGGCCTAGCGGAAGACCCGGGCGGCCGCCGGCGAGGTGCGCGATCCGGTGGCCAGGTCGGGCAACGCGTGGTCGCGGTCCACCGCGGACAGGTCGAGGCCGTAGTCGATCATTGTTTCAAATTACCGAAAAACCGGTATGTCCGGCTCCACACTTCCGGCGGTTGACCGGCGGCGTGCGGAAGTCAAGCCTGGGTCGGCTGGAGACCTTCCTGGGAAAGGACTTTCCGATGTCCTTGGGTGTTTCGTCCGCCAGGCGAAGAATCGTCATCGCCTGCACCGCGCTCCTGGTGCCGCTGGTGCTCGCGCCCGCCGCGCACGCGGCCGGGTCGCCGCTGCCGGTGAACCCGCACGCCGGCAAGCAACGGCTCGCCGCCGAGCCCCGGCACACCGTGCCGAACCGGCTGCTCAAGGAGCAGTTCGCCGAGGAGGAAGAGGAGGACGGCGACAACCCCGCGCTGTCCGCGCTCTGCCAGACCTACATCGGCAAGCCGAACCCGTACCGGCCGCTCGCGCCGAACACCGACGTCATCGACGGGGACACCATCGTGCCCACCGGCAGCCAGACCGGCTGCAGCACCGCCCAGAACGAAACGACCGTCGCGGTCAACCCGGAGAACCCGCGCAACATCGTCGCCGGGTCGAACGACTACCGGCTGTACAACACGCGCGAGGCGCGCAACGACTCCGGCGGCTTCGCCTACACCTCCTTCGACGGCGGCCGGACCTGGGCGAACGTCCAGCTGCCGCACCTCGACTTCCCGACCGGCGCCGCCGCGCCGCTGTCCTACATGGACGCCGCCGGCGACCCCGCGATCGCCTTCGGGCCGCACAACACCGTCTACTACGCGACCCTCGTGTTCAGCCGGGCCGCGGTGCCCGACGACCAGCAGCTGGCCAGCGGCATCGCGGTGTCGGTCTCCCACGACGGCGGGCGCAGCTTCGGCGACCCGGCGATCCTGCACCTCGACGGCGTCACCCCGGCGGGCACGCCGACGCCGACGAACATCTTCAACGACAAGGAGTGGATCGCCGCCGACCCGGTGTCCGGCGACGTCTACGTGACCTGGACGCAGTTCACCTACGACCCGTCCGGGGCCTTCGTCGAGTCGCCGATCGTGCTGTCGAAGTCCCGCGACTTCGGCCGGACGTGGTCCCCGATGCGCCGGATTTCGCCGTCGCTGACCGGTTTCCCCGGCGGGATCACGCCGTTCGGCAGCGGCTCGAACCCGGTGGTCACCCGCGACGGGACGCTCCAGGTCGCCTACGAGACGTCGGTGTGCAAGACGGCCGCGTGCGACCAGCCCGCCGACCACGACGCGGTCGTCGTGGCGACCTCGCGCGACGGCGGCCGGACGTTCCGGCACGCCGAGGTGGGGCTCGACTTCGACTTCCCGGTGAACGACGACGTCGCCAACAACGCGCTGACCGGCGAGAACTTCCGGATCAACAGCTTCCCGCAGCTGACCTACGACCGGGTGACCGACCACCTGTGGGTGACCTGGGCCGACGACCGCAACGGGGTCTACCGCGACAGCGAGTCGGTGAAGACGAACGGCGACGCCTTCCTGAGCGGATCCGACGGCCGGCACGGCTGGTCGAAGCCGGTGAAGGTCGGTACCAGCGCCGACGAGGTGTTCCCGGCGGTGGCGGCCTTCGCCGGCCGGGTCGCGGTGACGTCGTACACACGCGCGTACGACCCGAACGGCATCGGCCTGGACTACGCGTACGCGACCGGCTGGGGCGACACCCTGTCACCGCTGCGCCGGATCACGACGCAGACGGCGAACCCGCAGGTCCAGTTCGTCTCGACGGGCGCGGTGACGGGCAAGGAACTCCAGGGCGTGTTCATCGGCGACTACACGGCGGCGGCGGTCGGCGCGGACTTCCGCCTGCACCCGGTGTGGACCGACTTCCGCGGCAACCCGGGCCGGACGCTGCCGAACCAGGACGTCGGCACGCAGACCCTGCCGATGTTCCCGTAGCGACCGGGCCGGCCGCTCCCGTTCCCGGGGGCGGCCGGGCCCGGCTCGCTACTTCGCGTCGGCGTAGGTGTCGACCACCGCCGTCTGCATCGGGAAGCGCACCGGGCAGGCCGGGCCGAACAGCATCCGGGCCGCCTCCGCGACCGAGTCCACGATGGCCTCGGTGACGGTGCCGGCCAGCGACGCCGGGGTGTGGACGATGACCTCGTCGTGCTGGAAGAACACCAGGTGGGCGGGCGAAGGCAAGCGCGTGCGCAGGGTCGCCAGCATCACCGCCGTCATGTCCGCCGCGCTCGCCTGGACCACGAAGTTCCGCGTGAACCGGCCCCAGCCCCGCGACGCGCGGCGGGCCTTCAGCTCCGCCGCCTCGTCCGTGGCCGTTCCCCCGGTCAGCGCGCGCCAGGCCGCCGAGGGGGCCGGGGACGTCCGGCCCAGCCGGGACCGGACCCGCTCGCCGCGCTCGCCCGCCTGGGCCGCCCGCTCCACATAGGACACCGCGTCCGGGAACCGCTGGCGCAGCAACCCCAGCAGCGGGCCCGCCTCACCGGACGTGCCGCCGTACATCGCCGACAGCATCGCGATCTTCGCGCGCGACCGGTCGTCGCGGTCGTCGCCGGTGGCCGGGACCCAGCGGGCGCCGGAGAACAGTGCCTCGCCCAGCCGCGCGTACAGGTCCGTCGCCGCCGCGACGCCGGCCAGCCGCCGGTCACCCGACAACGCCGTGAGCACCCGCGGTTCCAGCTGGGCCGCGTCGGCCACCACCAGTTTCCAGCCCGGGTCCGCCCGGACGCACGTCCGCAGCACCTTCGGGATCTGCAGCGCCCCGCCGCCGCGGCTGGCCCACCGCCCGGACACCACCCCGCCGACGACGTAGTGCGGCCGGAACCGGCCTTCGCCGACCCATTCCTCGAGCCACGCCCAGCCGTTGGCGGTGAACAGCCGCGACAGCTCCTTGTACTCCAGCAACGGCCCGACCGCCGGGTGGTCGATGCCCTTCAGCAGGTACTTCCGCGCGGCCGGCACCTCGATCCCCTCGCGGGCCAGCGCCCGCACCACGCTCGGCGGCGAGTCCGGGTTGACCGGCCGCCCGCCGAACGCCTCGCTGATCTTCGCGGCCAGCTCGACCAGCGCCTTCGGCCGCTGCCCGGACGGCACGCGCGAGCCCAGCCGCGCGGCCAGCAGCTCTTCGTGCACGTCGGCGCGCCAGGGCAGCCCGTCGGCCGACATCTCGGCCGCGGCCAGCGCGCTCGCCGACTCCGCCGCGAGCAGCAGCCGCATCCGGTCCGGGTGCTCGGTCGCCGCCACCCGCCGCTCCTGCTCGGCGAGCACGCGCCGGACCGCCGTGACGACCGTCACGCCCGCGGGCAGCACCGGCACCCGCGTTTCGAACAGCGTCGGCTGCGCCAGCTCGACGGCCGCCGCGTCCGGCGGTGGTTCCTCGCCGTTCGCCCTGGCCCAGGCCGCGCGCAGGCTCCGTGACTCCGCTTCCGCGCCCTCGTACGCCAGCAGCAGCCCCTCGGCCAGCTCGAGGTCGTAGCAGCGGCGCACCCGCAGTCCGGCCGCCACCAGCACGGGATAGGTCCGCTCCACCGAAGGGAACACCCACCGCGGTGCGAGCGACGACTCCAGCTCCCGCGCCCGCGCCGCGAAAGCCGCCTCGTCCAGGCCGGACACCGTGTCCTCCGGTGTGTGCACGGTGAAGCTGCCGTCCTCCTCCCGTCCCGCGATCACCTGCACCTGGACATCATGCCGACCACCACCGACATTTTCTCGGGGTGCGGGTGGCCGAGCCGCGAAGCACCGGATGCCACGGCCGGTTTCCGGGCTGGTGCGTTCGGCCCACGGTTGGTTTACTCTCCAGTAGCTCCCATACCGCCGGTACGCCCGCCGTCGGCGTGGGCTCTCTTCCCCGCAGCAACGGAGGTGCCCGGATGAGCCTGGTCGCGCTCGCCACCACGGTGGCGGACAAGGTGACCGAGACGGTGCGCAGCGTCGACGTGATGCGGCGGGCGGGGCTGGTTCCCTTCCCGCGCCTCGACGAGGGGGTGCGCTCCCTGGTGGCGCTGCGGAAGTTCGGCCCGTTCGCCGGGGCCAACCACATCTCCGCCCGCCGCGACCCGGCCGCCGTCGGCATCGTCGACGAGCTCGGCCCGCTCACCTACAAGCAGCTCGACGACCAGTCGAACGCGCTGGCCAGGGCCTGGTCCGAGCGCGGCATCAAGCCCGGCCAGGTGGTCGCCGCGCTCTGCCGCGACCACCGCGGCCTGGTCATCACGATGGCCGCGTCGGGCAAGCTCGGCGTCCGCCTGCTGCTGATGAACACCGGGTTCGCGAAGCCGCAGCTGGCCGACGTCGCCAAGCGCGAAGGCGTCACCGCGCTCGTCTACGACCAGGAGTTCACCGGCCTGCTCGACGCGATCCCGGACGGCGTCGACCGCTACCTCGCCTGGGTCGACCCGGACAGCGACCTGACCGGCCGGGACACCCCGGTGCTGTCGGAGATCATCGCCAGCACCGACGACCGGCCGTGGCCCGCACCGGGCAAGCCCGGCGGGTTCGTGCTGCTGACCAGCGGCACCACCGGCACGCCCAAGGGCGCGCCGCGGCCGCACACCTCCGCGCTGGCGTCGGCGCAGTTCCTCGACCGGATCCCGCTGCGGTCCAACGAGGCCACCTACATGGGCGCGCCGCTGTTCCACGGCACCGGCCTCTCGCAGTTCATCCTGTCCTTCGCGCTCGGTTCGAAGGTCGTGATGCGGCGCAAGTTCAACCCCGAGGAGGCGCTGCGCGGCGTCGCCGAGCACAGGTGCACCGCGCTCGTGCTGGTGCCGACCATGCTGCAGCGCATCGTCGACCTGCCCAAGGACGTCCGCGCGAAGTACGACACGTCGGCGCTGCGGATCATCTTCGTCGCCGGCTCGGCCCTCTCGCCGGACCTGGGCAACCGCGCGAACGAGGCGTTCGGCCCGGTCGTGCACAACCTCTACGGCTCCACCGAGGTCGCGGTGGCGACGGTCGCGACGCCGGCGGACTGGGCGAAGGCCCCGGGCACGGTCGGCCGCGCGCCGGTCGGCTGCAAGGTGGCGCTGTACGACGAAAAAGGCCGGCGGATCACCGAACCGAACGTCACCGGACGCGTGTTCGTCGGCAGCGGGCTGAGCTTCGGCGGCTACACCGACGGCCGCCACAAGGAGATCATCGACGGCCTGCTTTCCAGCGGCGACGTCGGCCACTTCGACGAAGCCGGCCTCCTGTTCATCGACGGCCGCGACGACGAGATGATCGTCTCCGGCGGCGAGAACGTGTTCCCGATCGAGGTGGAGAACCTGCTGGTCGAGCGCGAGGACGTGCTCGAGGCGGCGGTGATCGGCGTCGAGGACCCGGAGTTCGGCCAGCGGCTCAAGGCGTTCGTGGTCCGGGCCGAGGGCGCCGACCTGGAAGCCGACGAAATCCGCGACTACGTCAAGGCGAACCTGGCCCGCTACAAGGTGCCACGGGACGTCGAATTCCTGGACGAGCTGCCCCGCAACGCAACCGGAAAGGTGCTGCGCACCAAACTCTCATGACCCGCGCTGGACGTTGACGATCAACCAGCGCCCGTCTCGGTACTCCCCGACCACGGTGCAGGTGACCCCGTCGCGGCGCCCGGTCGCGACGCCGACCGACGGCGTCAGCTGCAGGCGCGTCCACCGGAACGCGCCCGCCGGGACGCGGCCGGGCCAGCCGGTCTTGCCGAGCACGCGCCCGGCCGGGCCGTCGCCGCGGAAACCGTCGGCCAGCAGGGGCCCCAGCGCCTGGGCGTCACCCTGCGCGTCGGCGTCGGACCAGCGGGCCAGCACCGCTTCGAAAGTCTCCACGATCCGAAGGTCGCAGGCGCCGGGGAGGTGAACATCGGCCACTTGGCCGAGATCCGCTGGCAGACTGGCCGGGTCATGACTGAGCCGAAACTGCTGCCGGCGGGCACCGTCACGGTCGTCTGCGCCGGCGACGCCCCGCCTGCCGTCTTCGCGACGCCCGGCGAGGCGCTCGCGGCGCTCACCGGCGGCCCGGCGGCCGTGCACACCGGGGACGTGCTGATCCGCGACGACGGCACGCCGACCGGGCCCGTCGTCCGCCGCTGCCGTCAGCTGCGCGCGCTGGCGGACGAGGGCCGGATCCTCGTGTCGGCGCGCACCGCGGCCGATCTCCGCGACGCCGTCCCGCTGCACGACCTCGGCGTCCACCGGCTGCCCGACCTCACCGCGCCCGAGCGGATCTTCGAACTCGGCGGGACACCCGGGCCGCTGCGCTCGCTCGACACGATCCCGAACAACCTGCCGGTGCAGCTGACCGGGTTCGTCGGCCGCGACGCCGAGGTCGCCGACGTCCGGCGGCTGCTCGCCGGGACGCGGTTGGTCACGCTGGCCGGCCCCGGCGGCAGCGGCAAGACGCGGCTGGCCGCGCAGGTCGCCGGCGGCGGCGAGTGGCCCGACGGCGTGTGGTGGATCGAGCTCGACGCCGTGACCGAGGTCGCCGAACGGGTCGCCGCGACGCTCGGCGTCCCGGTGGAGCCCCGGGCCGGCGCGGCGCGGTCGGTCGCGACGGAGCTGCGCGACCGCCGCGTCCTGCTCTGCCTCGACAACTGCGAGCACGTCCTCGACGGCGCCGCCGAAGTCGCCGTCGAGCTGCTGCGGTCCTGCCCCGAGGTGGCGGTGCTGACGACCAGCCGGGAACCGCTGGGCGTGCCGGGGGAGACGGTGTGGCGGGTGCCGCCGCTGGCCGTCGAGGAGGCCGTCGCGCTGTTCGTCGAACGCGCGGGCGCGGTCCGGCCGCTGTTCGCGCTGGACGCCTCCAGCGCGGCCGCCGTCCGGTCGATCTGCACCCGGCTCGACGGCATCCCGCTGGCCGTCGAGCTGGCCGCGGCGTGGCTCGGCACGCTGACCCCGCACCAGATCGACGCCGGCCTCGACGACCGGTTCGCGCTGCTCACCCGCGGTCCGCGCGGGGCGCCGGCGCGGCAGCGGACCCTGGAGGGCTCGATCGCGTGGAGCCACGACCAGCTCGACGCGCCGGACCGCGCGGTGTTCCGGCGGCTCGCGGTGTTCGCCGGCGGGTTCACCCTGGACGCGGCGGGCGGCCCGGCCGTGCTGCCCGCGCTCGGCCGGCTCGTCGACAAGTCCCTGGTGCTGGCCGAAGACGGCCGCTACCGGCTGCTGGAAACGCTGCGCGAGTACGCGGCGGCCCGGCTGGCCGAAGCGGGGGAGACCGCCGCCGCCCGCGACCGCCACCTCGACCACTTCCTGGCCCTGGCCGAAGCCGCCGAGCCCGAGCTCGACCGCGACAAGGACGCCTGGCGGGCGCGGGTGGAACCCGAGCGCGACAACCTGCGCGCGGCCCTGGAATGGGGCCTGGCGCGGGAAGATCCCGACCGCGGCCGCCGGCTCGCGGCCGCCGTCGCATGGCTGTGGAACCTGCACGGGCGCGGCCACGAGGGCCTGGCGTACCTCAAGCGCGCGGTCGCGCTCCGCCCGGACGACCGGACAGTGCTGCAGGCCCGGCTGCTGACCGGGATGGGCCTGGTCGCCGACACCACGGCGCCGTTCGACGTCGAAGCCGCGCGGCAGGGCCTGGACCTGGCCACCGAGCTCGGCGAAGCGGGCCTGCGGGCGCGGTGCCTGTCCCTGACCGCTCTCGGGCACCTGTACACGGACCTGGACGCCGCCTGGGACAGCACCTTCGACGCCGAGAAGGTCGCCGAGGACGCCGGAGACGGCTTCGCGCGGGACAGCGCGTTGACGCTGCGCGGGATCGTCCAGTTCGCCCGCGACCGCCACGACGAGGCCGAACCGCTGCTCGCCGAGGCGGCCGAGGGCCTGCTGCGGCGGGGCGACCGCGGCCTCGCCTCGACCGTCCTCAGTGTCCGGTCCGGGATCGCGCTCGCCGCGGCGGACCTGCCGCGGGCCCGCGAACTCGCCGAGCACGCGGTGGACGTCGCCGCGCCGCTCGGCGACTTCCACCGCGTCAACACGACGTTGTGCCGGCTCGCCCTGGTGCACTGCGCGGCCGGCGACGTCGACGCCGGTTTCCGCGTGATGGAACCGTTCCGGCGGCTGGTGGAAACGGCGGGCGACGTCTTCGTGCCGGGGATGGCGCGCGTGCTGGGGGAACTGCACCGGCGGCGGGGCGAGTTCGAAGCCGCGTTGTGCTGGTTCGAGCGCGAAGCCGTTGCGGGGACGTACATG
The DNA here is from genome assembly GCF_040609695.1 of Amycolatopsis sp. NPDC004625. Lineage (NCBI taxonomy): Bacteria > Bacillati > Actinomycetota > Actinomycetes > Pseudonocardiales > Pseudonocardiaceae > Amycolatopsis > Amycolatopsis sp. NPDC004625. The sequence goes on from NZ_JBEXKX010000023.1 coordinate 70,412, forward strand.
GCCGCGCAGGGACTGGCCGAGCGCGGCGCTCTCCTGCGGACGCTCGGCCGCACCGAGGAGGCGGCTGAGGTGCTGGCGACCGCCGTCGACCTCACCCGCCGCTGGTCCCTGCCCTCGCCGCTGGCCGACGCCCTGGACCAGCAGGGCTACCTGGCGGAGCCGGAGCAGGCCGCCGAGCTGCACCACGAAGCGCTCAGCCTCCGCGTCGCCCACGGCCTCCGGCTGGGCGTCCTGGCCGGCCTCGACGCGCTGACCACGCTGCTCGCCCGCAGCGGCCGCGAGGCCGACGCGGCCCGCGTGCTGGTCTCGGCGTCCCACGCGCGGGCGGAGCTGGGCTTTCCCCGGCGCCCGTTCGAGCAGGCCGGGCTCGACGCCCTCGGGCTCTCGACGGCCGAGCCGCCGATGAGCCTCGACGACGTCGTCGCGTTCGTCCGCCGGACCCGCGGCAGCCGCGGCCGGCCGTCGAACGGCTGGGCCAGCCTGACCCCGACCGAGCTGCAGGTCGTGAAGCTGGCCGCCGAGGGCTGCACGAACCCGGAGATCGGCACCCGCCTGTTCATGAGCCGCGGCACGGTGAAGACCCACCTCGCGCACGTCTACGCGAAGCTCGGCATCGCGAACCGCACCGAGCTGGCCACCCTCGCCGCCGCCCACCTACCCTGACCCGTCCCGCAACGGTCGGCTCGCGTACCTGCACAGTCGGCTCGCGTACCTAGACGGTCGGCTCGCGTACCTGGACGGTCGGCTCGCGTACCTAGACGGTCGGCTCGCGAACCGACCCTCCGGGTACGCGAACCGACTGCCTGGGTACGCGAACCGACTGCCTGGGTACGCGAACCGACCCTCCGGGTACGCGAGCTGTCAGTCCCAGTCGATGCCGAAGACGCCCGGGCCGAAGTCGAACACCACCGCGTGGACGCCGTCGGCGCCGTCGAGCGTGAGCGCGCGGCGGGCGAGGGTGCCGGTCGCGCCGTTGCGGGAGTACTGCCAGCAGCGGCCGGGGGCGGTGCCCGGCGCGAACCGGACCTCCAGCAGGTACTCCCGGACCGGGCGGCGGAACTCGCGGTAGTGCGTGTTGCGGCACTCCGGGTACGGCGGCCCGCTGTTGGTCAGGGTGTACTCGATCAGGTGCGTCTCGCCCCGGTTGATCGGCCGGTCGAAGAGCAGTTCGGCGACGATCAGGCCGTGCTTCTCGTCGACCTCGGCACGCCCGACCCGGCAGTTGCGCACGGCGTGCAGGTCGGGGGCGCCCGCCGCGGGGTCGTCCTGGGTGTACACCAGCAGCCAGCGGTCCTGGCCGTCGGCGGCGGCCTGGAACACCGCCCGCGCGGTGACCGCCCGCTGCCCGCCGTCCGCGGCGATCTCGCACAGGTCGTGCAGCCCGACCATCTTCAGCGGCTGCTGGCGGTCGAGCGCGTGCGGCGCACCGACCTTGTCCAGCAGCGGCTGCAGCACCTGGCGCGGGAACGACATCGGTTCGCCGCCGGCCTGACGCTTCCCGGCCCCGCCGCGCGGCCGGGGCGGGGGCAGCAGCCCGAGGAGGGACCCGGCGGGCACGTCGAGGATTTCTTCGAGCGTGCGGACGGCCGACAGCGAGCTCTGCCGCTCCGGCTGCCGCTTGCCCGACTGCCAATAGCTGAGGGCGGTGACGCTGACGACGACGCCGCGCGCCCGCAGCCGCGCCTGGATCCGGTCCAGCGACAGCCCGCTCGTGGCGATGGCCGCGCGCAACTGGATGGCGAACGCGGTACGCCCACTCTCCTGGCCGTCGCCCGCCGTGCTGCCCGCCATTGCTGAAATCCCGACCCGCCCCGTGCCGTCCCCCGACGATCCCCGACACCGGAGAACGTTAGCAGGATTCCCGCCGTCGTCAGCGCCCCTCTTCGGCCGGGTCACCGCGGCCGCCACTCGGGCGAACGGGCTAGTACTGGCAACTGTGAACCATTGCCCCGGCCTGGGCGGACGCGCTTTTATGACTTGCCTGCGCCGGTGGCTCCGCCTCCCCCTCACGGCCCACCCGGGCGCAGGTGTGACCGGCCGCGAGAGCGGTTCCGGCTCCGGTTCACCCGGCCGCGTTGTGCGACCGGCCGGTGTGGCCGCGCGATGACCGGTGGCCCGGCGACGCCCCCAGCGCCGGGCCACCGGTCTTGTTACCACCGGGTAGCATCCGGGACATGGTCCTCCGGCAGAACATCCTGATCACCGGCGCGAGCAGCGGGTTGGGCGAAGGCATGGCCCGCCAGTTCGCCGCGAAGGGGCGCAATCTCGCGTTGTGCGCGCGACGCACCGAGCGGCTCGAGAAGCTGGCCGCCGAGCTGACCGCGGCGCACCCCGGGATCAAGGTCGTCACGCGCACCCTCGACGTCACCGACCACGACCGCGTGTTCGCCGTCTTCGAGGAGTTCCGCGCCGAGCTGGGGTCCCTCGACCGGGTGATTGTGAACGCCGGGCTCGGAAAGGGGCAGCGGGTCGGCACCGGCCGGTTCGACGCCAACCGCCAGACCCTCCAGGTCAACTTCATCGCGGCGGCCGCCCAGATCGAAGCCGCGGCCGGGATCTTCCGCGAGCAGGGCGCCGGCCACCTCGCCGTCATCTCCTCCTTCAGCGCCCTTCGGCCGTTCCCGGGCAAGCTGACCGCGTACGCCGCATCGAAGGCCGGGATCTCGGCGTTCGTCGACGGCACCCGCATCGAACTCAAGCGCAGGGGCATCGCGGTCACCGACGTGCGGCCCGGCTACATCGAGTCGGAGATGAACGACCGGATCGGCCGCAACCCGTTGCTGGTCAAGGCCGAGACCGGCGCCCGCGCGCTGGCCAAGGCGATCGAAGCCGAGCCGGCCCGGGCCTACGTCCCGGCGTGGCCGTGGCTGCCGCTGAGCGTCGTCATGCGCCTGGTGCCGGCCGCGCTGCTGCGGAAGTTCGCGTGAACGCCCCGGTCGAGGTCCGCGCGGAGGACGCCTTCGACGCGGACGCGGTGCACGCCTGGCTGCGCGGGAAGCTCGAAGGCCTCGGGGCCGGGCCGCCGCGGGTCCGGCAGTTCCCCGGCGGCGCGTCCAACCTGACGTACCTGCTGACCTACCCGGACCGCGAGCTGATCCTGCGCCGCCCGCCGGCCGGGCACAAAGCGGCGTCCGCGCACGACATGCGGCGCGAATACCGCGTGCAGCACGCCCTGAAGCCGGTGTTCCCGTACGTGCCGCGGATGCTGGCCTTCGGCGACGACCCGGCCGTGCTCGGCGGCGACTTCTACGTCATGGAGAAGCTCGACGGCCTGATCCTGCGCGGCGACCTGCCGCCGGGCCTGACACTGACGCCGGAGCAGGCGCGCGAGCTGTCCGGCAAGGTCGTCGACCGGCTGGTGGACCTGCACGCCGTCGACGTCGCCAAGGCCGGGCTCGCCGACCTCGGCAAGGGCGCCGGGTACGTCGAGCGGCAGGTCCGCGGCTGGTCCGAGCGGTACGTGGCGGCACGCACGGACAACGTCGGCGACTTCGCCGAGGTCCGCGAATGGCTGGCCGCGAACCAGCCCGGCGACGTCGAGATCTGCCTGATCCACAACGACTACCGGCTCGACAACCTCGTGCTCGACGGCCCGTCGACGCTGAACATCACCGGCGTCCTCGACTGGGAGATGGCCACCCTCGGCGACCCGCTGATGGAGCTGGGCAGCATGCTCGCCTACTGGGTCCAGGCCGGCGACGACGACGCCATGCACGCCAGCCGCCGCCAGCCGACCCACCTGCCCGGCATGTTCACCCGCGAGGAGTTCGTCGCGCGCTACGCCGAGAACACCGGGCTCGCGGTCGGCGACTGGCGGTTCTACGAGGTCTACGGCCTGTTCCGGCTCGCCGCGGTCCTGCAGCAGCTGTACCGGCGCTACCGCGACGGCGCCACCCGCAACCCGGCGTTCAAGGACTTCTGGCAGTTCGTCGCCTACCTGGACTGGCGCTGCCGCGAGATCATCGCGAAGGGACGGGCCTAGTGGGCGCGATCTACCTGGTCCGGCACGGGCAGGCGTCGTTCGGCGCTTCGGACTACGACGCCCTGTCCCCGCGCGGCTTCGAACAGTCCACTGTGGTCGGTGCGGAACTGCTGCGGCGCGCGGTCTCCTTCACCCAGGCCCGGTCCGGCACGCTGGCCCGCCAGCGCGACACGGCGGCCACGGCGCTGAAGGTGCTCGACGCGGTCGTCCCGGTGGTCGAGGACCCGCGCTGGAACGAGTACGACCACGTCGACATCGCGCGCCACCACGCCGGGGGCGCGCCTCAGGAGGACTCGCGCGCGTACCAAGGGGTCCTGGACGCCGCCCTGACCGCGTGGACCTCGGCGGGCGCGGGCGGGCCGTGCGCCGAGACGTGGCCCGCGTTCCTCGACCGGTGCCGGGCCGCGCTGGCGGACCTGGTCGCGTCGCTGGGCAAGGGCGAGCACGCGGTCGTGTTCACCTCCGGCGGCGTGATCGCCACGCTCTGCGGCGCGCTCCTGGGCACGCCGGAGACCGGCCTGCTGAAGCTCAACCGCGTCACGGTCAACGGCGGCATCACCAAGCTGGTGTCCGGCCGCGGCGGCGTCACCCTCCTGTCCTTCAACGAACACCCGCACTTCGAGGCCGACGCGGCCTCGTTGCTGACCTACCGCTAGGAGCTTCGATGCGGTTCGGCGAAGTCACGCTGTACCCGGTGAACGGCCACGGCCCGGAGGACGTCGTCGTCGACGGCGAAGGCCGGATCTACACCGGCGTCGACGACGGGCGCATTCTCCGCCTGTCGCCGGACGGACGGCACATCGACGTCATCGCCGACACGGGCGGCCGCCCGCTCGGGCTCGAGCTCTACGGCGACGACGAACTGCTGATCTGCGACGCGCGGGCCGGTCTGCTGGTGGTCCCCCTCGGCGGCGGTTCCCCGGCGGTGCTGGCGACTTCCGCGCTGGGCCTGGACTTCGTGTTCTGCAACAACGCGGCGGTGGCGGCCGACGGGACGGTCTACTTCACGGATTCCTCCCGCCGCTTCGGCATCGACAACTGGCGTGACGACCTGATCGAGCAGACCGCGGGCGGCCGCCTCCTCCGCCGCACCCCGGACGGCTCCATCGACCTGCTCCTCGACGGCCTCCAGTTCGCGAACGGCGTCGCCCTGGCCCCCGACGAGTCGTTCGTGGCGGTGGCGGAAACGGGCGCCTGCCGGGTTTCCCGCGTCTGGACGGCCGACGGCCGCACCGATGTCTTCGTCGACGGCCTGTGGGGGTTCCCGGACAACATCTCGACGGGCACGGACGGGCTGATCTGGATCACGCAGGCGTCCCCGAAGGTGGCGGCGCTGGACGTCGTGCGCCGGTTCCCGGCGTACCTGCGGGCCGGCATCCGGCGCCTGCCGACGTCGCTGCAGCCCCGCCCGGGCCGCGAGGTGGGCGTGCTGGGCGTCGCGGCGGACGGCACGGTGGTGCGCGAGCTGCGTGGCGAGATCGACGGGTTCCACATGCTGGTGGGCGTCCGCGAGTGGCGCGGGCAGCTGTATTTCGGCTCTTTGGAGGAGTCGGCGATCGCGGTGACGCCTACCATCGGGTGATGCTGAACAACGTCCGCGTCGAAGCGCGCATCCCGACCCAGGACCTGGCCCGAGCGCGCCGCTGGTACGCCGAGAAACTCGGCCTCGAAGCGGTCGAGGAACGCGAAGGCGGCCTGCGGTACGAAGGCGCGTCAGGCGTCTTCTGCCTGTACGCCTCGGCCGGCGCGTCCGACGGTTCGTACACGCAGGTCGCGTTCTACGTGGACGACCTCGAAGCGACGGTCGCGGTGCTGCGCGCGCGGGGCGTGGTGTTCGAGGAGTACGAGGGCACGCGGGGCGGGATCATGGAGATTCGCGGCAACTACCCGAGCAAGGGCAGCGGGGAGCGCGCGGCGTGGTTCCGCGACAGCGAAGGAAACCTGATCGGGCTGGGCGAAGTGGTGCCCTGACCGCCTCGGAAACCGCTCTCGGGAATTCTTGATCGAAAACAAGGGATCTCCGCCGGAAACATCATTGCTCGCGGATTGGTTTTTTTCGACCGGCCGGAACGGGTGAGTTCACTCGAAAGGTCGCTGACGCGCGCATTGTGCTCGGTACTCTGATTTTGTCGGCGACCGAAAAAGCGTGATCGGCAATTCCTGATCCCATGACGACAGGGCGGCCATGTCCCGGAAGAAGGCGAGAATCCTCGTCATCGGCGGTGGTCTCGTGCTCGCCGTCGTTCTGGTCGTCGTTTCGGCCGTGCTCCGCAGCGGCAATCTGGACCAGGCGGACAAATGGGCCGGCGTGATCGGCGTGTACCTCAACATCGCCGCGCTGGTGGTCGCCGTGCTGGGGCTGGTGCTCGGGGTGCGCGTCGGCCGGGACCGCGGTGCGAACCGGGTCGTGCGGCAGGTCATCGAGGCGCGGGGGCGTGCGGTCGTCAAGGCGCCGCGGTCGCAGCAGGCGACCGGGCCGGCCGCGGCCGACGCCGACCAGCGGATCTCCGGTCGCGGCAAGGGAACCGTCGACGCCTCCGACGCCCAGATCCTGCGCGGCACCGAAGGGGCGAACGATACGGATGGCTGAAACGCTTTCCCCGGCCAGGGAAGCCACCGTCGCGGCGATTCTCGAGGACGACACCCGTCCCCACCTGGTGACCGGCCCGTTCGGGGTGGGCAAGACCCGGTTGCTGGGCGCGGTCGAAGCGCGGCTCGTCGCTCGCGATCACCTGGTCCTGCGGGTGTTCGTGCCCCCGGACGGCGGCCCGGCCGACGGGATCGGCCGCACCCTGGCGCAGTTCCGGCGGACGCTGGACATCTCCCGCCAGCTCGGGGATCAGCTGAAGCGGTTCGGCTACCCGCGCCTGGCCCGCGCCACGGCGACGCTGACCCGCAAGGCCCAGTTCACGCCGGTCCGGGTCCAGCAGACCATTTCGGCGTCCGGCCGGTCGACCGTGCACGCCGACGGCGCGCAGGGGCTGCAGATCCAGTGGGGCGACCACCTCGGAGTGCTCGACCGGTCGCTGCGCGACCACGTCGTCGAGGCGATCGCGCGGGTCGGCCGGCGGCGCCGGGTCGCCCTGCTGATCGACGAGGTGCAGCACCTCGACGAGACGCACGGCGTCACGTGGCTGCTCGAGCTGATCCGCAGTCTCGACGGCGTGCGCGTCGTGGCCGCGCGCCGCGGCGCGGTCGGCACCGTGCTGGGGCGCGTCTTCCGCTGCCACGGGCTCGGGCCGTTGTCCCGCGACGACGTCGCCGCCCACCTCGCCCAGCGCGTCGGCGGGCCGGTGGAACCGGCGCTGGTCGACCACGTGTGCCTGGTGACGGGACGGCTGGCCTGGGGCGTCGGCGTGCTGGCCGAAGGACTGGCCCGGACTCGTGCCGCGGGCACCGGAACCCCGGTGATCCCCACCGGCCCGCTCGAGCTCGACGAGCTCTTCGGCCACGTGCTGGCGGCCCTGCCGAAGGACCTGCGGACGGCCCTCGAACAGCTTTCCGTGCTCCGCGAGTTCGACCGGGCCGCCGCGGTGCACATGCTGGAAACCGGCGGAACACCGGCCGGGCGCGCCGAAGCGCTGCTGAACGAGCTGGTGGACGCGTTGCTGGTCGAGACCGACGTGCTCGGGGAGTACCCCCAGGGCCGGTCGGTGGACGTGGCGCACGCATCGACGTCACTCCGCCTGCCGGAACTGGTCCGGCGGGTGGCCGACGCGAGCGTGCGGGCGCAGGGCGCGGAGCGGCCGGTCGAACTGCACCGGCGCGCGGCCGGCTTCTACCAGGTCGCGGTCGACGCCGCCGGTGCCGAATCCGCCGACCCGTTCTCGCACTGGTCGGCGCTCGAAGGCGGGCTGGCGCAGCGGTACTTTTCCGAGTGGGTGCACCACGTGGCGCACGCCGAACCGCGGCTGCGCGCGGAGACCCGCAGCAAGATCATCAGATGGTACCTGGAGGGGTTCTTCTGGTACGAGTGGAAGGTTCCGCACTGGTTCTGCTCCAGCCTGCTGAGCTACTGCGCGGAGATCCGGCGGACCGGTGAGGACGCCGGGTGGCTCGACTGCCTGGCGCAGCTGCACCAGAACTATCCCCGCGGGTGGCGCAAAGCCGCGGAACCGGCGGTGTGGCGCCGGGCGATCGACGCGCTCACCCACCTGCGGACCACCGGGTGGCAGCCGGGCGGCCCGCCCGCCGAGGTGACCGACAACGGGCAGGTGTACGCCCTCGCCACGCACCTGCTCGCCGAGTGCTTCCACTACTCCGGGGCCGGCCCGCGGACCGCCGACGAGCGGTACGCCGAGGCTGCGGAGTGGTACGTGGGCGAGTACAACAACTGGAACCGCCGGTACGTGGAACTGCACCGGATCGAGCTCGCCGTCGGGTCCGGCCTCCGGGAGGTCGGACCCGGCGAATTCGCCGGACTGCTCGCCTTCGCCCGGGAGGTCGGTGACGTCGAGATGTTCTGCTTCGCCCTGCGGGTTTCCGCCGACGCGCACCTGAACCGGGGCGAGTTCCGGCACGCCGCCGCGGCGATCGCCGCCGCGACCCTCCACGCGCTGGCCTACCAGGCCAAGCAGATCCTGCTCCCGCAGATGCACAACTTCCCGGACGGGTACACGCGCGAGGTCTACCTGGAGCTGGTCGCACGGACCCGGGCGCTGGTCGAGGCGATCCGCGACCGCGACGCCGCCTTGGCCTCGCGGGTGGAGACGGCGCTGCTGGACCTGTTCGCCCCGTTCTGGGACGGTGGGGCCGGCGAACGGGACGCGATGCTGCCACCGCCGCCGTCGGACCAGGAGCTGGGCGTGGGCGACAGCGACTACGTGCGGCGGGTCCGGTGGCTGGTCGAGCTCCGGAGCCGGCACCTGTGGCGGGTGGAGGTGGACCCGGCGGAGCTCGGACTGGAGGCTTGATGACGACGGCGTTCACCAACGCGGCGGTGTGGAGCGGGTCCGGCGCCGTCCGCGAGGCCACCGTCCTGGTCGACGGCGAGGTCGTGCTCGCGGTGGTGGACCGCGGTGCGCCGGTGCCCTCCGGCGCGCGGGTCGTCGACCTGGCGGGCGGTGTGCTGCTGCCCGGCTTCGGCGACGGTCACGCCCATCCGGTGTTCGGTGCCCTGGAAGCCGACGGTCCCGCGGTGCGGGAGGCGGGGACCGTCGCGGAGGTGGTGTGGGCGGTCCGGGAGTTCGCCGAAGCCGACCCGGGACGGGAATGGGTGGTCGGGGCCAGCTTCGATCGGTCCATCACGGTGGACGGGAACTTCGACGCCCGCTGGCTCGACGCGGTCGTCCCGGACCGGCCGGTGGTCCTGCGGGCCAGCGACTACCACACCGTGTGGTGCAACAGCGCCGCGCTGCGGGCGGCGGGGATCGGGCCCGGCACCCCGGATCCGGCGCTCGGCCGCATCGTGCGCCGCGACGACGGCTCGCCGCTGGGAACCCTGCTCGAGTGGGGAGCCTGCGATCTGGTCCTGGACCGGGTGCCGCCGCACTCGCCCCCGGCGTTGCGCCGGGCGGTCGCCGCGGCGAGCCGCAGCTGCGCCGCCGCCGGGCTCACCTGGGTCTTCGACGCCTGGGTCGACGTGGGTTCCGGGATCGTCGACGCCTACCTCGACGCCGTGGCGGCGGGGGACACCGCGACCCGGTTCGACCTGGCCTTCCGCGTCGACCCGCGCGACTGGCGCGCGCAGGTGCCGCTCATCGTGGCCGAGCGGGCCCGGGTGGACGCGGCGGGCCTGGGCGACCGGTTGCGGGCCCGGACGGTGAAGTTCTTCGCGGACGGGATCATCGAGAGCTCCACCGCGGCGCTGCTCGAATGCTATTGCGGTTCGGGCGATCGCGGGATGCCGATGTGGGAGCCGGACGAACTGGCCGCCGCCATGGCCGTGTTCGACGCCGCGGGGATGCGCACCCACGTGCACGCCATCGGGGACGCCGGCGTGCGGGGCGCGCTGGACGCCGTGGAACGGGTGGCGCACGGCAACCCGCCGTGGGATCGCCGTCCGACGATCACCCACCTGCAGCTGGTGGACCCGGCGGACCTGGTGCGGCTGGCCCGCACCGGGACCATCGCCAACTTCCAGCCGTACTGGGCGCAGTGGGACGAGTTCCAGAGCAACCTGACCGCGCCGCGGCTCGGCGACCGGGCGGACCGCCAGTACGCCATGGCGACCGCGCACGCCGAGGGCGCCCGGGTTTCCTTCGGCAGCGATTGGCCGGTGAGTTCGCTCCGGCCGCTCGACGGGCTACGGGCCGCGGTGACCCGCCAGAAGGCCGGGAGTTCGTCCCCGGCCTGGTGCCCGGAGGAGCGGCTGACCGTGTCGCAGGCGCTCACGGCCTACACGGCGGGTGCGGCGTACCAGGCCGGGGACGAGGGCACGCGCGGTTCGATCGCCCCGGGCATGGTGGCCGATTTCGTGCACCTCGCCGAGGATCCGTTCGCGGCCGATCCGGCGGCGCTGGACACCATCGAAGTCCTCGGCACCTGGGTGGCCGGCCGGAAGGTGACCACCCGGGACTGATCTCCGCGGGCCGCCGAACGGGCTCAGCGACCCGTCCAGCGCGGCTCCCGCCCCGCCGACCAGGCCGCGTAGAACTCCTTGTGGTCCTTCGCCGTCATCAGCAACGCCTGCGTGATCGCCTCCAGCTCGATCGCGCTGCCGAGATCCATGTCCAGCTCACGGGTCAACAACACCTTCGTCGTCGCGTACGCCAGCGCCGGGCCGTCGGCCAGCCGCCGCGCCAACGCCGTGGCCGCCGCCGGGAGATCCGCGTCGGGAACCACCTGGGTGGCCAGCCCGATCTCCGAGGCGCGGGCCGCCGGCACCTTGTCCCCGAGGATCAGCAGTTCCGTCGCCCGGCCCAGGCCGACCAGGCGCGGCAACAGGTACGCCGAGCCCATGTCCGCGCCCGCCAAGCCCACCTTCGTGAACAGGAACGCGAACTTCGCCGACTCCGCGAGCAACCGGAAGTCGCTCGCCAGCGCGATCACCGAACCCGCGCCCGCCGCCACCCCGTTCACCGCCGCGATCACCGGCAGGGGGCACTCGCGCAGCGCCTTCACCACCGCACCCGTCATGCGGGTGAACTCCAGCAGCTCCGCCGTCTCGAACTTCTGCAGCTCGCCGATGATCTCCTCGACGTCGCCGCCCGAGCAGAACCCGCGGCCCTCGCCCGTGATCACCAGGACCCGGACGTCTTCGTGCTGCGGGAGCTCCAGCACCAGGTCCCGCAGGTCCGCGTACACCTCGAACGTCAGCGCGTTCAGCTTCTCCGGACGGGTGAACGTCACGGTGGCCACGCCGTCGGCCACGGCGTACCCGAAGTGGTCCCACTCCTTCGTCAGCGGGGCAGTTGCGCGGAACGGGCTCATGACTGGATTCCTCCGCCGTCGAGTACGAGGGTCTGGCCGTTGATCGCGGCGGCCTCCGGGGCCGCCAAGAAGGACACCGCGAACGCCACCTCGGCCGGTTCCAGCAGCCGGCCGAGCGGGGAGGCCGCCGCCAGCGCCGCTTCCGCGTCCGAAGGGGAACGGCCGGACCGGGACACGATCCGCGCCACCGAGGTCGCCGTCATGTCGGTCCGGACGAACGCCGGGCACACCGCGTTCGCCGTCACGCCCGTGCCGGCCAGCTCCGCCGCCAGCGCGCGCATGAAGCCCACCGCCGCGTGCTTCGACGCCGTGTAGCCCGCCGTGTAGCGGTAGCCGACGTGCGATGCCGTCGACGCCACCGTGATGATCCGGCCGCGGTCGCGGGTGCGCATCCCGTCCAGGACCGCGCGCGTGCACAGGAAGGCGCCCGTCGCGTTCACCTCGAACTGGCCGCGCCAATCGCCGAGCGAGGTGCGCGAAACCGGGGCGCTGGAGGAGATCCCGGCGTTGTTCACCAGCACGTCCACCGGACCGGCCGAGGCGAAGTACTCGGCCACGGCGTCCTCGGAGGTGACGTCGCAGTCCGCGCGGCCCGGCGCCAGCACGGTGTCGCCGGCGGAGCGGAACCGGTCGGCGATCGCCGCGCCGATGCCGCGGGTGCCGCCCGTGACCACCACCAGGCGGCTCACGGGCGGGCCGCCAGGGCGCGGCGGTCGAGCTTTCCGTTGGCCGTGCGGGGGAGTTCCGTCACGAAGACCACCTCACGGGGGTACTTGTGCTTGGCCAGGTGGGCCTTCGCGTGGTCCTTGAGCTCGTCGGGCGACACCGGGGACCGCACCACGACGTACGCCCGCGGCACGACCAGGCCGCCGGCCTCGTGGCCGACCACCGCGCAGTCCACCACCGCCGGGTGGCCGAGCAGGCAGTCCTCGATCTCGCCCGGCGCGACGAACACGCCGCCGACCTTGAGGAGCGCGTCCGCGCGGCCGTGGTGGCGGAAGAACCCGTCCGGGGTGCGGCTGAACAGGTCGCCCGAGGTCAGCGTGTCGCCGTCGAACGTCCGCGCGGACTTCTCCGGGTCGCCGAAGTACTCCCGTGCGATCGTCGGCCCGGTCACCCGCAGCGGCCCGATCCCCCCGTCGGGCAACGGTTCGCCCAGCTCGTCGACGACCTGCGCGGTGTAGCCGGGAACGGGTGTCCCCAGCGTGCCCCGCCGCGCGGCGCCGGGCCGGTTCGACAGGTAGATGTGGTACGCCTCGGACGAGCCGATCCCGTCCACCACCGGCACGCCGAACGCGGCGTCCCACCGCCGGTGCAGCTCCGGGGGCAGCGCCTCGCCCGCCGACGTCGTCATCCGCAGGCCGCTCAGGTCCTGCTCCGCCGCGGCCGGGTGGGCGAGCATCGCGCTCATCATCGTCGGGACGTTGACCAGGACCGTCGGCCGGTACCGGGCGATCAGCTCGAACACCAGGTCCGCGGTGGTGCGCTCGGGGAACGCGATCCCGGCCGCCCCGACCCCGAACGGGAACAGCGCCACCAGGTCCCGCGCGTACCCGAAGAACAGCTTGGGCACGGCCAGCACGATGTCGTCCGCCCGCAGGCCGAGCACCTGGACGGCGTACCGCTCGAAGCTCTCGAGCGGGCTGCGCAGCGGGTGCACGCACGCCTTGGGCGCGCCCGTGCTGCCCGTGGTGAACTTCCAGATCCCGACGTCGTCCACCGTGGTCGGCGCGGCTTCGAGGGTGTCCGGTGCCGCGTCGAGCAGCGTCCGGAACGGCCGTTCACCCGGGCGCAGCCGCTCGGCGGGCACGCCGGTGACCAGCAGCCCGGTCGCGCCGGCCGCGCGCAGCGCCGGCAGCGTGACGGCGTCCGCGAGCACCGCGACGGCCTCGGTGTAGCCGAGGTAGTACGCGTAGTCCTTCGGCTGGAGGAACGGGTAGACCTCCGCGGTGACCGCGCCGATCTTCTGGGCGCCGTACCAGGCCGCGACGAACTCGTCGCCGTCGCTCAGCGCCAGCAGCACCCGCTGCCCGCGCCGGACACCGGCGTCGCGCAGCACGTTCCCCGCGCGGTTCGCCATCGCGGCGAGCGCCGCGTAGCTGACCGTCCGGTCCCCGACGTACAGCGCGGTCCGGTCGCCCCGGCCCTCGGCCACGTGCCGGTCGAGGAAGTGCGTGGCGAGGTTGAACGGCTCACTCACGGGCCAGCTCCCGGATCGCTTCCACCAGCAGGTCGGTCAACGTCGAGAACGTCTCGGTGCCCTCGTCCGCGGTCGCCTCGGCGGGCTTGCCGCAGTACGCCTCGGACATGCCCATCTCGCGGAAGCCGCCGTCCTCCGGAGCGGCCGCGAGACTCACCGGCACGTGCGGCAGCGTCCGCATCAGGGGCTGGTCGACCAGCTCCGGCCGGTCGGCCAGCACCAGCGACGTCTCGTACCGCCCCGCGTGGCACTCGCCGGAGCGGAACTCCTCGGTCAGCCGTTCCGCGTGCCGCCGCCGGACCAGGTCGAGCAGCGCGACGCGGCCGTCGTAGGCGAAGTTCAACGTCTCCGCCGCGCGCCGCAGCGTCACCAGGTGGGCGGGCTCGAAGTGGTTGTTGACCAGCAGGATCCGCCGGAGCCGCTGGCCGATCAGGGCCGCGCCGATGTCGACGAGCAGCGCGTGCAGGGTCTCCTCGCCGACGTGGACGCCGCCGGCGAACCCGGCCGCGAAGCGCGTCACGCCGTAGGGGACTTCGGGCAGGATCAGGACGTGGACGTCCTCGTCCGCGGCCAGCCGCTCGGCCGCGCGTTCGCACATCCCGCGCGAGATGAGCGGGTCGGTGCCCAGCGGCGCGTGCGGGCCGTGCGGCTCGATCGCGCCCAGCGGGAGCAGCAGCACCGGGACGCGCCCGCCCGAAGCCAGGGCGTCGACCTGGCGCGAGGTGAGGTCCGCGAAGTACGTCACGCAAATCAAGCTACACCGCAGCGGCCTGAGGTGTATAGAGTTGCGGCATGCCCGGAGACGCGTTCGAAGCCGGCCCGCAGGAGCTGGTCGTGACGTTGCTGGGCAGCTACGTGCACCCGCGCGAGACCCGCCGGGTGTGGTCGGGTGGCCTGGTCGCGGTGCTCGCCGAGCTGGGCTTCTCCGACGGCGCCGCCCGGATCGCGCTCACCCGCCTGGTGCGCCGCGGCCTGCTGCAGCGCCACCGCGAAGGCCGTACCGTGCACTACTCGCTGACCCGGCGCACCATCGCGCTGCTCGCCGACGGTGACCACCGGATCTTCTCCCTCGGCCGCCGCGAGCGCGCCGCCGGCGAGTGGACCGTGCTGTGGCAGAGCATCCCCGAGAGCCACCGCCAGGCCAGGGAACGCCTGGTCCGGCGGCTGCGGTTCCTCGGGTTCGGGCCCTACTCCGACGGCACCTGGATCGCCCCGCACGACCGCGAGGCCGAGGTCGTCGCCCTGCTCGGCGAACTCGGCGTCACCGAGCACGCCGGGCTGCTGCTCGGCCGGCCGTCGGCCGCCCTCGACGTCCGCCGGTTCGCCGGCCGGGCCTGGGACCTCGACGACCTGGCCGCGCGGTACACCGCGTTCGTCACCCAGTTCGGCGGGTACGCGGGCCGGGAGCCGCCGGACGCCGAAGCGTTCGAGGTGCGCACCCGGCTGGTGCACACCTTCCGGATGTTCCCGTCGCTCGACCCGGAACTACCCGCCGACCTGGTGCCCGCACCGGGCTGCCGGGCGGCGGCGGTCGAGCTGTTCCACGATCTGTACACCGCGCTCGCGGACCCCGCGCAACGCCACTTCGACGAGGTGACCCAAGGATGACCGAAACCAGCCAAGCGACCCAGGAAGCCTTGAGCTACACCTCGTACCTCGGGCTCGACGAAGTCCTGAACGCGCAGAACCTGCGGTCGGACGAGCACGACGAGCTGCTGTTCATCGTGATCCACCAGGTGTACGAGCTGTGGTTCAAGCAGATCCTGCACGAAGCCGCCTTCCTCCAGGCGAACCTGGAGAAGGGCAGCACCGCGCACTCGATCCGCACCCTGCGCCGGATCCTGACGATCCTCAAGGTCGCCGTCGCGCAGATCGACGTGCTGGAAACCATGACGCCCAGCCAGTTCACCAGCTTCCGCGCCCGTTTGGACGCTTCGAGCGGCTTCCAGTCGGCCCAGTTCCGCGAGCTGGAAGCGGTGCTGGGGCGGCGGGACGAGCGCGTGTTCGCGCACTACCCCGAAGGTGGGGAGCAGCGGAAACGCATTGCCGAAGCGATGGCGCGACCGTCCTTGTTCGACTCTTTTCTCGCCTACCTCAAGGTTTCTGGCTACGCCGTCGAGTGTGACCGAGACGTCACTCGCTCGGTGGAGCCGTCCCCGGCCCTGCAGGCGATATTGCTGGACGTGTACAGCGACGACGGGGGACCCTCGGTCGTCGCCGAATGTCTGGTGGATCTCGACGAAGGGATGCAGGAGTGGCGCTACCGGCACGTGAAGATGGTCGAACGCACCATCGGCGACAAGACCGGGACAGGAGGATCATCCGGCGCGACCTACCTGCGTACCACGCTTTTCCAGCCGATGTTCCCGGATCTCTGGGCCGTACGGAGCCGACTGTGACCACTTTGGACGACCTGCGCGCGGACGCCAACCGCCTCGCCGCGCACTACACCCGGTTCGCGGTGGCCGACCGCCTCCTGCTTTCCGGGCACTCACACCAGGCCTGGCCGGACGTCGCCGAAGAGGGACTCTTGGAGTCCTTCGCCGACGCCGCCCGCGACGTCGACGGCAAGTGGGACCGCGCCTTCGCCAAGGCGGACCAGCTGCGCGCGGGTTTCCGCCTGCTGCTCGGCGACCCGCACGGCGAGTACGCGCTCGGCGCGAGCACGCACGACCTCGTGCTGCGGTTCCTGTCGGCGATGGAGCTGCCGCGCCGGCCGCGCCTGGTCACCACCGACGGCGAGTTCCACACCCTGCGCCGCCAGCTCGCCCGCCTCGAAGAGGAGGGCGTCGAGATCGTGCGGGTGCCGTTGGAGCCGGTGACGACGCTGGCCGAGCGCGTCGCCGGCGAGGTCGACGGCAACACCGCCGCCGTGCTCGTCTCGGCCGTGCTGTTCGAGACGTCGAGGCTGGTCCCCGGCCTGGCGCACCTCGCCGACGTCTGCCGCGGCCGCTCGATCGAGCTCGTCGTCGACGCCTACCACGCGCTCGGCGTCGTGCCGTTCCCGCTGCACGACCTCGGGCTCACCAACGCCTGGGTGCTCGGCGGCGGCTACAAGTACCTGCAGCTCGGCGAGGGCAACTGCTTCCTGCGGCTGCCCGCGCACGCCCAGGAGCTGCGCCCGGTGATCACCGGCTGGTACGCCGAGTTCGGCGCGCTCGCCGACGAGCGCGACCCCGGCCGGGTCGCCTACGCCACCGGCGGCGACCGGTTCGCCGGCGCCACCTACGACCCGGCGAGCCACTACCGCGGTGTCCGGGTCCAGCGGTTCTTCGCCGAGCAGGGGCTCACCCCGGAGTTTCTCCGCGAGGTGTCCCAGCACCAGGTGGGCCTGCTCGCGTCGGTGTTCGACAAGCTCGCGCTGCCCGAGGACGTCGTCACCCGAGACCGCGAGACACCGCTCGGGATGCTCGGCGGGTTCCTCTCGCTGCGCTGCGCCGACGCCGCCGGGCTGCAGGCGGCGCTGGCCGCGCACGGGGTCCGCACCGACAGCCGGGGCTCCTACCTGCGCTTCGGCCCGGCGCCGTACCTCTCCGACACCCAGCTGGAGACGGCGATGGGCACGCTGGCCACGGTGGTGCACGGCTGACGGTCGTGAGTGGTAAGTCGGGTTAGAACCCTATTTACCACTCACGACCGGGTGCGGTAGGGGCCCCTGACTTCCGGGCTACCGGTCCGTATCGCGGGACCTCCACTGGTCCGGCGCACGAAGGGGATCTAGGTTGGTGCCGGGACCCGGCACAGCGGCGGACGACCTCCGCCCGGTGCCGGATCCCGGCCACCCGAAGCGCGTCCCGGCCACGAAACCGGGCGCGGATGACAAAGGAGTCACCACCCGTGACCGAAGGAGTGTTCGCCCGGGGCACCGGGCACGAACAGGTCGTGTACTGCCACGACCAGGCCAGCGGCCTCAAGGCCATCATCGGCATCTACTCCACCGCGCTCGGCCCCGCCCTCGGCGGGACGCGCTTCCACCCCTACGCCACCGAATCCGACGCGCTCGACGACGTGCTCGCGCTGTCCAAGGGCATGGCGTACAAGAACGCGCTGGCCGGGCTCGACCTCGGCGGCGGCAAGGCCGTCATCGTCGGTGACCCGAAGACGCTCAAGTCCGAAGCGCTGCTGCGCGCGTACGGGCGCTTCGTGCAGTCCCTGGGCGGCCGTTACATCACGGCGTGCGACGTGGGCACGTACGTGCAGGACATGGACGTCGTGGCCCGCGAATCCCAGTACGTCACCGGCCGTTCGCCGGAGGACGGTGGCGCCGGCGACTCGTCCGTGCTCACCGCGTTCGGCGTCTTCCAGGGCATGCGGGCCTCGGCCGAGCACGTCTGGGGCAGCCCGGAGCTGGCCGGCAAGCGCGTCGGCGTCGCGGGGGTCGGCAAGGTCGGTCACATCCTCGTCGGGCACCTCGTGGAAGCCGGCGCACAGGTGACGATCACCGACGTGCACGAGCCGGCGATCGAACGCACCCGCTCGATCTACCCGACCGTGCAGGTCGTGTCCGATGTGGACACCCTGCTGCGCGCCGAGCTCGACGTCTTCGCGCCGTGCGCGCTGGGTGGCGTGCTGAACGACGAAACCGTGCCGGTGCTCGGCGCCCGGATCGTCTGCGGCGCGGCCAACAACCAGCTCGCGCACGCCGGCATCGACAAGCAGCTCGCCGACCGCGGCGTGCTGTACGCGCCGGACTACCTGGTCAACGCCGGCGGCGTCATCCAGGTCGACGACGAGCGCCACGGGTTCGATTTCGAGCGGGCGAAGCGCAAGACGACGGCCATCTACGACACGACGAAGGCCGTGTTCGCGCTGGCCGACACCGACGGCGTACCGCCGGCGACGGCGGCCGACCGGCTCGCCGAGCGGCGGATGGCGGAGGTCGGGCGGCTGCGGTCCATCATGACCGGGTGAGGCTTTCCGCGTTTTTCGAGGCGGTGGGTGTGCGGGGGTTCCTGCACGCCCGCCGCCTCGGCTCGTCCGATTCGGTGGGGCTGGCCGAAGACTCGCCGGTCGTCCTGGCGTCGGTGGTGAAGGTGCCGCTGGCCTACGAATTCGCCCGGCAGGTCGCCGCCGGTCTGCTGGACCCGACCGACCGCGTGCACGTGTCGGCGGCGGACCGCCTGGGCGGCACCGGATCCGCGGGGTTCGCGGACGACGTGTCCTACAGCCTGCGGGACGCGGCGCTGCTGGCGCTGACGGTGTCCGACAACACCGCCGCGGACCTGCTGTTCGACCGGGTCGGCGTGGACAACGTCCGCTCGCTGCTGGCCGAGCTGGGCCTGACCCGCACGACGGTGATCGGTTCGCCGCGGGACCTGCTGCGCACGATCATCGAGGACACGTCGGCGAGCCGCCCGGTGCGGGCGCTGGATCCGCTGCGGACGTCCGCGACCACACCTCGCGAGATGACGACGCTGTTGTCGGCGGTCTGGGCCGACGACGTCGGCGCGCCGGTCCGCGAGTGGATGTCCGCGCAGGTCAGCTGGCACCGGCTGACCGCGGGGTTCCCCCCGGAGGTGGCGGTGGCGGGCAAGACCGGCACGATGCCGGGCATCCGCAACGAAATCGGCGTCGCGACGTACCCGGACGGCGCCGCGTACGCGGTGGCGGTGTTCACGGCGGGCGGCGCGGAGACGTTGCGGCGCCCGGACATCGACCACGCGATCGGCGCGGCCGCGCGAGCCGCGGTCGATCAGCTGCGGTCGTAGAAGACGTCCCACGGGCGGGGGTCCGCCGGCGGCGGCACGATCCGCGAAACGCCGTCGCCTTCGAGGACGCCGGCCGCGATTTCGCCCAGCTTCGCCGCTTGCGGGTGGGCGCCGGCCGACGGCCAGGCGAACGCCGTCCGGGCCCGCAGCACCTCGCCTTCCAGCGGCCGCCAGACCACCCGGGGTTCCTTGCGGACGTCCGGTTCGAACGCGACGCCGTGGCCGGCCAGCACCAGGCCGAGGACGAACTCGGGGTTGCGGGCGTGGCGGATCGACGCCGGCCGGAAACCGTGGTCCCAGCAGGTGCGCAGCAGCGCGTCGTAGCGCCCGGGCGCGGCGGCGCGCGGGGCGTGGACCAGGCCCTCGCCGGCGAGGTCGGCGAGGGCGAGCCGGCTGCGGCGCGCCAGCGGCGAGTCGCGGGGGAGCACCACGCCGAGCGGGGTGTCGACGGCCGGGCCGAGGTCGAGCCCGACGACGTCGACCGGCAGCTGCAGCAGCCCGGCGTCGAGCTCGCGGTCGGCGAGCAGCCGGGCCTGTTCGGCGGTGGTGAGCTCCTGCAGGTCCAGCCGCACGGCCGGGCACTCGTCGGCGAACCGCGTCAGGATGGCGGCCAGCATCCGGCCGGGCAGCTCCGGCGGCACGCCCGCGCGGAGGGCGTCGGTCTCGCCGCGTTCGGCCTTCGCGACGAGCGTGGTCATGCGGTCCCACCGGGAGAGCAGGTCGCGCGCTTCGGCCCGCAGCACCTCGCCGGCTTCGGTGAGCGTGACGCGCCGGCCGCGCTCGAACAGCGTCGCGGCCAGCTCGGCTTCGAGCCGTTTGATGCGCTGGCTCAACGGCGGCTGCGCGATCCCGAGCCGGTCGGCGGCCCGCCCGAAGTGCAGTTCGTCGGCGACGACGAGGAAGTAGCGCAGCGAGCGAAGGTGGTCCACGCTGCGACGATAGCCGTTTGCCTATCGAGTTGTCGTCTTCGTGATCTTGGACAGCGGTTCGTGTCTTGTGGTCGGGTGTCGGCCATGGAGACAGGAATCAGCAGGCGCGGGCTGTTCGGCGCGAGCGCGGCGGCCGCGGCGATCCTCGCGGGCGCACCGGCCGCCGCCCGCGCGGCTTCGGGGACTTCCGGGGCTTCCGGCGCTTCCGGCGCTTCCGGGATGACGTTGCGCTGGTGGGGGAACAACGGCTGGGAGATCCGCATCGGGGCGAAGACGATCCTGATCGACCCGTGGCTGACGAGGTTCAAGACGGGCACGTACACCACGGCGGGCGCGGACCCGCGCACCCCGCTTTCGGTGAACCGCGAGCTGATCGACGGGTACCTGGACCGCGGGTTCCTCCACGCGGACCACATCCTGGTGACGCACGGCCACTACGACCACCTGACGGACGTCCCCTACCTGGCCCGGCGCACGGGCGCGACGGTGATCGGGACCGAGACCCATTTGAGTCTCATGGCGGCCCTGGGTGCCCCGGAGGACCAGCTGGCGATCGCGACGGGCGGGGAGAACCTGACGTTCGACGGGTACTCGATCCGCGTGCTGCGCTCCCTGCATTCGGCAACGGGCACCCGGGCCCAGGTGGCGTTCCCGGGAACGCGCCCACTGTCCCGCCGCGACCGGCCGAGGGTGATTTCGGACCTGCTGGAGGGCGGCACGCTGGCTTACGTGGTGTCGGGCGGCGGAGCGAGCGTGCTGGACTTCGGGGGTTCGAACTACGTGGAGTCGGAGCTGGCGGGGCTGCGGCCGGACGTGGTGCTGCTGCCACCGGGAGGGGCAAAGGTGACGGACTACGTACCGAGGCTGCTGCGCGTGCTGGAAAACCCGAGCCGAGTGGCGGCAACCCACTGGGACGACTTCGACCTACCGCTGGGCCAGGCCCAAGACCCGAACGGCGGCCTGGAGGTCCTACGCAAAGCCGTGGCGGCGGCGAGTCCGGGGAGTGAGTTCGTGGTGCTGGATCACCTGGGGGAGTTCACGCCGTAGCGGGTTGTCCCCAGGGTGGTCGTGATGTGGACGGCAAAGCCGCCCGAAGCTCGTTCGGGCGGCTTTGTCAGTGGGGGGCGATAGACTGGACTCGGGACGCCCCCCAGGGAAGGGCGGGGGCGTTTTCCGGCCCCCTGCCCCTCAACCCTCAGCCGCTCTTGCGGCGGAATGTCCTCTTGTTCGCCGCCGGGCCGTGGGCGTGCTGGTTCTTGCCGCCGCCGTTCTCGTGGGATGCTCCTGATCGGGCGTGGGCCTGCTTGCGCTCCAAGGCCTCGCGGAACTTGCGCTTGACGTCGTCCTCCTCGCCGCTGGGCGACGGGCTCGGTTCACTCATGCTTACCTCCGAAAACGACGAAAACGACGACGTGTGACCGCTCCAGCCTGGCACCACTCGCACCCCTTGGCGAGCCGATTTCCGTCACCCTTCAGCGTTTGGGGGACGGCACCCCGCCGAACTGGACCGACTTGCGGGTCAGGGGGCGGCCGCAGTGGTCGCACAGCAGCATCGGGCGCAGGCGCTCGCCGCACTCCACGTGGTGGAGCGTGATGTCCGGCTCCTGGCCCGCCACCTCGAACCCGCGGGACCACTCCGCGATGAACGCCAGCGCCGGGAAGAACGCCAGCCCCTTCGCCGTCATGCGGTAGTCGCGCGCGTCCGTGCGGGTGGCCGCCGTTCCCGTGCGCAGGACGCCGACCTCGACCAGCTTGCTCAGGCGGGCCGACAGCACGCTCGGCCCGATGCCCAGCTCGCGCTCGAACTCCGAAAAGTGCCGGCAGCCGAGCAGCGCCGAGACCAGCAGGCCGGTCGACCAGCGGTCGCCGAGCAGCTCCATCGTGTCCGGGAAGAACATCAGCGGGTCGCCGGCCAGGGAATCCGCGTCCTTGCGGCGGAAGCGCTTGGACGCCGTCGCCGCCGCGACGCCGGTGCTGTCCAGGCGCGACGCCCGCACGTCCCGCGCGTCGACCCGGCGGCCGCACGCCGCGCAACCCAGCGGCGCTGATGTAGCCAGCTCGCAGTCGAGGTGGATCAGCGTCGGCAGCACCTCGCGGCGCCCCTCGACCCACTCGCGCTCCCACGCCCAGATCGAAATCAGCAACGGCCACAGCTCCAGGCCGCGCTCGGTGAGCCGGTACTCGTGCCGCGTGCGGCGGGCGTCCCGGTACGGCACGCGGGTCAGCATGCCCGCCTCCACCATGTCCCGCAGGCGGCCGGACAACGCGGTCGGCGAGATGCCCAGCCGCAGCCGCAGCTCTTCGTACCGCCGGAAGCGCAGGAACAGGCTCTGCAGGATCAGCAACGTCCACTGGTCGCCGACCAGCTCGAGCGCCCGCCGGAGCGGATCGCCCGCCGGCCGCACGCGCTGGGCAGTCGCCTCGACCACGTCTTCCCCCTCGTTACTCGCCTCCGAAGGGTAGCACCTGACTACACCAAAAGAAGCCTATTGACAGCTGGGTACACAAATCATAGTCTCATTCCCATCAGCCCGCCCAGTCAGGGAGCAGCCCGATGACCAGCACCTCCGAACAGCCGCTGATGGTGGCCCGGACGGCGGACGCGGCGGACGAGGCCAACCCCTACCTGCTCGGCGTGTACGCCCCGGTCGGAGAAGAGATCGACGCCGAAGACCTGCAGGTCATCGGCGAGATCCCGAAGGACCTCAACGGCGTCTACCTGCGCAACGGCCCGAACCCGCGGTTCGCCCCGGAAGGCCGCTACCACTGGTTCGACGGCGACGGCATGATCCACGCCGTCCACCTGGAGAACGGCAGGGCCCGCTACCGCAACCGCTGGGTCCGCACGAAGGCGTTCGAGGCCGAGTCCGCGGCCGGCAAGGCGCTCTGGACCGGCGTCATGGAGAACCCGAAGGACAACCCCTTCGGCAACTCCCACGGCCTCGGGCTCAAGGACAACGCCAACACCGACGTCGTCTTCCACCGCGGCCGCATCCTCGCCACCTGGTACCTGTGCGGCTCGCCGTACGCGGTCGACCCGCTCTCGCTGGAGACCCTCGGCGCCGACGACTTCCTCGGCACGCTGGCCGGCGACATGATGGCCCACCCCAAGGTCGACGAGACCACCGGCGAGCTGTTCTGGTTCGACTACGGCCCGCGCCCGCCGTACCTGCGCTACGGCGTGATCAGCGCGGACGGCCGGGTCGTCCGGACCACCGACATCGAGCTCCCCGGCCCGCGGCTGCCGCACGACATGGCCATCACCGAGCGCTACGCGGTGCTGATGGACCTGCCGCTGGTCCAGGACCTCGCGGCGGCGAAGCAGGGCCGGCACAAGCTGCACTTCGACCGCTCGCTGCCGAGCCGCTTCGGCGTCATGCCACGCTACGGAGACGGTAGCCAGATCCGGTGGTTCGAGGCGAGCCCGTGCTACATCTACCACGTCGTCAACGCCTGGGAAGAGGGCGACGAAGTCGTCCTCGACGTCTGCCGCGTGCAGCGTCCCCAGCCGCGGGCCGACGCGCACACGCCGCTCGCCAAAATGCTCTCCTACCTGCGGCTGGACGCCCAGTTGCACCGCTACCGCTTCGACCTGCGGACCGGCGCGTGCCGCGAAACGCCGCTCGACGACGACAACACCGAGTTCCCGACGGTCGACGCCCGCGGCGTCGGACGGCGTAACCGGTACTCCTACGCGGTGCACATCTCGCCCGAGTCGACGCTGAAGTTCGACGGGCTGGTGCGCCGCGACGATCTTGCCGGCACCAAGACCGAATACCGGTTCGGTCCCGGCCGGTGGGGCAGTGAGGCTCCGTTCGCACCCCGCGAAGGAGCAGCCGCCGGTTCGGCGGACGGTTATCTGGTGACGTTCGTGCAGGACGAGCGTGAGGGACGCTCGGAACTGGACATCTTCGACGCCGCCGATCTCGCTGCCGGACCCGTGGCCAGGGTCCTGTTGCCCCAGCGTGTCCCGCTCGGTTTTCACGCGACCTGGGTCCGGGCGGACCAGCTGGAAAACCTCCGTCCATGAGATGCCATCGAGAGGGTCGCGCCCGGGACTTCCGGGCGCGGGGATGGTGGAGTGCGGAGACGATCGACCGGCTCGTGAAGGAGCGGGTCAGTGCCGACCCGGAGGGTCTCGCGCTGGTCGATCCACCGAACACCACCGCACTGGTCGGACGCGACCCGGTGCGGTGGACCTGGAACCGGCTCGACGAACGCGTCGACGTCCTGGCCGCGTTCCTGCTCGCCAGAGGGGTGCGAGCAGGTGACGTCGTGGCCGTGCAGTTGCCGAACTGCTCGGCCCTGGTGCAGGCGTTCCTCGCGATCGTGCGGATCGGCGCGATCGTCACCCCGTTCCCGGTGTCCTACCGGGAACACGAACTCGGCCCGATGTGCCGGCGCACCGGTGCCGTCGGGGTGGTGACCGCATCCGGATACGGCGGGCGCGAGCTCGCCGGGGCGGCCCTTGGGCTAGGCGCTTCGGCGCCGTCGGTCCGGTTCGTCGTCGCCTGCGGGGACGACGAACCGGCCGGCGCCCTGGCCTGGCCCGAAGCTCCACTGTCCGAAGCGGACAAGTCCACTTTGGACGTACAACTGACCGAAGCCGACGTGAACGACTGCGTCACGATCTGCTGGACGTCCGGCACCGAAGCCGAGCCGAAGGCCGTGCCGCGCTGCCACGGGGACTGGCTGGCGACGGCCGCCGGCTGCGTCCAGGCCGCCGGGATGGCCCGCGAAGACGTCCTGCTTTCGCCGTTCCCGATGACGAACATGGCCGGCATCGGCGGCATGTTCCTGCCGTGGCTGCTGACCGGCGCGGTGTTCGTCCCGCACCACCCGTTCGACCTGCCGGTGTTTCTAGGTCAGCTCGCGGCCGAGCGGGTGACGTACACGCTCGCGCCACCGGCGTTGCTGACCATGTTGCTGCACAACGAAAAGATCCTGTCCGGAGTGGACCTTTCGGCGCTGCGGAAGATCGGGTCCGGTTCGGCACCGCTCTCGCCGTGGCTGGTGCGCACCTGGGCGCAGCGGTACGGCATCGACATCATCAACTTCTTCGGCTCGAACGAGGGCACCGCGCTGCTGTCCGGCCCGGTGGACATCCCGGACCCGGACCAGCGCGCGAGCTACTTCCCGAACTACGCCTCGGACGTCACCTGGTCGACCCCGGTCGCCGGCTGGACGTCGGTGCGGCTGCACGACCCGGTCACCGGCGAACGGGTGACCGGACCCGGGCGCCCCGGCGAGCTGCACATCGCCGGTCCGACGGTGTTCGCCGGCTACTTCGGGGCAACGGGCGAACCCCTCGACACGACGTCGTTCGACGAGGACGGGCACTTCCGCACCGGCGACGTCTTCGAGATCGCCGGGGAGCGCGGGGAGTTCCTCAAGTACGTCGACCGGATGAAGGACCTCGTCATCCGCGGCGGCATGAACATCTCGCCGGCCGAGGTCGAGGGCCTGCTGGCCGGGCACCCGGACGTCGCCGACGTCGGGGTCATCGGCGTGCCCGACGACGTCATGGGGGAGCGGGTCTGCGCGGTCGTCGTGCCGGGCGCGCGCAAGCCGTCGCTCGACGAGCTGGTCGCGTACCTGCGCGAGAAGAAAGTGGCCGCGTTCAAGCTGCCGGAACGGCTCGAGTACGCCGACGCCTTGCTCCGCAACCCGGTGGGGAAGATCCTGAAGCGGCAGCTGCGGGAGAGCCTGGAGTGACGTCATGACGGTGTTCGTGCTCGGCGGGGCGCAAACCGACTTCGCGCGCAACTTCACCAAGGAAGGCCGCGGGATCCTCGAGCTGTTCGCCGAGGTCGTGCCCGCCGCGCTGGCCGACGCCGGCGTGGGCGCGGACGACGTCGAAGTCGCCCACGTCGGCAACCTCGCGGCGGAGCTGTTCACCGGTCAGGCCCAGCTCGGCGGCCTGCTGGTGGCCGCCGTCCCGGAGCTGGACGGCGTGCCGTCGACCCGGCACGAAGCCGCGTGCGCGTCCGGCAGCACCGCCGTGCTCGCGGCCTGCGCGGACATCGAGGCGGGCCGCTACGACGTGGCGCTGGTCATCGGCGTCGAGCTGATGCGCAACGTCGACGGGCAGCGCGCGGCCGAGCACCTGGGGTCCGCCGCCTGGGCCGGGCACGAGGCCGTCGCCGCGAAGTTCCCGTGGCCCGCGCTGTTCGCCGACGTCGCGGCCGCCTACGACGAGCGGTACGGCCTCGACCCGGCCCACCTCGGCCTGTTCGCCGAACACGCCTTCACCCGGGCGACCCTGAACCCGCTGGGGCAGGCCCGCGACTGGCGGTTCCCGCCCGGTGCGTTCGGGCCGGACGACGAGCTCAACCCCGTCATCGAAGGCCGGCTGCGCAAGCAGGACTGCGGCCGGATCACCGACGGCGCCGCGGCGGTCCTGCTGGCCTCGCCCGCGTTCGCCGCTCGGCTCGGCGGCGGCTTCCCGCGCATCGCGGGCTTCGGGCACCGCACCGCGCACATCGGCCTCGCGCCGAAGATCGCGCCCGACGGCGAATACCTGTTCCCGCACCTCCGGGGCGCCGTCACCGACGCCTACCGGCGTGCGGGCGTGCCCGGCTTCGACGCGCTCGACGTCGTCGAACTGCACGACTGCTTCACCATCACCGGCCTGGTCGCACTGGAGCACCTCGGCGCGGCCGCCCCCGGCGAGGGCGGCCGGTTCATCGCCGGTGGCGGCCTCGACGCGGCCGGGATCAACCCGGGCGGCGGCCTCATCGGCCTCGGCCACCCGGTCGGCGCGACCGGTGTCCGGATGCTGCGCGACGCGGCCCGGCAGGTGACCGGGAAGGCGGGCGGGACGCAGGTCGAAGGCGCGCGGACGGCGTTGACGCTCAACGTCGGCGGGTCGTTCACCACGGTGGTCACGATGGTGGTCACCGCATGAGGCTTTCGGTGTCGCTGGGGCTCTGGCAGGACCGGCCGCCGGCGGAGGCGCTGGACACCGCCCGCGCGGCCGACGCCGCGGGCTACCCGGAGCTGTGGATCGGCGAAATGGCGACGTGGGACGCCTTCGCGCTCGGTACCGCGATCGGCGCGGCCACCTCGAAGATCTCCCTGACGTTCGGGCCGCTGGCGGTGACCGTGCGGGACCCGGCGACGATCGCGATGGGCGTCGCGTCGGTGGCGGCGCTGACCGGCCGCGAAACCGGCGTCGCCCTGGGGACCTCCAGTGACGTCGTCGTGCGCGGCTGGCACGGCCGGTCGCGGGACCGGGCGGCGACCGCGCTGGCGGAGTCCGCGGTGGCGGTCCGCCAGCTGCTGGGCGGCGAGAAGTCCACTGTGGACGGATCGGTCGTCGGCTCGCGGGGCTACCGGCTGCGGCTGCCCGCCCCGAAGGCCCCGTTGACCATCGCCGCGTTCGGGCCGCGGGCGCTCGACGTCGCCGCGCGGCACGCCGACCGGATGGTCGTCAACCTCGTCAGCCCGGCGGCCGCGGCGACGCTGGTGCGGGGGCTCCGCGCCGCGGCCGAGCGCGCGGGCACCACCCCGCCGCCGGTGGCCGCGTGGGTGGTCGCCGCGGCCGAGCCGGGTCCGGCCGAGCTCGAACAGCTCCGCCGCGGGGTGGTCGGCTACCTGGCCGCGCCCGGCTACGCGGACATGTTCCGCGCGGAGGGCTTCGGCGACCTCGTGGACTTCGCGCGCGGCCGGCCGCACCCGCGTGAACTGCTGGCCGCGGTGCCCGCCGAGGCCGTCGCCGCCGTCGGCCTGCTCGGGTCCCGCGACGAGATCGCCGCGAAGATCGGGGCCTACGCCGCCGCGGGCGTCGACGAGCTGGCGATCGTCCCGGCCACCGGCGACGGCGACCCCGGTGGGGCGAAAACCCTCGATGCGTGTCGATCCGCGGCCGTTCTGTTCGACACTGGGGTATGACCGAACCGACCGCCACCCGCAACCTCGACCGCACCGGCGCCGCGGCGCTGCCCTGGAGCCGGGCACGCGACCTCCTCGCCACCCAGACCCCGAAGGAGGACCTGACGTTCTTCGTCGGGACCGTCCGGCCCGACGGGCGGCCGCACGCCGCCGGCGTCGGCGCCATCTGGGTGGACGACACGCTGTACTTCGTCAGCGGCCCGGGCACCCGCCGGGCCCGCAACCTGGCCGCGAACCCGGCGTGCAGCGTGTCGGTGCGCTTGAAGGGCCTCGACGTCACCATGGAAGGCGAGGCCCACCGGACCGCCGACGCGGCCACCCTCGAGCGGGTGGCCGCCGTCTACCGCGAGGGCGGCTGGCCCGCGACCGTGCTGGACGAGGGGTTCACCGCCCCGTTCATGGCCGCGAGCGCCGGGCCGGCGCCCTGGCACCTGTACCGGCTCACGCTGCACCGGGCCGTCGGCGTCGCCTGCGCCGAGCCCTACGGCGCCACCGCCTGGGACTTCACCCGCTGATCGCCGCGGCCACCAGGCCGCCGATCGCGTTCATCCCGTCCGCGTTCGGGTGCAGCGGCGCGGCGACCGACGTCGGGATCACGCTCTCGAACCACTTCACGCCGGGCGGCTTGCACACGTCGTGCCCGATCGAGGCCGTCCGGACGTCGACGTACTGCGCGCCGTGCGCGGCGGCCTGGCGGGCCAGGGCGGCGTTGGTCCGGTCGACGCTGCCCTGGATGTAGTTCGCGTCGCGCGGAGTCAGCGGCGCGATCGGCCAGCACCCGTTGTGCGGCAGGTAGGTGCCGTAGCCGGCCACGTGGACGGCCGCGTTCGGCGCTTTCGCGTGGATGGCGTCCAGCAGCGCGCCCCAGACCGGCTCGAACGCGGCGATCTTCTCGGCCAGCTGGTCGTGGCCGCCCGCGGTGTAGCGGTCGACGCAGTCGGGGTTGATGCCGGGCAGCAGGTTGATGCAGCTCGTCGCCGCGCCGACCAGGCCGACGTCGTTGCCGCCGATCGTCACGGTCACCGTGCGGGTCCGGTCGCTCAGCGCGTCCAGCTGCGGCGGCACCGCGCCGGTCGACGTCTGCTGCGGCGCGGTCATGTCCGCCGTCGTCGCGCCGGAGCACGTGACGTCGGTCAGCGGCGCGCCCAGCTCCTTCGCGGCGACGTGCGGGTAGTTCGCCAGGGACCGGAGGCAGCCGGGGGAGGAGAGGTCCGGGGGCAGGATCAGCGGCCCGGCCGCCGCCGAATCCCCCAGTGCCACGTACTCCCCGGCGGTGCCCGCCGCCGCCGGGACTGCCGTCGCGCCCGCCAGCGCGGTGACCATGATCGCAATGCACGCCGTCGTTCTCATGCGCACGCCGTCCTCCTTGACGTTGTGCCGATGGCTGGTCTCCGTGACACCATCGGCACGGTGCGTGGCCGGGTTGACTGGGAATCCGGGCAGAGAACGGGGGGATCGGTTGTGACGGAGCACAAGCCCGGCGGCGAGCTGACCCTGGGCGGCCAGCGCGTGCACGAGCGGCTCACCCGGGAGGAACCGGAGCTGATCGCCCGGGTGCTCCGGCGCATCCAGGAGGAGGTCACGGACTACCGGCGGCTGCCGGTGGAGGAGCTGACCGGCGACATCGCGGGGATCACCCGGCAGGCGGTGCGGGCGTTCGCGCGGAGCCTGCGGGAGGACCGCGAGCTCAACGAGGCCGAGCTGCGGGAGGTCGGCGCGTCCGCGGTCCGCCGGGCGGAAGAGGGCTTTCCGCTGGAGGCCGTGCTGACCGCGTACCACGTCGGCGCGCGGGAGATCTTCGCCGTCGGCTCGGGTGCGTCGGGGAGCGCGGACGTCGCCGACCTGCTCGACGTCGCCGACCGGGTGCTGGCGTTCGTCGGCACCGTCACCGGCGCGGTCACCCGTGGCTACCTCGAGGAGCTGCGCACGAAGGTCGGGCAGGAGCACACCGCGCGCCGGACGCTGCTTTCGGTGCTCGTCGACGGCGGCCCGGTCGACGTCGTCGCCCGCAGCGCCGGGATCACGCTGCCGGCGCGGTACCTCGTGCTCAGCGTCGAGCTCGGGCCGCACGCCGACGAGGAGTCGCTGGACGTGGACGCCGAGATCGCCGTCCGCCGCAAGCTCCGCCGGTTCCTCGCGGCGTTCGAGCACGCGTGCGGCGACGGCGTGCTCGCGTCCCTGGACGGGCCGGGCGGGCTGGTCCTGCTGCCGCTGGCCGGCCGCCTGCCGGACTGGCACGCGGTGCTGGACGCGGCCGGGCGCGCGGCGGGCGTGACGGTGCTCGCGGCGGCCGGCACGGCGGCGCCGTCCGAGGTCCGGGAGGTGGCCGCGCAGACCGGCGAGGTGCTGGACGTGCTGCGGTGGTTCGGCCGGCCGCCGGGGCTGTACCGCCTCGACGACGTCCTGGTCGAGTACCAGCTGACCCGCCCGGGCGCGGCCCGCGACCGCCTCGCGGCCGCGCTGGAGCCGCTGGCCGCGCACCCGGAGCTCGTCGAGACCCTGGAGACGTATCTGGCCCTGGACACGAACCGCCGCCGCACGGCGGCCCGCCTGCACGTCCACCCCAACACGGTGGACTACCGCCTGCGCCGCGTCCGCGACCTGACCGGCATCGACCCCCTCCACCCCACCGGCCTGGCCCGCCTCACCGCGGCCTCCGCCGCCCGCCGCGCCACCCACCCCTGACGACCCGACCCCTCAGGTACGCGAGTCGACCCTCTGGGTACGCGAGTCGACTCTCTGGGTACGCAAACCGACCCTCTGGGTACGCAAACCGGCCTCCCGGTCACGGGGCCCGGAGCACCCGGCCGGCGAACTCGCGCACCCGGACGGTCGGCCGGCGCACCCGGAGGGTCGGTTTGCGTACCTGGAGGGTCGGTTCGCGTACCTGGAGGGTCGGTTCGCGTGTCCGGCGGGTCGACACGGTGTGGGCGAGGGTGCCGGTGAGGAGGGCGGTGGCCAGGACCACCGCGGCGAGGCCGGACGCGTGGTCGAAGCGGAGCTCGCCGAAGCGGTTGAGCACGAAGCCCGTGTGCAGGGCCCAGGCGACCACCGCGACACCCGTGGCCGAAGCGGGGGAACCCCGGTGGGCGAAGGTCAGGACGACTGCGGCCAGGGTGACCAGCGCGTACCAGGGATGGGCCGTCGCCCCGGCCAGGTCCGCGGCGATCACCGCGGCGACCGCCGCCACGCAGCCGAACGGGAATCCGAAGCCCTGTGTCATGCCTCCAGTGCAGTCCCGGGGCCGGGTACGCGCGTGAGCCAGGACACGTTCCCTACGCCGTGACCCCGGGATCTTTACGCCCTGTTGACAACGCCCTCGATCGCGTCCGCCAGCGACGGCCAGACCGCGCGCGGCAGGTTGTGGCCCATGCCCGGGATCACCACCAGTTCCGCACCCGGGATGGCCTCCGCCGTCGCCTTGCCGCCGCTGACGTCGATCAGCGGGTCCGCGTCGCCGTGGACGACCAGCGCCGGCAGCCGCACCGAACGCAGACCGGCCGTGCGGTCACCCGAGGCCACCACCGCCGCCGCGTGGCGGAGCGTGCCGACCGGGTGGCGGGCGCGGTCGTAGTGCAGCGCCGCCTTGGCCAGCAGGAACGCCTCGTCGTCCGGGTAGCCGGGCGAGCCCAGCTTCCGGTAGCCCTCGACGCTGTCGGCCAGCGCCTGCTCGCGCGTCGACGCCGGCGGCCGCGCCAGCAGCGCCAGCGCCCACGGCTCGGCCTGCCCGACCGCCGGGTCGCCGGTGGTCGACATGATCGACGTGACCGAAAGCAGCCGGTCCGGGTGGTCGATGGCCAGCTGCTGCACGATCATCCCGCCCATCGACGCCCCCACGACGTGGGCGCGGCCGATGCCGAGCGCGTCGAGCAGCCCGACGGCGTCGTCGGCCAGGTCCGACAGCGTGTACGGCGCGGTCGCCAGGTCGCCGGCCGCCAGCGCGGCCAGGTCCGGCGGCGGCAGGTGGTCGAGCCACGTCGAGAGCCCGACGTCCCGGTTGTCGTACCGCACGACGAAGAACCCGCGGCCGGCGAGCAGCTCGCAGAACCCCTCCTCCCAGGTGATCATCTGGGCGCCGAGGCCCATCACCAGGACCAGCGGCGGAGCCGCCGGATCGCCGAAGGTGTCGTACTCGAGCTCGAGACCGTTGGCCTGTGCGCGTGCCATACCCCGATCCTGCCGTACCCGTGCGGAGCTGGCACCGGGCCGGGCGGTGCCGTTACCGTTACCCCCCATGCCGACCTCATCCTCGGGCACGGGCCAGCGCCCCCGGTCGCGGGCCGCGGCGGGACTGCCGGCGCTCACCGCCGACCGCATCGTCAGCGCCGCCACCGACCTGACCGGCCAGCGCGGCCTCGACAACTGGACGCTGCGGGAGCTCGCCCGCGCCGTCGAGGCCTACCCGGCGGTGATCTACCACCACGTCGGCGACCGGGACGCGGTGGTGAACGCCGTCGTCGACCGGGTGGTCGGGCTGCTCGAACTGCCGGACGAGGGACTGCCCTGGCAGGAGTGGTTCACCGAACTGCTGGCCAACCTGCGCGCGGTGCTGCGCGGCTACCCGGGCTGCGCGCGGCGGCTGGCGCTGTTCGGGCCGTCCGTCGAGGCGGCCACGCGGTCCATCGACGCGGGCATCGGCGTGCTGCTGGCCGCCGGGTTCGGCCGCGAGAGCGTGCTGGCCTACAACCTGCTGCTGATGACCGCCTGCCAGTTCGTCGCGATGGAGGACGACCGCGACGGCGCGCTCGCCCTGCGGATCGACAACACCGAGGAGTACGCGACCTACCGCGAGCGGGCCGACCTGCCCGGGATGGCCGAGCTGGGCGCGGCGATGCACGACCTGATGGGCGACCCCGACCTCGCTTCGGGCTATTACGCGCAGCTCTACGACTACGCCGTCCAGCGGTGCCTCGACGGGCTCGCCCACCGGCTGGCGGAACTGCACGATTCGGACACTGCCGGTTGACAGCGACTTGACAGTGCGGGGGCGTACCGTGGGCGTGCGTCGGTGGTTCGCCCACTGACCCGGAGCCCCTGGCGCCCTCCTCCCCCTCGTGGCGCCGGGGGCTTCGGTCTACGCGGGGCCGGCGGCGCGCGGCGGCTCGGCCTGGATGGCCGGGAAGATCTCGCCGACCAGCGTCACCAGCGACTTCGACAGCAGCAGGTGCACCTGGGCACGGGTCAGCGACCGCCGCACGAGCCATTCCCGGCCGGCCGACTTCACCATCCCGCCGAACGCGCGCACCAGCGCGTTCAGCTCCGGCCCGTGCTCGCTTTCCCGGGACAGCCCGACGGCCTCCAGCACGCGGTCGGCGGATTCGCGGTCCGCTTCTTCGAGGATGCGCTCCACTTCGAGGTCGCGGCCGATGCCCTCGGGCGCGATCGCGGCCAGCCACATCCGCTCCTGGCTGGTGACCATGTCGAGGAACCACTCGATGGCGACGTCGGCCCGCAGTTCGAGCGGCCCGTCGGGCAGGATCTCCACGGCCAGCCGCGGCACGGTCAG
This sequence comes from Amycolatopsis sp. NPDC004625, assembly GCF_040609695.1. Taxonomy (NCBI): domain Bacteria; kingdom Bacillati; phylum Actinomycetota; class Actinomycetes; order Pseudonocardiales; family Pseudonocardiaceae; genus Amycolatopsis; species Amycolatopsis sp. NPDC004625. The sequence goes on from NZ_JBEXKX010000023.1 coordinate 104,001, forward strand.
CGCGCGGCGGATGATTTCCAGGTACAGCTCGCGTTTCGTGCCGAAGTAGTGGTTGATCAACCCCCGCGCGACGCCGGCCGCCGCGGCTATGTCCGAAGTGGACACTGCGGAATACGGGCGCTCACCGAACAGCCGCGCCGCACACGTGTAGATCTGTTCCTTCCGTTCGTCCGGTTCCAGTCTTCGCCATCTCGGCGCCGGCTCGGTGTTCATGGCCCCATCGTCGCACGGGCCGTTGAGGCGGGCAGGGTAGTTCGCACGATGTCGGATGGCCTCCCACGATCGGGGCACGCTCAGTCCGGCAGCGTGATCGGTGCGATGTCCGCGAAGCCGTCGCCCGGGCCCGGGTTCGCCGGATCGGTCGTACCGCCGAAGTGGTGCAGCACGCCCCACACGGCGTTGAGCGCGGTCTGCACCGCGCCCTCGGCCCAGCCCGCCGTCCACGAGATGTCGTCGCCGGCCAGGAACAGCCCGCGGTAACGCGCCGGCAGCTCGTCCTGCACGAAGTGCGTGAACAGCCGCTGCTGGTAGCGGTAGTGGCCGGGCAGGTTCGCCTTGAACGCGCCCATGAAGTGCGGTTCGGCCTCCCACGACACGGTCACCGGGTCGCCGATGATGTGCCGCCGGACGTCGACGCCGGGGTAGATCTCGCGCAGCGACTGCAGCATCACCTCGACGCGTTCGCCGACCGACAGCGGCAGCCACTTCAGCGAGTCGTCGGCCCAGGTGTAGGACAGGCAGATCACCGCGGGTTTTTCCGGGTCGTCGCCGAGCAGGTAGGTGCCGCGCGGCATCCGGTCGGTCAGCGTCATGCTCATCGCGTCGCGGCCGGTGCCGGCGTCGCGGTCCAGCCAGAACGGCCGGTCGACCGGCACGAACACCTTCGACGACGCCATGTAGTGCGTGCGCTCGATCGCCGTCCAGTGGTCGATCGGGAACAGGGCCTCGTCGCATTCGATGTTCGACAGCAGCATCCAGCTCTGCGCGGTGAACACCGCGGCGGGGAACGTCCGGATGTGGCCTTCGGTGTCCGTCACGGTGATGTTGCCGGGTGCCGTGCGGTGCAGCCGCGCGACGCCGGGCTGCGGGCGGCCGCCGTGCAGCGTGCTCAGGCTCGTGCCGGCCGGCCAGAAGGCGAGGTCTTCCGGAGCGTGCTCCCACAGCCGCAGCGGGAGCTGCCGGCTGCCGCCGGCGATGCTGCGGTGCTCGTCGTCGGCTCCGGTGTAGACCACCCGCAGGATCTCCAGGATGGAGTTCGGGAAATCGGTGTCCCAGCCGCCGGTGCCGAAGCCGACCTGGCCGAAGATCTCGCGGTGGCGGAAGGAGGCGAAGGCGGGGGAGTCGCAGAGGAAGCCGTAGAACGTCTGGTTGTCCAGCCGCGGGACCAGGTCGTTCCACAGCCGCTTGATCGTCTTCGCGTCGCGGTCGCGGATCGCCGTCTGCATCTCGGCGAAGGAGGCGTGCTCGGCCAGGGTCCGGTCCCAGGCCGCGGCGACCTCGCCGAAGACGGCGGGCAGGTCCTCGGGCGTGCGCGCGTAGTGGCTCTGTCCCTTGAGGTCCACGACCGTGCTCGGCGTTCCCGGTGCCAGCGGGTTCGGGAACGGCGTGGTCTCCAGCCCGACCTTGTCGATGTAGTGGAACAGCGCGGTCGACGCGGGCGGGAAGCGCATCGCGCCCATCTCGGCGACGACGTCGTCCGGGCAGCCCGGGAACCGCACGGTCCGCAGCCGGCCGCCGATCTCCGCGATTTCGTACACCACCGGGCGCAGGCCCAGCTTCATCAGCTCGTACGCGGTGACGATGCCCGACAGGCCGCCGCCGATCACCGCCACCTCGGTGCCGTGCCGGTGCGCGGGCAGCGTGCCGAGGCCGGCGGGGTGGGCGAGGTGGTCGTCGTAGGCGAACGGGAAGTCGGGGCCGAACATCGTGATCGGGCGGCCCGCCGGTTCGTCGTGGTGGATCGCGGTCGGAACGGCGGAAGTCATGCGGTGGTTCCCCGGTACAGTTCGGGCCGTCGGTCGGCCAGGTGGGTGTTCTCTCGGCGGGACGCGATCAGGGCGTCCCGCGTGACGTCGGCGGTGACGACGTCCGGCCCGGCGCCGGCGCGGGCGAGCACCTCGCCGGTCGGGGCCACGACGCAGGAGCGCCCGCAGTAGGTCAGCTCCCGCTCGGTGTCGCAGCGGTTCGCGTAGGCGACGAACAGCTGGCTTTCGTAGGCCCGCGCGGGCACGAGCGTGTCCGCAACGATTTCGTACGGGCTCATCAGCGCGGTCGGCACGACCAGGAGCTCGGTGCCGGCGAGCGCGTGCGCGCGGACGAGCTCCGGGAATTCGACGTCGTAGCAGATCAGCAGGCCGATCCGGATACCGTCGAGGTCGGCCTGCACCACGGCTTCGTCGCCGGGGGTGAACCAGGCTTTGTCGAGGTCGCCGAAGAGGTGCGTCTTGCGGTAGTTGGCCAGGCGCCGCCCGGTGCTGTCGATGAGCTGGACGCTGTTGTAGACGTGCTCGCCGTCGGTTTCCGGGTAGCCGTACGCCAGCGCGGTGCCGGTTCGCCGGGCCCACGCGGCCATCCGGCCCGCGGTGGGGCCGTCGGCGGGTTCGGCGAGCTCGTGCGTGCGGGCGCCGATGTGGTAGCCCGTCGTGATCATCTCCGCCGCGACGACGAGCTCGGCGCCGGTTCCGGGCAGGGCGTCGAGCGGGCCCTGGTGGATGGCGACCCTCATGCGAGCCTCGACCGCCGGATGCCGTAGCCGAAGTAGATCAGCAGGCCGAGCGCCATCCAGCCGCCGAAGACGAGCCAGGTCGCGCCGTCGAGGCTGAGCATCATGTAGCCGCAGCAGAGCACGCCGAGGATCGGTGTCACCGGCGAGAGCGGGACGCGGAACGAGCGCGGGGCGTCCGGCTGGCGGCGTCGCAGCAGCAGGACGGCCACGTTGACCAGGCCGAACGCGAAGAGCGTGCCGATGCTGGTGGCGTCGGCCAGCTTGCCGAGCGGGATGAAGGCGGCCAGGGCCGCGACGAAGCCCGAGACGACGAGGGTGTTGATCCGCGGCGAGCCGGACTTGGCGTCCACTTTGGACAGCGCGGGCGGGACGAGGCCGTCGCGGGACATCGCGAACAGGATGCGGGTCTGTCCGTAGAGGACGGTCAGCACGACGCTGGAGATCGCCACGATCGCGCCGACGGCCAGCAGACCGGCCCAGAACGGGTTGTCCGAGACGACGTCGAGCACGTGCGAGAGCGCGGCCTCCTGGCCGTCGAACTGCTGCCACGGCAGGGCGCCGACCGCGGCCACCGCGACCAGGCAGTACAGCACGGTGACGATGCCGAGCGAGAGCAGGATCGCCCGCGGCAGGTCCTTCTGCGGGTTCTTCGCCTCCTCGCCGGCGGTCGAGGCGGCGTCGAAGCCGATGTAGGAGAAGAACAGCTTGGCCCCGCCGGCGCTCAGCCCGGCCAGCCCCAGCGGCAGGAACGGCGTGAAGTTCTTGGCCTGCACGGCGCTGAAGGCGATCGCGCAGAACAGCACCAGCGTGCCGATCTTGACCACGACCATGACCGTGTTGGCCCGCGCGCTCTCCTTCGCCCCGGACAGCAGCAGGACCATCGCGAGGACGACGACGAGGATCGCGGGCACGTTGACCACCCCGCCCGAGCCCGGTGGCTGGCTGAGCGCGTCCGGGATGGCGAAGCCGAAGGCCAGCCGCAGCAGTTCGTTGAGGTACTGGCCCCAGCCGACGGCGACCGAGGCCACCGAGACGCCGTATTCGAGCACCAGGCACCACCCGCAGACCCAGGCGACCAGCTCGCCGAGGGTCGCGTAGGTGTAGGAGTAGGACGAACCGGACAGCGGGATCATCCCGGCGAGCTCGGCGTAGGACAGCGCCGAGAACAACGCCGTGACGCCGGCGAGCACGAACGAGAGCACCACCGCCGGCCCGGCCACCGGGACGGCCTCGCCGAGCACGACGAAGATGCCGCTGCCCAGCGTCGCCCCGATGCTGAGCGTGGTCAGCTGCCCCAGCCCGAGCGACCGCTTCAACGTGCCATGATCACCTTCGGCGACGAGGTCGGCGACCGGTTTCCGCCGCACCGTCGCGGCTCGCAAAGTCATGCCGACGACGGTAACGGCCGTTTCCCGCCCGCAAAACACGAGAACATTGCACGTACAGCTGAATCACAGGTGATTCATTGCACAACAGCCCCGAAACGTAGCGAATCATTCCGGGGCATCACGCGTGTCCCCTCCAGACACGCGTGATGCCGCTCCGGTCACGCGTGATGCCCGGTTCGGCACGGTGTGGCGGGGGGGTCGGCGGCCGGGAGGAGCAGGGTGAACGTCGGCGGGGCCGGACGGCTGAGGCGGAGGCGGCCGCCTTCGGCTTCGGCGAGGCCGCGGGCCAGGCGCAGGCCGATGCCGTGGCCGGTGGGGGTGGTCGCGAACGGGTCCGTCTCGCCCAGGTCGGGGCCCTCGTCGGCGACGTCGATGGCGAGCGCGTCGCCCGCGTCGCGGGCCACCACCGTCACCGTGCCGCGGCCGTGCGTCACCGCGTTGTCCAGCAGCACGCCCAGCACCTGCCGGACCGCCGCGGCCGCCACGTGCGCCGGGGGCGGGTCGTCGCGGACGATCCGCAGGGCCCGCCCCTGCGGCTGGAGCAGCGCCTCGCCGGCCTGGCGGACCTCCTCCAGCAGCGCCCCGAGGTCGAGCTCGGCGCGGGGGGCCCGGCGTTCCCGGCCCAGGGCCAGCAGGTCCTCGATGGTGCGTTCCAGCCGGTCGGCGGAGGCGATGCCGGCGCGGATCGCCGCGTACGGGTCCGCGGCCGGGGTCTCCAGGGCGGCTTCCAGCTGCAGGCGCAGCCCCGTCAGCGGCGTCCGCAGCTGGTGGGACGCCTCCGCGGAGAACGCGCGCTCGCGTTCGAGGGTCTCGCCGATCCGGGCCGCGGTGGCGTCCAGCGTCTCGCCGACCTGGTCGATCTCGGGGATGCCCGCGCGCGGCGACCGGGCGGTGAAGTCGCCGTCGCCCAGCCGCCCGGCCGCGGCCGCGAGCTCCTCCAGCGGCCGGACGAGCCGCGTGGTGAACCGGCGCGCCAGCAGCCAGCTGACCCCGATCGCCGCCCCGGCGAGCCCGGCCATGCCGAGCCAGGTCAGCACCACCCGCAGCCGCAGCTCCGACATCGGCCGCGCGGCGCGGACCACGCCGGTCACCCGGGAACCGCTCAGCACCGGGACCGCCAGCACGACCTCCTCGCCCTCCTGCTCGATGACGACGTCCACGGTGGCGCTCGCGGCCTGCCGCTCGGCCGAGCCGGCGACGGTGGGCCCGTGGCCGGCGAGGAGCCGGCCGCCGGCGGTGTAGATCCCGACCTGGGCGTCGTCGTCGGCATCGGGCCGCGGCAGCACCGGCGCCAGGCCCGCGTTCAGCTCGTGCGACACCGCGAGCGCGACGGTGTCGGCCGCGCGTTCCAGCTCGGCCTTCGTGTCGTCGCGGTAGTACTGCATCACCGCGAGGCCCAGCGGCAGCGCGAAGAGCGCCGTCGCCACCAGCGCGGCCAGCACCGTCAGGGAGATGATCCGGCGGCGCACGGCTACCCTTCGGCGGCGGTCCGGGCCGGGTCCTCCAGCCGGTAGCCGTGCCCGCGCAGGGTGGCGATCCGCGGCACCTCGTCGTCGGGGCCGGCGGCCGCCGAGAGCTTGCGGCGCACCGCCGCGATGTGCACGTCCAGGGTCTTCGTCGAGCCGTACCAGTGGGCGTCCCAGACCTCGGACATCAGCGTCTCGCGGCTGACCGCGACGCCGGGCTGCTCGGCCAGCCGCGCCAGCAGGTCGAACTCCTTCGCGCGCAGCACCACCTCGCGCCCGCCCAGGGTGGCGCGGCGGCCGGCGATGTCGACGGTCAGCCCGCCGACGGTGACCGGCGGCCGGGCCCCGGCCGGCGCGCCGCGCCGCAGGTGCGCCCGCACCCTCGCCAGCAGCTCGCCCAGCCGGATCGGCTTGGTGAGGTAGTCGTCCGCGCCGGCGTCGAGGCCGACGACGACGTCCATCTCCTCCTGCCGCGCGGTCAGGATCACCAGCACCGAGGCGGGCAGCGCGGCCCGCAGGCGGCGGCAGACCTCGACGCCGTCGAGGTCCGGCAGCCCGAGGTCGAGCAGCACGAGGTCGAAATCACCGGCGTCGGCGGCCTGCAGGGCGGTCCGCCCGTCGCGGCGCCAGCACACCTGGTGGCCGTGCAGCCGCAGCGTCGATTCGAGCACGCTGCCGATCGCCGCGTCGTCTTCCACCACCAGCAGGTTCGGCATGCCGCGCAGCCTAACCAACGACCCGCCGGGTACCCGCCGGTTGTGGCCTATTCCGCGCGCGTCCCGAGGCCGATCTGCGATATCCGCACCGCGGCGGCGGTGACGGCGTCGGTGAACGCGGCGGTTTCGCCGGGCCCGAACCGGCTGCTGGGCCCGGTGACCGCCAGCGCCGCCAGCACCCGCCCGTCGCCGTCGAGCACCGGCGCGGCGACGCTCGACGCGCCGGCCTCGGGCTCGCCGTGGCTGACGGCGGCCCCCTCGGCGCCGTCGAGGACACGCCCGGGGGCCCCGGAACCGAGTGGCAGCTCGTCCCCGACGCGCCCGACGTGCCGGATGGCCAGGGGGCCCTCCTGCTGGGCCACGCAGACCAGCACCGACGTGCTGCGCACGTAGAGGTTCACCGTCTCCCGGCACTCCCGCGCCAGCTCCCGCAGCACCTGGCGGACCGGCTCGGGCAGCTGCCACGCCGTGTTGGCCAGCTGCGCCCACCGCAGCATCCCGGGCCCGACGGTGATCCGCCCGTCGGGCCGGGTCCAGAGCAGGCCGCGCTGTTCGCAGGTGGCGACCAGCCGCAGCACGGTGGTCTTCGCCAGCCCGCTGGCCGCGGTGAGGTCCTTGACCGCCCAGGTCCGGCGGTGTTCGGTGAAGAGGGCGAGCAGGTCGAACGCGCGCAGCACGCTCCGGACCGTTCCGTCGTCTTCCGGTTTCATCGCGTGACCCCGTCCGCCTGGTGGACCCAGGGTACCGACAGGTGGACCGGGTCAGGCCACGTGTCGCTCGAATGCCGCAACGGTCTCGGCGAGCACTTCCGCCCCCGGGCGGGCCCACAGCCCGGCGTTGAACACCTCGACCTCGATCGGCCCGGTGTACCCCGCCGCTTCGACGGCCGCGCGCAGGCGGCGGTGGTCGATCGGGCCGTCGCCCGGCAGCGCGCGGCCCAGCAGCGGGTCCGGCAGCGGCACCAGGACGTCGCAGACGTGGAACCCGGCGATCCGCCCGGCGGCCGCGGCGATCGACGCCTCGATCCGCGGGTCCCACCAGACGTGGAACTCGTCCACGATCACGCCGACCTGCTCGGCCGGGTGCTCCGCGGCGATCGTCAGCGCCTGGTCCACAGTGGACAGCACCGACCGGTCCGCGCACTGCATCGGGTGCAGCGGCTCCAGGCCGAGCCGGACCCCGCGGTCCCCGGCGTAGGGCGCGAGCTCCCCGACGGCGTCCGCGACCCGCTGCCGCGACGCCGGCAGGTCGTTGCCCGCGATCCCGCCGACGACCAGCACGAGCACGTCCGCGCCGAGGGCGGCCGCTTCGTCGATCGCCTCCCGGGTCTGCGCGATCCCGTCCACCGGGGACCCTTCCGGCGTCACGCCGGTGAAGAACCCACCGCGGCACAACGACGACACCCGCACCCCGTGCTCCTCGAGCAGCCGGGCGGCTTCCGCGACGCCGGTTTCGGCGACCTTGTCACGCCACAGCCCGATCCAGCCGACGCCCGCCGCGGCGCAGCCGGCCACCGCTTCGGGCAGCGACCAGGACTTCGTGGTGATCTGGTTGAGGCTCAGCCGGGGATCCATCACACGATCCCCGCGGCCTGCAGCAGCGGCCGCATCCGGGCCTGCGCCAGGTCCGGGTCGGCCAGCACGCCGGCCTCGTCGGCCAGCCGCAGCAGCGTGGCGAGGTGGGTGATCGTGCGGGCGGACTCCTGTCCGGCGATCATCCGGAAGTGGTCCTGGTGGCCGTTGAGGTGAGCCAGGAACACGACGCCGGTCTTGTAGTGCCGGGTCGGTGCGCGGAAGATCTCGCGGGCCAGCGGCACGGTCGGGTCGAGCCGCGCGCGGAACCCGGCCGGGTCGCCGTCGTCCAGCCGCCGCAGCGCCGCCGCGGCGACCGGTGCGATCGGGTCGAAGACGCCGAGCAAGGCCTCGCTGTGGCCGGCGTCGTCGCCGGCGATCAGCTCGGGGTAGTTGAAGTCGTCGCCGGTGTAGCAGGCGACCGCGGCCGGCAGCGCCCGCCGGAACTCGACCTCGACCTCGGCGTCCAGCACCGAGACCTTCACCCCGGCGACCACGCCGGCGTGCTCCGCGCACAGCGCCGCCAGCTCCCGGGCGGCGGCGCGGACGTCGTCGTGGCCCCAGTAGCCGGCCAGCGCCGGGTCGAACTGCTCGCCCAGCCAGTGCAGCAGGACGGGCCTGCCGGTCTCGGACAGCAGCTTCCCGTACGCCGCGTGGTAGTCGGCCGGGCCGGCGGCCGCCGCGGCCAGCGCGCGGCTGGCCATCACGACCGGGACCGCGCCCGCGCCGGCGACCAGGTCCAGCTGCTCGCGCCAGGCGTCCACAATGGACGCCACGGTGGCCGGCCCCGGCGGCAGCTGGTCGGTGCCCACCCCGGCGCACCAGCGCCGCCCGGCCGCGGCCGCGCCGGTGCGCGTCACCAGCTCCTTCGTCGTGGCCCAGTCCAGGCCCATCCCGCGCTGCGCGGTGTCCATCGCCTCGGCGACGCCGAGCCCGCACGCCCAGAGGTGTTCGCGGAAGGCCAGCGTCGTGTCCCAGTCCACGGTGCCGGGCTCGTCGGCCAGCGCGTCCGCGACGACGTGCGCGGCGGCGTAGGCGATCCGCGACGACGGCGGCGGCCCCGGCGGCCCGGGGAGCGGCGGACCGGACGGCGACCAGTTCTGCAGCCCGCCGCCGGGGACCGGGAGCACGAGCATCGGGGACCTCCGAGAGGGTCAGAAAGCGCTTTCTCAACCCACGGTAGGGCCTGTCCCGCGGCTCGACAAGGCCCAGGCCGGGTCAGCGCTTGGGGCGTCCGGTGCTCTCGCGCAGGACGACCTCGCCGGACAGCCGGACCGTCCGCGGCCGCGAACCCGCGGCCCCCTTGATCGCCAGGTCCATCGCGCGTTCGCCGAGTTCCTCCAGCGGCAGCCGCACGGTGGTCAGCGCCGGGGCGAGGTCGCGGACCACCGGGATGTCGTCGAAGCCGGCCACCGAGATGTCGCCGGGCACGGACAGGCCCTCTTCGCGCAACGCCGTCAGCGCGCCGATCGCCATCACGTCGGTGACGGCGAACAGGCAGGTCGGCAGCTTGCGCCGGCGGCCGGCGAGCAGCCGCCTGGTCGCCTCGTACCCGCCGTCGCGGCTGAACGCGGCCTCGACGACGTCGTCCTCGCGCAGCTCGATGCCGTGCGCGGCGAGCTCGCCGGAGAAGCCGGCCAGCCGGTCGATCACGGTGCTCAGCCGCCGCGGCCCGGCCAGCACCGCGAACCGCTTGTGGCCGAGGCCGACCAGTTCCTTCGCCAGCGCCGCGGCGCCGCCCTTGTTGTCCGGCTGCACGGTGTCGATCTTGAGCCCGCGGTGGCGGCTGACCGCGGCCACCTGCCCGCCGCCGCGGCGGTAGGGCTCCAGCTCGGCGGCCATCGCGCGTTCCCACGCCCGGTCTTCGAACGCCGAGCCGATCAGCAGGATCGCCGCGGCCCGCTGCGCGCGCAGCGTCGAGACGTAGGCGACCTCGCGGTCCGGGTCGCGGAAGGTGCCGGCGAGCATCACGAGCAGCCCGTTGTCGGTGGCCACCCGCATCACCCCGCCCGCGATCGCGGCGAAGTACGGGTCGCTGACGTCGTGGCAGATCACGCCGACCGTGCGGTGGGTGCCGCCGGCGAGCGCCTGTGCGTGCGCGTTGGGGGCGTAGGCCAGTTCGGCCGCGGCGGCGGAAACCCGCTCCCGCAGGTCGGCGCGGACGGAAGCGGTGCCGTTGAGCACCCGCGACGCCGTTGCGAGCGAGACGTTCGCGCTGCGTGCCACGTCTTCCAGTGTCACGTGCGGCCGGGCCTTCATGGCTGGCTCCTCCAAGGGTCGGTCTCGGGTGTCTCGGTGTGCTCGGTCGGTGCAATCTACTGGGAGGGGGGTGTGTCCCGAGAAGCCGCTGCTCGGGGGACCTCCCCCGAACGAGTGAATGCCACGGGAAGATCGCCCGGGGCGCGTGTGTTGGAAACAAGGAGAACCTTCAAGTGGTGAGCCCGCCACTGCTGCCGATCACGAAAGGAACCCCGCATGCTGTTCGGTGACGAACACGTCCGCCGCTACGAGGAAACCGACGGCGAGGTCGGCCACGACTGGAAGGACGGCGTGCCGACGCTCGTGCTGACCACGAAGGGCCGAAAGACCGGGCAGGAGCGGAAGTTCGCCCTGATCTACCAGGAGGTCGACGGGAACCCGGTGATCGTGGCCTCCAAGGGCGGCGCGCCGAACCACCCCGGCTGGTACTTCAACCTCGTCGAGCACCCCGAGGTCGGCGTCCAGGTCAAGGCGGACAAGTTCACCGCCCGCGCCCGTACGACTTCCGGCGAGGAGCGCGCGAAGCTGTGGGAGAAGCTCGCCGCCGTCTGGCCGGACTACAACGAGTACGCGAAGAAGACGGACCGTGAGATCCCCGTCGTCGTGCTCGAGCGCGTCTGAAATTCCCGCTGTGATCTGCGCCGCGTTCGGCGCGGGGACGGGCCGATCCGGCCGGTCGTGGGCTACGAATAACCCTCATGACCGACCGCTGGACCGCCCTGGACACCGAAGGTGAGCTGCTCACCCGACGCCAGATGATCGCCTACGGCCGGCGCTTCGCCCGCGCCGGCCGTGGCGCCTGGTACAGCTTCGCCATCGAGGTGGTCTGGCAGTTCCTCGTCCAGACGACCCGGTTCCGGGTGCGCGGCTCGCACCACGTCCCGAAGACCGGCGGCGTGCTGGTGGCGTCCAACCACCTGTCCTTCGCCGACCCGACGACGCTGACGGCGTTCTGCCTCGCCGCCGGCCGCGTGCCGCGTTACCTGGCGAAGGCGTCCCTGTGGAAGCTGCCGGTGGTCGGCCGCGTGATGCGTTCGGGCCGCCACATCCCGGTCTACCGCGGCGCGGCGACGGCCGCCGAGGCCTACCGCGACCTGGTCACGTCGGTGCGGGCCGGCGAGTGCGTCGCGGTCTTCCCGGAAGGCACGTTCTCCGACGACCCGGACGGCTGGCCGATGCGCGGCAAGACGGGCATCGTGCGGGCCGCGCTGGAGACCGGCGCCCCGGTGATCCCGGTGGGCAACTGGGGCACCCACCGCCTGCTGCCGTCGACGGCGAAGCTCCCGCGGGTGCTGCCGCGCAAGACCGTCGACCTGGTCGCGGGACCGCCGGTCGACCTCTCGGACCTGGCCGGGCGCGAGCTGACGCGGGCGGTGCTGGAGGAGGCGACGGCCCGGATCATGGCGGCGATCACCGAGCTGCTGGAGGGCATCCGCGGCGAGGAGCGTCCGGTCGCGGCCTGAGGTCGGCGTCACCCCGCCGACGCGTCCCGATGGGGGTAATTTCGGTCTCATGAGTGCACAACACTTTGATGTCGTCGTGCTGGGGGCCGGAGTGGGCGGCTACGTCGCGGCGATCCGCGCGTCCCAGCTGGGGCTGAGCGCCGCGGTGGTCGAGGAGAAGTACTGGGGTGGCGTCTGCCTGAACGTCGGGTGCATCCCGTCGAAGGCGCTGCTGCGCAACGCCGAGCTGGCGCACGTGGTGACGCAGGAGGCGAAGGCGTTCGGCATCTCCTCCGACAGCCCGATCAAGGTCGACTACACGGCCGCGTACGAGCGGAGCCGGAAGGTCGCCGAGGGGCGCGTCAAGGGCGTGCACTTCCTGATGAAGAAGAACAAGATCACCGAGTTCGACGGGCACGGCACGTTCGTCGACGACCACACCCTCGAGGTGAACGGCGAGCGGATCACCTTCGGCCACTGCGTCATCGCGACCGGCGCGACCACGCGGCTGCTGCCGGGGACCTCGCGCAGCGAGCGGGTCGTCACCTACGAAGAGCAGATCCTGTCGAGCGAGCTGCCGGGCAGCATCGTGATCGCCGGCGCGGGCGCGATCGGCGTCGAGTTCGCCTACGTGCTGCACAACTACGGCGTCGACGTCACGATCGTCGAGTTCCTGGACCGGATGGTGCCGCTGGAGGACGCCGAGGTGTCGGCGGAACTCGCGCGCCGCTACCGCAAGCTGGGCATCAAGGTGCTGACGTCGACCCGCGTCGAGTCGATCGACGACTCGGGTGCCTCGGTGCGGGTGACGGTGTCGTCGGAGAAGAACGGGCAGCAGGTCCTGGAAGCGGACAAGGTGCTGCAGGCGATCGGGTTCCAGCCGCGCGTCGAGGGCTACGGCCTGGAGAAGACCGGCGTGGCCCTGACCGAGCGCGGCGCGATCGCGGTGGACGGCCGCGGCCGCACGAACGTCGGCCACATCTTCGCGATCGGCGACGTGACGGCGAAGCTGATGCTGGCGCACGCGTCCGAGTCGATGGGCGTGGTGGCGGCGGAGACGATCGCGGGCGCGGAGACGATGGAGCTCGACTTCCCGATGATCCCGCGCGCGACCTACTGCCAGCCCCAGATCGCCAGCTTCGGCTGGACGGAGGAACAGGCCCGCGAGAAGGGTTTCGACGTCCAGGTGGCGAAGTTCCCGTTCACGGCCAACGGCAAGGCCCACGGCCTCGGCGACGCGGCGGGCTTCGTGAAGCTGATCAGCGACGCGAAGTACGGCGAGCTGATCGGCGGCCACCTGATCGGCCCGGACGTGACCGAGCTGCTGCCGGAGCTGACGCTGGCCCAGCAGTGGGACCTGACGGTGCACGAGGTGGCGCGCAACGTGCACGCCCACCCGACGCTGGGCGAAGCGGTTAAGGAGGCCGTCCACGGCCTCGCCGGTCACATGATCAACCTGTAGGGACGTCGAAGCGGAGCTCCGGCCGGTCCCAGCGCACCTTCGGTGGTCTCGCCGGGACCGTGCCGGTGCGCCGCGCCCCCATCCGCAGGTAGAACGCCAGGGCGGGCGGGTGCGAGACGACCCGCACGCTCGCCAGCCCGCGCCGGCGGGCTTCGGCGAGCATGTGCGCGATCAGGCGTGCGCCGACGCCGAGACCCTGGGCCGCGTCCGCCACGAAGAGCAGGTCCAGTTCGGCTTCCACGAGCGCGTAGAAGCCGAGGAGACCGTCGCCGGTGGCGGCGAAGGCCGGGTTGGCCGCAACATAGTCCGGAGTGATCGCGTAACCGTCCAAAATGGACGCGTACGCGCCTTGGTAGGCCGCGGAAGCGTGCACCAGGGCGGTCAAGGCCCCGGCTTGGTCCGGCGTGGCCCGGACGATCTCGATCGGCCCCATGCGCGCCAGCCTACGACGGCGCGGCCGGAAAATGTTCTCACGTTTCCCTGGTCGTTCCAGCATGTGGACCGGAGGGCCTTCCCGACTTTGGTCGCTGGAATCCGGGGCGGTCGCTCCTTAGATTCTCCCCATTACACCCGGTTGGGTGTCATTCGGTCGAGTGGCCGAGTACCACAGGGAGACATCGATGGTGAGATTCAGCCGGGTCGCCGCGCACGCGGTTCCGCTGACGGTCGGCACGCTGCTGCTGACGACCGGGGTTTCGGCGGCGCAGCCGTCCACCGTGGACGCCGCGGCCGCGCGCACCGAGGCGGGCATCAGCGCGCTGCAGAGCATCAAGAAGAGCCTGAGCCCCGCGGAACGCAAGCAATCGAGCCAGCTCGTCGTCGAGAAGCGGTTGCGGGCCGACCGGTCACTGGCCGCGAAGCTGCCCGAATACCGCTCGGGCGTCGGCGTGAGCGCCGCCGGCACCGTCGCGGTCGACATCACCTCCCGCGACCAGGGCGTCGCCAACGCCGTGAAGGCCGCGGGCGGCACCGTCCGCTTCGCCTCGCCGGCCGGCGCCGTCCGCGCCGACCTGCCGCTGGCCGCCCTCGACGCGATCGCCGGCCGCGCCGACGTCGTCGAGGTGAAGCCCGCCGCGCAGGCCACGACCTGGCGCGAACCGGGTAACCGCGACGCCGCCGCGCCCGCGGCCGTCCAGGCGGCCGCCGCCGCGACCCAGGTGTCCGAAGGGGACAAGGCGCACGGCGCCGACGCCGCCCGCACCACCTACGGCGTCAGCGGTTCCGGCATCAAGGTCTGCGTGCTCTCCGACGGCGTCGACTCCCTGGCGAAGTCCCAGAGCGCCGGCGAGCTGCCCGCGGTGGACGTCCTGTCCGGCCAGAAGGGCAGCGGCGACGAGGGCACCGCGATGCTCGAGATCGTCCACGACCTCGCGCCCAACGCCACCCTCGGTTTCGCCACCGCCTTCACCAGCGAGGCGAGCTTCGCCGCGAACATCCGCGCCCTGCGCACCACCGGCAAGTGCCAGATCATCGTCGACGACGTCTCCTACTTCGACGAGTCGCCGTTCCAGGACACGCAGGTCGCGCAGGCGGTCAACGAGGTGACCGCGGCCGGCGTCCTCTACTTCTCCTCGGCCGGCAACTCGGGCAACGCGACCGACGGCACCAGCGGCTACTACGAGGGCGACTTCCGCGCGTCCTCGACGAAGATCAGCGGCGTCACCGGCACGCCGCACGACTTCGACCCCAGCAGCACCACGCAGAACTTCGACGCGCTTTCGGCCGGCTCGCTCGGCAAGCCGGTGACGCTGTTCTGGTCCGACCCGTGGGGAAAGTCCGCCAACGACTACGACCTGTTCATCCTGAACTCCGCGGGCAGCGTCGTGGCCTCCAGCGAGAACTCGCAGTCCGGCACGCAGAACCCGTACGAGATCGCGAACGTGCCGACCACCGGCTCGGGCTACAAGGTCGCCGTCGTCAAGTACAGCGGCGCCGACCGGTTCATCGCGCTGAACGTCATCCGCGGCCGCTTCGTGGCTTCGGGTTCGCTCAAGGCGTTCAGCACCAACGGTGTCACGAACGGCCACTCGGCCGCGGCGAACGCGTTCAGCGTCGCGGCGGCGCCGGCGGCCGGCGCGTTCACCCGCCCGCTGGAGACCGGTGACCCGGCGAACCCGGCCGGCCCGTACCCCGGCCTGTTCACCGCGTCGAGCAAGTGGGAGCGGTTCTCCTCCGACGGCAAGCGCCGCCTGTTCTACAACGCCGACGGCACCGCGATCACCCCGGGCAACGTGTCCTCGACCGGCGGCACGGTCCGGAACAAGCCGGACATCACGGCGGCGGACGGCGTGTCGACGTCGGTGACCGGCTTCCAGCCGTTCTTCGGCACCTCGGCGGCGGCCCCGCACGCGGCGGCCATCGCGGCCCTGCTGCTGTCGGGCAAGCCGACGGCCACTCCGGCCCAGATCCGCACCGCGCTGGTGTCGTCGGCGATCGACCTCGGCACCCCGGGCTTCGACACGGTGACCGGCAACGGCGTGATCATGGCCGGTCCGGCCCTGGCCGCGCTGGGTGTGCAGCCGAAGTAGGCGGATTTCCGCGAAGAGGGCCCGGCGCGTGCCGGGCCCTCTTTCGTTAGGGTCGGACCATGGCGAAGACGGCGGTGGTCACCGGGGCGGGATCGGGCATCGGGCGGGCCGTGGCGCGGGCCCTCCTGGCAGACGGCTACCGGGTCGCCCTGGCCGGGCGGCGCGCTTCCGCCCTCGGGGAAACGGCCTCAGGGTCCGAGAACGCGCTCGCCGTGCCCACCGACGTCTCCGACGAGCAGGCCGTCGAGGCGCTGTTCGAAACCGTGCGGGAGCGGTGGGGGCGGCTCGACCTGCTCTTCAACAACGCCGGGATCGGCGCGTCCGGGACGGTCGCCGAGCTGTCCGTCGAGGACTGGAAGCGGACCGTCGACGTCAACCTCACCGGGATGTTCCTCTGCGCCCGGCAGGCCGTGCGGCTGATGAAGGACCAGGACCCGCGCGGCGGCCGGATCGTCAACAACGGCTCGATTTCGGCGCACGCCCCGCGGCCGGCGAGCGTGGCCTACACCGCGACCAAGCACGCCGTCACCGGGCTGACCCGCTCGATCTCGCTGGACGGCCGGGCCTGGAACGTCGCCTGCGGGCAAATCGACATCGGCAACGCCGCCACGGAAATGACCGAGCGGATGGCCGCCGGCATCCCGCAGGCCGACAGCCGGGTGGTCGCCGAGCCGACGTTCGACGTCCGCCACGTCGCCGACGCGGTGCGGTACATGGCCGCCCTGCCGCTCGACACGAACGTCCAGTTCCTCACCGTCACGGCGACCGCCATGCCGTTCATCGGCCGCGGCTAGCACGCGTCCGACCTGCCCGCCTCGGCCGGGTCAGGCCGTGCCCTGGTGTTCGTCGCCGGTGTCGAAGAACCGGTCCACGTACTCTTCCGGCGGCAACGCGCTGTCACGCAGCAGCGAAAACACCTCGCTGCCGGACACCAGTTCCTTGTTGCCCGTGGCGTAGGACTGGGCGAGCCCCACGTAGGTCGCCCCCATCTCCTTCGCGTATTCCCGCGCTTCCGTCTCGGCCAGCGCCAGCGCCGAGTCGGCGTCGACCGCGTGCCACACCGTGACCCGTTCCTCGTACGACGGTTCGACGGCTTGGGTCCATCGGAAGACGCACCGCACCCCGTACCACTCCGTCATGACTTCGCTCCCTCGGCTTCGCGACAACGCGGACGCCTGGGAACATACTTCAGGGGATCACCCGCGCCTTCCGGAACTCGTCGAAGAGCCGGTAGAACATCTGCTCCGTCTCGACGTGTTCGTGGAATCCCGCCCGGCGCGCCTTGGACGTGTCCGCGAACACGTCGTAGTCCCAGCCGAACACGAAGTCGCCGAAGGCCCACGAGGCCGAGACGTCCGCGTAGGACGCCGAGAGCCCGTGGCGGGTGGCCATGGACGTCCACAGAGGACCCTTGTCCGCCATGACGTCCGCCAGGGACATCCGCAGCGGCGGCGCCACGTCGAGGCCGAAGTACGCCGCCAGTTTCGGCCAGAGCTCGCGCCAGCGGAACAGGTCGCCGTTCGCGATGTTGAACGCGCCTTCGTGGCCGGTCGCCCAGACCGTCGCCGAGGCCAGGAGGCCCGCGTCGGTCAGCTCCAGCAGGCTGTCGTACGCCCCCGGTGCGCCCGGGAACCGCAGCGGCAGCCCGAGTTCCTTCGAAATCGACGCGTACACCGCGATCACCAGGGCGAGGTTCATCGGATTGCCCAGTGCGGTGCCGCCGACCACGGACGGCCGGATCGCCGACCACGTCCAGGAGCCGGCTCGCCGTTCGAGGAACTGCTGCTGGTCGACGTTGAACTCGGGCGGCATGTGCCCGGCGTCGGTTTCGCGCGCCGGGGTCTTGAACGGCCCGAGGTGCGCGCCGTACACCTTGTAGCCCTGCATGAGGCTGACGTGCTCGAGGCCGGGAGGTGCCGCTTCGACGAGGTTCGTGAGCATGGCCAGGTTCGGCGGGACGAGCTCCGCCCAGGTCGGTTTGTCCAGGTAGGCGGCGTAGAACAGGTGTGTTGCCGGCTTCAGCGAGGCGATCTTCGCGCGGGTGCCGGCGGGGTCGAGCAGGTCGACGGCGACCGTCCCCGGCCCGCCGCGCCGGGAGAGGCCGACGACGTCCCAGCCACCGTCGGCCCGCAGGTGTTCGACGAGGTTCCTGCCGATGATGCCGTTCGCGCCGGCGACCCATGCTGTCTTGCGTTCCATGGCTCCAGGCTCGTCCCGGGTGCGGTGATAAGTCCAAGGCTTAGTTGTCACCAAGTCGATAAACTGAGGTCATGACAAGTCTGCGGCAGCTGGAGTACCTGGTCACGGTGGTCGACACGGGTTCGTTCACCCGCGCCGCCGAGCAGCTGCACGTGACGCAGCCGGCGTTGTCGCACCAGATCCGGGCCCTCGAGCGCACCCTCGGCGGGCCGCTGCTGGAACGGCTGCCCCGCGCGGTCCGGCTCACCCCGATGGGCCGGGCGATGCTGCCGCACGCGCGCGCCGCGCTGGCCGACGCCGAACGCGCGCGCTGCGCGGCCCGGCTCGCGTCCGGGACGACGGCGGGCGAGCTGCAGGTGGCGACGGTCTACTCGATGAGCCTGGGGGTGCTGCCACCGGCGTTGCGCGTGTGGCGGCGCGACCGGCCCGGCGTGGACGTCCGGCTGCTCGAGTTCCGCCACGCCGACGAGTTGCGGGAGGCGATGGCCGCGGGCGAGGCCGACATCGCGCTCGGCCCGTGCCCCGGCGACTGGAACGGGCCGGTGCGCGAGCTGGGGACGGAGGAGTTCGTCGTCGTGCTACCGGCCGACGGCGCATCGGAAGACGACGCGACGGGCGAGGTCGACCTGGCCACCCTGGCGGACTGCGCGTGGGTGCACTACGCGCCGGGAAACGGCCTGGCGGAGCTGGTCGACGCGGCCTGCGCGGCGGCGGGCTTCCGTCCCCGCCCGGCGGTCCGCACCGAGCAGACGGCCGCGGCCCCGATCCTCGCGGCGGCGGGCCTGGGCCCGGCCCTGGTCCCGGCGAACGTCCTGCCGGCGGCCTTCGAGGGCCGCGTGCTGCGGCCGAAGGTGCCGGTGCGCCGGGCGCTGGGGGCCTACACCCGCGCAGCCCCGGACCCGCTGACCAAGGCGTTCATCGAAACCCTCGTCGCGTACGCCGCCGTGTCGTGAGTGGGAAACAGCGTTAGAACACTGTTTCTCACTCACGAGGGGGCGCGGCAGGCCGCCTGCCAGGGGTGTGCGTCGTCGAGGGCTTCCGCGAGCCAGCGCCGCTGAGCCTCGCCGAGCACCGGGAGCACCGCCGCGAAGTCCTGCTCGTCCTTGGGCCGCGTGCGGTGGGCCTTGGCGAACACCTGCACCTCCGGCGCCAGGTAGGGGAGACCGTCCGGGGAGACCACGCCCAGCTCGCCGATCGGCCGCCGCACCGCCGGGTTCCGGCGGGAGACCCACTCGTCCCCCTGCGTCTCGTCGAGCATGACCTGGATCCGCCACGGCGAGCCCGCCGACGGGCGGCACCACACGTCGTCCACCCCCACGGGCAGCAGCTCGCCGCGCGCCCACGGGCGCAGCGTGCCCGGCGGGTCCGCCGCCCACCACTCCCACGTCGGCAGGGCCTCCTGGACGGCGAGCTGGTCGCGCCGCAGCAGCAGCACGTCGATGTCGCCGTGCCGGCGGAACGGCCGGCCCACCGCCAGCTCGATCGCGTACCCGCCGGCGATCCACCACGGTGCGGCCACGCGCGAGAACAGCCGGGCCACCTCGTGCGGCGACGCGGGTGCCCAGGTCACGAAACGCCGATCCCGGCCAGCACCGGGCCGGTGAACGGCGTCGTCGTGACGTCGTGGACCCGCGGACCCCACACCGAGTGCCCGTGGCCCGACCACAGCGGCGCCACCGGCAGGTCGCGCAGCAGCTGGTTCTCCGCCAGGCGGTACAGCTCGCCCGCCTCCTCCGGGGTCGCCGCCGCGTCGGCCAGGTCCAGGTTCTGGCGGAACACCGGGTCCTGGTACCCCGACCGGGCCGCCAGCTCGGACAGCAGCTCGTACGGGCTCGCCGTCGCCAGCTTGACGTCCACTGTGGAGGGACCGTCGAGCCGGCCGGTGTTCGGGAGCGCCTGGGCCGTCACGGAAACGTCCAGGGCCTTGTGCAGGCCGACCACCAGGGTCCGCGTCCACGTCTCGGCTCCGGGTCCGAAGTAGACGGTCGCGCCGCCGGGGAAGGCCGCCTGCTTCAGCAGGGCCTTGCCCGCCGCCGCGTCGAAACTGCAGGGGCGGCACGTGCCCGTCCGCTCGCCCGGGGCGTCCGCCGGGGGCAGCAGGGCCTTGGCCGGGTCGACCTGGTGCGCCAGCGGGCCCGCCTCCAGTGCCGCGCGGTCCACGCCGAGCGCGAAGCCGTGGCGGACCGTCGCGTCGGCGAAGCGCGGGTCCGGCACCGGGAACGCCAGGTAGCCCGCCTCGGGGAGGGCCCACGTCGCGTGGCGGTCGGCGAAGTCGCCGTGCATGGCGTCGTGCTGCGCGCCGGGGACCTCGGTCGCGAGGTCGAGCGTGCCCGCCTTCACCGCGTCGTACTGGGCCGCCGGCTCGCCGACCCGCAGCTCGATCTCCTCGGCCTTCCCGGCGCCGACGCGCTTCAGCGTGCCGCCGGAGCCCGGGTGCCAGCCGCCGTCGAGGCGGTACGGGCCGTTGCCGACCGGCGCCTTCGCGAAGCCGTCCCAGTCGCGGGAGGCGAGCACCGACGCCGGCAGCGGCACCAGGCCCGGCGCGGAGAGCAGCGCGGGCACCTGGCCGGACGGGCGGTCGAGGGTCAGGGCGATCGTGTCCGGGGCCGGCGCCGTGATCTCGCGGGCGCGCAGGAGATTGGTCAGCACCGGCGTCGAGACCCACCGCGCCGCGGCGACCGCCCGCCAGGTGTCCACATAGGACTGCGCGGTGACCGGGGTGCCGTCGTGGAACGTCGCCGGCCGCAGCTTCACCGTCCAGTGCACCCGGTCGGTGCTCTCGATCGACGCCGCGGCGCGCGGGGTGACCTTCCCGGACGCGGCGTCGTAGTCGGCGAGCGGGGTCCAAAGGGCGCCGGTCACCAGCCGCCCGGCCTGGTCGGCGAGGTCGGCCGGCAGGAGCGTCTCGGGCTCGCGGAGGCCGACGGAGAGCACACCGGGCCGGGCGGAATCGGAACCGGAGCAGCCCGTGACGGCGAGGACCACGACGGCGAGCAGGGCGAGCAAACGCATGAAGCAAGTCTTATCAGTCGGAAGGCAACGAAAGACGGTTGTGTCCGGTTGATCTCCGTCGTACCGTTCGATTGGTCCCGCTCGGAGCGTTCTGGGAGGTTTCGCGTGCGCACCTGGTTGCGGTCGTGCTTCGCCGCCGTCACCGTCAGCGCCACGCTGGTCGCGACCGGGCTCCCGGCCGCGGCCTGCGGCGAGGACGACAAACCCGCGGTCCCGGCCGCCCGGACGCCCGGCGACCCGGGGGCGATCAAGAACGTCAAGGCCGTCGGCAACGTCCCCGACGCCGCCGGCGCCATCTCGATCAACTTCCTCGACTACGGCCGCCGCGACGTCATGGTCGTGTCCGGCGAGTTCGGGCTGAAGGTCTACGACCTGACGAAGGATCCGGCCGCGCCGAAGCTGGTCGGGCAGGTCAGCCTGCCGGGCCTGTGGGAGACCGAGGACACCGAGGTCGACCAGAACCGGAAGCTGGTGTTCCTCTCCCGCGACCCGCGCGCGTACGGCGGCACCACGCACACCGGCGAGTCCGGCATCTACGTCGTCGACGTCTCGAAGCTCGAGGCCCCGGCGATCCTCAGCTACGTGAAGGTGCCGGCCGGCCACACCACCAGCTGCGTCGACGGCTGCCGCTACCTCTGGACGGGCGGCCCGGCGAAGGCCGACGACCAGCCGGCCGACTGGGGCGGCCGCCCGATCTGGGTCACCGACATCCGCGACCCGAAGCACCCCAAGGTCGACCCGCAGCCGATCGAGCTGGCCCGCAACGACGGCAAGACCGACTACGTGCACGACGTCCAGGTGGACGACAACGGCGTGGCCTGGGTGTCCGGCCGCGGCGGCGTCCGCGGCTACTGGACGTCCGGGATCCACCGCGACCCGCTGACGGACAGGGTCCGCCGCGCGACCGCGCACGAGCCGGTCCCGTACGCGGGCGGCGGCATCGCCGAGACCGCGGCGCCGTCGCGGTTCATGCACAACAGCTTCCACCCGGCCGGCCACCGCGTCGGTGACGGCGCCTGGCGCGGCCAGGACCTGATCTACGCGACGGAGGAGAACTTCGTCGACGGCTGCGCGGGCGACGGCGTCCTGACGATCTCGTCGCTGGCCGGCTCCTACCACGGCGAAGGCTGGCGCTCGACGCCGGAAAAGCCGTTCCGCCTGCAGAGCGTCGGCACCTGGGGCGTCAACGGCCAGGAGGGCAGCGACCCGGCCTCCGACGACTGCTCCGCGCACTACTTCGACGTCCGCGGCAAGATCCTGGTCCAGTCGTTCTACGCGCAGGGCACCCGGTTCCTCGACGTCAGCGACCCGACGAACCCGCGCCAGATCGCCTACTACCGCCCGGGCGACGCGAGCGCGTGGGCACCGTACTGGCACGGGAAGTACGTGTACGTGGCCGACAACACCCGCGGCGTCGACATCCTGAAGCTCACGAAGTAGGGCACCAGTAACGCAGACGCCCGGCCTGGCTGGTGCCGTCGGGGACACCGCCGTTGCGCTCGATGACGCGGCGGGAGGCGAGGTTGTCCGGCGCGCAGGTCAGCAGGGCGCGGTCGAGGCCCGCGTCCTGCGCGGTGGTCAGCACCGCCCGCAGCAACGCCGTCGCGTGGCCCCGGCCGCGCGCGGTGGGGCGGATTTCGTAGCCGATGTGGCCGCCGAACTCCGCCAGCTCCGGGGTGAGCCGGAGGTTGAGCCGGGCCCGGCCGAGGAACCGCCCGTCTTGGACCCACCAGTAGATGCGGTGGGGTGTCCGGTCCCGCACACTGGCGGCCGCCCCCACCAGGCCGGCCCAGCGCAGGTGCTCGAGCCAATCGCGGAACGCCGCCGGCTCGGCGACGTCGGCCAGCCGGACGTCGAGGGACTCGCCCTCTTCGTGGAACTCGCGCACCGCGGCAACGAACGACTCGTGGTAACTCTCGTCGGGAACGACCAGGGACACCACCCGACCTTATGCCCGCGGCCCGGGCCGGTGGATTCCGGAGGCCGCCGCCGGGCCGGCGACGGCCTCCGGTGTCTTCAGGAGCGCAACCAGACCGCGGTGTCCGTCGGCAGCTCGCCGTCGACCGGTCCGCTGGCCAGCAGGACTTCTCCGGCGGGCACCGGCACCGGCGCGGCCGAGAAGTTCAGCGCGAACGTGAACCCCGGCCCGATCCGGAACGCCAGTACCTCCTCGCCGAGCGGCAGCCACTCCAGCGAGCCGGCGGGCAGCGACCGCCGGATCCGCAGGCCGTCGCGGTACAACGACAGCATCGACGCCGGGTCCGCTGCCTCCGCTTCGGCCGTGTAGTCGCGCCAGGACGCCGGCTGCGGCAGCCAGGTCCCGCCGCTGCCGAACCCGAACGGCGGCTCGTCGCCGGACCACGGGATCGGGACGCGGCAGCCGTCGCGGCCCGGGTCGGTGCCGTTCGTCCGGGCCCAGACCGGGTCCTGGCGCAGCTCGTCCGGGATGTCCAGGACCTCCCAGAGCCCCAGCTCCTCGCCCTGGTAGACGTACAGCCCGCCGGGCAGGGCCAGCGTCAGCAGCGCCGCCGCCCGCGCGCGCCGGGTGCCGAGCTCGCGGTCGACCGGCCGTTCGTGCAGCCGGTTCGCGAACGAGAAACCCGTGTCGCCCTGCCGTCCGTAACGCGTGACGTGCCGGGTGACGTCGTGGTTCGACAGCACCCACGCCGCCGGGGCGCCGACCTCGTCGTGCGCGCGCAGCGTGCGCGTGATGACGTCCCGGAAACGCGCGGAATCCCACGGGCAGACCAGGAAGTCGAAGTTGAACGCCGAGTGCAGCTCGTCGCGGCGCAGGTAACGCGCGGCCCGCGACATGTCCGGCAGCCACATCTCGCCGACGAGCACGCGCTCGCCGCCGTAGCTGTCGGCGATCTTGCGCCACGACCGGTAGATCTCGTGCAGCCCTTCCTGGTCGGAGAACGGCGTCTCGTCGCCGTCGTCGACGTCGGGCAGGTGCGGGTCCTTGACCAGGCCGTCGGCGACGTCGATGCGGAAGCCGTCCACCCCGCGGTCGAACCAGAACCGCAGCACGTCCTCGAACTCGGTGCGGATCTCCGGGTTGTCCCAGTTGAAGTCGGGCTGCCGCGAGCTGTAGAGGTGCAGGTACCACTCGCCGTCTCCCGCGCGCGTCCACGCGGACCCGCCGAACCGGGACTTCCAGTTGTTCGGCGGCTCGGCCCCGTCCGGGCCGCGGCCGGGACGGAACCAGAACCGCTGCCGCTCCGGCGAACCCGGGCCCGCCTCGAGCGCGGCCTGGAACCAGCGGTGCTCGTCGGAGCAGTGGTTGGGCACGATGTCGATGATCACCCGGATGTCCCGCGCGTGGGCCTCGGCGATCAGGTCCTCCGCCTCGGCGAGGGTGCCGAACAGCGGCTCGATGTCGCGGAAGTCGGCGACGTCGTAGCCGCCGTCGTCCATCGGGGACGGGTACCACGGGGTGAACCAGATCGCGTCGATCCCCAGGTCGGCCAGGTGGTCCAGCCGGGCGCGGACGCCGGCGAGGTCGCCGACGCCGTCGCCGTTGCCGTCCGCGAAGCTGCGGATGTACACCTGGTAGATCGCCGCGCTCCGCCACCAGCCGGTCTTGTCGGTCACGAAAGTGCCCCTCCTGGTCGTGTTCGGGAAAACTCAGCCCTTGAGGCTGCCGGCGGTCAGCCCGGCGAGGATCTGCCGCTGGAAGGCGAGGAACAGCGCCACCATCGGCAGGCTGGCCAGCACCATCCCGGCGACGAGCACGTTGAGCGGCATGTCGATCGCCACCCGCTGCAGCATCACCGAGAGCGTCTGCTTTTCGGTGTCCGGGAACACCAGCAGCGGCCAGATGAAGTCCTTCCACGCGGCGACCACCGCGAGGATCGACACCACGGCCAGGATCGGCCGCGAAATCGGCAGGATGATCTTCCAGAGCGTGCGCACCGGCCCGGCGCCGTCGATGCGCGCCGCTTCGACCAGCTCGTCCGGGATCTGGTCGAAGAACCGCTTCAGCAGGTAGATGTTGAACGCGTTCGCCGCCGCGGGCAGCCAGACCGCGGCCGGCGAGTTGATCAGGTTGAGGTGCAGCAGCGGCAGGTCCGTCACCGTCACGTACGTCGGGACGAGCAGCGCCGTGGCCGGCAGCATCAGCGTGGCCAGCATCAGCCCGAGCACGACGTTGCCGAACTTGGGCCGCAGCTTCGACAGCGCGAACGCGGCCGGGACGTCGATGGCCAGCTGCGCCAGCCACGCGCCACCCGCGACGATCAGCGTGTTGAGGAAGTACTTGCCCAGGCTGAGCTGGTTCCAGGCGTTGGCGAAGGTTTCCGGGTGCCACTCGTGCGGGACGAGCGTCGCCGGCGTCTGGGCCAGTTCCTGCGGCGACTTCAGCGCACCGGTGACGACCCAGTAGAGCGGGAACATGAAGGCCAGGACGAAGACGGCGAGCGTGCCGGCGAAGACGACGCCGTAGACCAGCTTGCCGCGCGGGCTGCGCAGCGCGCCGGGGGAGACGAGGGTTCTCATGACTGGTCCGCCTTCCGCGTCAGCCGGACGTACCACGCCGAGAACACGCCGAGCGCCACGAACAGCAGCAGGCTCATCGCGCTCGCCGCGCCGAAGTCGTTGTAGACGAAGGCGTAGCGGTAGAGGAGCAGGAGCACGGTCACCGTCGAGTCGTCCGGGCCGCCGCCGGTCATCACGTACGGCTCGGTGAACACCTGCATGGTCGCGACGACCTGCAGCAGGAGCAGCACCAGCAGGACGAACTTCGTCTGCGGGAACGTCACGTGCCGCAGGCGTTTCCCCAGGCCGGCGCCGTCGAGCTCGGCGGCTTCGTAGAGCTCGCCGGGGATCGTGCCGAGGGCGGCGAGGTAGATGAGCGTGGTGCTGCCCATGTTGGCCCAAGTCGAGACGAAGACCAGGCTCAGCATCGACGTCGTGGACGAATCCAGCCACTGGCCGCCGGGCAGGCCGACCGCGCCGAGCGCCGAGTTGAACAGGCCGGGACCCGGGTCGTAGAACCACTTCCACATCAGCGCCGTCACGACCGGCGGCAGCATCACCGGCAGGTAGACGGCGAGCCGGAAGAACGCCTTGGCGTGGCGGAGTTCGTTCAGCAGCACCGCGGTGAGGAACGGGACGGCGAAGCCGAAGACGAGCGCGAGCCCGGTGAACAGCAGCGTGTTGCGCCAGGCGACGCCGAAGAGCGGGTCGGCGAACAGTTTCTCGAAGTTGCCGAAGCCGACCCACGTGGGCGCGTTGACGAAGTCGACCTGCTGGAAGCTCAGCAGCACCCCGCGCACGATCGGGTACCAGGAGAACAGGGCGAACACCACGAGCGCGGCGCAGAGCAGGCCGTACGCGGTGAGGTTCTCCTTGAGCCTGCGGCGGATCTTCGTCCGGTTGCCCTGGGCGGCGGCCGGGCGCCCGGCCCGCGACGGTTTCGCCGCGGGCCAGGCGAGCAGGCTACTTGACCTGGGCGAGGACACTGGTGACCTTCGACGACGCCGACGACAGCTGCTGGTCGAGGTTGGCGTTCTGGTCGGTGAGCACGGCCTGCATCACGCTGTCGAGCGCGGCGTAGATCTGCTGCGCGTTCGGCGGCTCGATGCTGCCCTTGATCTTGCTGGTGGTGTCCACGTAGGACTGGAAGTTCTTCGCGGGAACGTTGGCGTACTTGGCCTTCAGGGCCAGCTGCTGCTCGCGCACCGAACCGGTCCAGACGTCCGGAGTCGGCTCGGCGGGCAGCCCGACCGGCTGCTTGCCGTCGACGTACTGCTGGATGTGCTTCTCGAAGCGGTCCGGGTTGAGGTACTTCCACTGGATCCACTCGAGGCCGGCCTTGATCTTTTCGGGCGACGCCTTCGGGTTGACCATGTAGCCCTCGCCGCCGAGCAGCGTGCCCTGCCCGCCGGGCATGCCGGCGATGCCGTAGTCCTCGTACTTGCCGTTGAACTGCTTGACGAGCACGGGAACGTTGTCGGGGGCGGCCATGTACATGCCGAGCTGGCCGGCGCCCATCATCCGCTGGACGTCCTGGGCTTCGAGGAGCTGCTTGGCGCCCATGGAGTTGTCGGTCCAACGCATGTCGTGCAGGTACTGGAGGGCTTGTTTGCCCTTCTCGTTGGCGAAGTCGGCGACCCACTTGTCGCCGTCCTTGCGGGCGATGTCGCCGCCCATCGAGTACAGCCAGCCGGTCAGGTGCCAGCCACCCTGGTTGTTCTTGCTGTAGTCGGCGTACCCGACGGTGCCGTTGCCGAGCGCGGCGATCTTCTTGGCGTCGGCGCGGACCTCGTCCCAGGTCTGCGGCGGCTTGTCCGGGTCGAGCCCGGCCTTCTGGAACAGCGGGCGGCTGTAGAGCAGGCCCATGGTGTAGTTCATCGTCGGCAGGCCGTAGAGCTTGCCGTTCGCGTCGCGGAAGTTGTCCAGTAGTTCCGGCTTGATGTCGTTGATGTGCGGAACGCTCTTCGCGGCTTCCGTGATGTCGGCGGCCTGGTGCCGCGCGATGATCTGCGCGGGATCGGTGAAGTAGACGTAGTAGACGTCCTCGAGCTGCCCGCCGGCGAGCTTCGCGGAGAAGGTCTTCGGGTCCATGAAGCCTTCGTGCGGATCGATGTCGATGTTCGGGTGCGCCGCCTCGAACTCCTTGACGTCGGCGTCGAAGACGCTGCGCTCGAACGGCTGACTGGTCGGCGGCTGCCCGGTGACGGTGATCTTGACCTTGCCGCCGGCCTGAGCCGCGGAGTCACCATCTCCGCAGGCGGCAACGGTGAGGGCAAGACCACCGGCGGCAACCAGGCACAACATCCGGCGGGCAGGGGATCGGGACCAGGGACTGCTCATCTCAAGCCTCTTCTCGGGGTCGCGACGGCTGTCACGTGATTGCGGTCACTCTAAAGTGGCAAACCAGATCAGCGCAATAACCAGACGAGAATCTGCAAGTTACGAACAGCCCCACCCGGCCCCCGAGAATCCCAACGGCCAGCCGCCAGACCACGGCACGCACCCGCCCAGACCCCCCTCCCCACCCCGATACGAAGCCGAAAACACGGACGGTGGCGCCGGGTCAAGGCATCTTTCCCGCCTTGACGCGGCGCCACCGTCCGTAGTCACAATCAGGCTTCGGGGTGGGGGGCACACAACGCCCCGACCGCGCCCCACAAGCCGACCGCCCACGTACGCGAGCCGACCCTCCACGTACGCGAGCCGACCGCCCAGACACGCGAGCCGACCCTCCACGTACGCGAGCCGACCGTCCAGGTACGCGAGTTCGCCGGCCAGGTGCTCCAGGCCGGTGACGGGGAAGTCGACTCGCATACCCAGCGGGCCGACTCGCGTACCCAGACGGACGACTCGCGTACCCGGAGGGTCGGTTCGCGTACCTGGACGGTCGGTTGGGCAGGGACGGTCAGGGGATGAGGCGGGCGGTGGACCCCCGGACCACCAGCTCCGGCGCGAACAGCAGCTCCTCCGCCGCCACCTCACCCCCGTTGATCCGCTTCACCAGCAGCTCCACCACTGCCCGCCCCATGGCCTCGATCGGCTGGCGGGTCGTCGTCAGGGGCGGGTCGGTGCAGTTCATCAACGCCGAGTCGTCGTAGCCGACCACCGAGATGTCCTCCGGCACCGACAACCCCTGCCGACGCGCCGCCCGCACCGCCCCCAGCGCCAGCAGGTCGCTGGCGCACAGCACCGCCGTCGCTCCTCGCGGGTACAGGCGGGCCGCTGCCGCGTGGCCGCCTTCGATCGAGAACATCCCGTGCTCGACCAGCTCGTCCAGGACCGGCAGGCCCAGCTTCGCCGCGTACGACCGGAACGCCTCGAGCTTGCGCTGCGACGGCACGTGGTCCGACGGCCCGAGCACCAGGCCGATCTTCTCGTGCCCGAGCGAGCTCAGGTGCCCGACGACCTGCTCGACGGCCACCGCGTCGTCGCACGAGACCTGGGGCAGGCCGAGGTGGTCGACCGCCGCGTTGATCAACACCGTCGGCAGCCGCCGCTCGACGAGGTGGTGGTAGTGCGAGTGGACCGCGTCCGCCTGCGCGTACAGCCCGCCGGCGAACACCACGCCCGACACCTGCTGCTGCAGCAGCAGTTCGACGTACTCCGCCTCCGACACCCCGCCCGCCGTCCGCGTGCAGAGCACCGGCGTGAACCCCTGCTGGGCGAGGGCGTTGCCCATGATCTCGGCCAGCGCCGGGAAGATCGGGTTCTGCAGCTCCGGCAGCACCAGCCCGACCAGCCGGGCGCGCTCGCCCCGCAGCTGGGTCGGCCGCTCGTACCCCATCACGTCCAGCGCGGTCAGCACGGCGGCGCGGGTGCTGGCCGACACCCCGGACCGGCCGTTGAGCACCCGGCTGACCGTGGCTTCGCTGACCCCGACCTGGCGGGCGACTTCGGCAAGACGACGCGTCATAGCCGAAACTTTACAGCAACTCAGCGCAAAAGCACGACGTGCGGCACCGGTGCAGAACTGGTGATCAACGGTCACGGGGCGCGTACATCCCGTTCCTAGCTTGGCCGTCGTGACCAGCACCCTCGACCGCACCACGACGTCCCGCGGCCTGACCGCGCTCGCCGCGTTCGCCCTGCTCTTCGCCGCCTACCGCGGGTTCCGGCTGCCCGGCGACTGGGCCGTGACGCTCGAAGCCGTCTCGTTGACCGACGGCTTCCACCGCCGGTTCCTCGTCGGCACCCTGCTCCACCCGTTCGCCGTCGCGACCGGGTACGCGTACTGGGTGTTCGCGGCCGCCGCGTTCGCCGTCCTCCTCGCCCTGCTGGGCGTGCTGGCCACCGCTTTCGTCCGCGCCCGGCACCCCGGTCGGAAGCTGCTGATCGCCGGCTGGCTGCTGCTGCCCTCCGGCGGGTTCCTCTTCCACGAGGTCGGCTACTTCGACCAGGTCCTGTACCTGCTGCTGTTCGCCGCCCTGCGACAGCTGCCGCGCCGGCCCGCGGTGGCGTCCGGGCTGCTGACGGCCGCGGTGTTCACCCACGAAATCGCCGCGCTCACCGTCCTGCCCGTCTTCGCGGTCGTGCTGCTGCGGCGGTTCCCGGTGCGGCGCGCGGCGCTGCTGCTCGTGACGCCGGTCGTCGCGGAACTCGCCGTGCTCGCGCTCCCGGCGTCGAGCCCGGGCGCGGTCGCGCGGCTGAAGTCCACGCTGGCCACCGCGGACTTCACCCCGCGAGCCGACGCGCTGGCCCTGTTCGAACGCACCCAGAGCCAGAGCTGGCAGCTGTATTCGATCACCGAGGTGCTGCTTTGTGTGGCGCCGATCTTCGCCGTGGTCGTGGTCGGCGCCCTGCTGCACCGCCTCGACGCGCTCGCCGTCGCGGCGGTCGCGGCGCCCGCGTTGCTCGCCTTCGCGGGCTGGGACTGGGCGCGGTGGGCCTTCCTGCTCGTCGCCAACTTCGCCGTGGTGCTGTGGCTGAGCCCGGTACGGACCCTGCGTCCGCTCCCGCTGCTCGCCGGCGCGGTGCTGCTCGCCTCCCTGCCCCTGCCGTACTTCGACGGGCAGCACCCGCGCGAGCTGACCGCCGGTCAGCTGCCCCGGGGAAGCCGGATCGTGAACACGGCACCGCCGTCGTTGTGCACCGCGAGCGAGCCGCCGTGCGCCAGCACGTTCTCCCGCGCGATCGCCAGGCCCAGCCCGCTGCCCTCGGTCGCCTGACGCGCGTGGTCGCCGCGGGTGAACCGGTCGAACAGGATCGGCAGCAGCTCCTCCGGGACCCCCGGCCCGGCGTCGGCGACGCGCACGACGACGTCTTCGCCGGTGCCGTCGAGGGTGATCGTGACCGGCGCGGCGCCGTGCCGCACGGCGTTGCTCAGCAGGTTCGCCACCACGGTGTGCACCCGCCGCGGGTCCGCGACGACCGTGACGTCACCCGCGGAGTTCACGACGGCCTCGACGCCGGTGACCTCGGCGGTGTCGCGGACCAGGTCGGCGAGGTCGACCGGCACCACCCGCAGGTCGGCCTTCCCGGCGTCGAACCGGGCGATCTCCAGGAGGTCTTCGACGAGCTTCGCCAGCCGCCGGGTCTGGGTGCCGAGGATCTCGGCGGCGCGGGTGCGGGTGGCGGGCTCGGCGTGGTCGAGGCTGTCGACGGTGGCGAGCATCGAGGCCAGCGGCGTCCGCAGGTCGTGGGCGACGTCGGCGACGAACCGCCGCTGCTGGCGGTCCTTCGCGTGCAGCTCGTCGATGGACTCGCCGAGCCGCGCGGCCATCGTGTTGAAGGAGACGGCCAGGGCGGCGACCTCGTCCCGGCCCTTGACCGGGACACGGGTTTCGAGCTCGCCCGCGCCGAGTGCGTCGGCGGCCGTGGACAGCGCCTTGATCGGGCGGCGGATCCGGCGGCCGATCAGGAGCGCGACACCGGCGCCGAGCACACTCACCCCGAGCGCGATGCGGACGAGCTTCCAGCGCAACGTGGTCAGGTCGTCGTCGAACCGGCTGAAGTCCAGGAACTGGACGAGGTGGTAGCCCGGCACCGACAGGTTCGCGTTGACCACGAGCACCTTCCGGCCGGTCTGCGGCACTCTCGCGTAGGCGCTTCCGAGCTGCTCGGGCAGCCGCTGGGGGAACAGCTCGTCCCGCACCGCCCGCAGCACCGTGAGCTTGTCCGGCACCGGGATGAGCGAGACGTACCCGGTGGCGGCCCGGACGACTTCGACCGTCCCGCCGGGGCGCTCGGTCACCAGCGCCCAGTCCGGGACGGGGCCCAGGCGGTTGGGGACGTCGTCGAGCCACCCTGCGGTGCCCACCTTCGAAAACTCCTGGAGGATCCGGCGGTCGGCGGCCACGCTGCGCACGGCCGACCAGGCGAAGCGGCCCTGTGCCTCGTCCGCCTGCACCTGGTAGGCGGAGTACGCCATCACCGCCGTTGCCGTCGTGGTCACCCCGACGATCGCCGCGACGATCCGCGTCCGCAGGCTGATCGCGGGAAGCCTCACTTCGTCACGAGCCGGTAGCCGAGGCCGCGGACCGTTCGCAGCAGCACCGGGTTCGCCGGGTCGTCCTCGACCTTCGCCCGCAGCCGCGCGACCGCCGCGTCGACGATCCGCGAGTCGCCGACGTAGCCGTAGTCCCAGACGCGCTTGAGCAGCACCTGGCGGCCGAGCACCTGGTTCGGGTGTTCGGCGAACTCGACGAGCAGCCGGATCTCGGTGGCGGTCAGCGCGAGTTCTTCGCCGTCCCGGGTCACGCTCATCGCGGCGGCGTCGATCTCCAGCCCGCCGACGCGCAGCAGCCCGGCCTCCGGCACGGCCGGGCGCGCGCGGCGGCCGATCGCCTTGATCCGCGCGTCGAGCACCCGCGGCTCGGCCGGCTTGACCACGTAGTCGTCGGCGCCGCATTCGAGCCCGGCGACGACGTCGATCGGGTCGCCGCGCGCGGTCAGCAGCACGATCGGCAGCCGGCTGCGGGCGCGGATGCGGCGGCAGACCTCGAAGCCGTCGATGCCGGGCAGCATGACGTCGAGCAGGACGAACTCGGCGTCGCCCAGCGCGGTGAGCGCGTGCTCGCCGGTGGGGGCGTGGACGACGTCGTGGCCCAGCGCGCCGAGGGCCAGCGAAAGCGCCTCGGCCGGCGGTTCGTCGTCCTCGACGAGCAGCAGACGCGGCACTGGTCCTCCCCGGGATGATCTCCGGGGCGATGCTAATGCAGCACACGGCGGCCCGAGGGTTCCCGTGCGGAACCGTCGAGCCGCCGTGCGGTTTCGTCACACTAGGCCGCGGCCACCTCGAATTCGGACACCTGGCCGGCGGGCCAGCCGGTGTTGCCGGTGAACGTCAGCCGCACGAACCGCTGGGACGTCGCCGCGAAGGACACCGACGCGGTGTTGCCGGACGCCGGGTCGAACGTGTAGCCGCGCGAACCCACCAGCGTCGAGTACGAGCCGCCGTCGGTGCCGGCGGAGATCGTCACCGTCTGGGTCCGCGTGCCCCACGCCGAGGACGGCGGCAGTCTCAGCGTCACCTTGTTGATCGACGCGGCCGCGCCGAGGTCGACCGTCAGCGTCTGCGGGAAGGCGTTGTTCGTGCTCTCCCAGTAGGAGTTCGCGTCCCCGTCGTTCGCGTTCGACGGCGGGAACCCGCCCTGCGACCCGGACGCGCTGATCGCCTTGCCGCGCGCCAGGTTGCTCCCGGACGTGGGCGGCTGCGGCGGGCCCGAGTTCGGCGCGGGCCAGGTCGAGCAGTCGCTCCAGGTGCCGGTCCAGCCGCTGTTGCCGGAGCCGCCGAACGTCATCTTCGGGATGGACGCCGGGTAGGGGCAGTTGTACGTCCCGGTCACGCCGACACCGGACGCCGTCAGGTTGCTGATCGACACCGACCCCTGGGTCTGGGACTGCGCCACGAACGTGCCCGCACCCTGCACCGAGACGCCGTCGATCGTGATGCCCTGGATCGGCTTGCCCGCGCCGTTGCCGTCGATGAACTGGATGGCCTCGTACGGGCTCTGGATCGCGGTGAACCCGGTGACGCGGACGGTCACGCCGGTGATCGCCTGGTCGCGGGCGTCGAACCACAGCGCGCCGACGCCGAACTGCCAGTTCGGGTCGAGCGCCCCGGCCCGCAGCGCGGTGTTGTTCGACAGCGTCACGGTGCCGGACAGGGGCACCGAGTTGAACCGGTTCGCCACCAGGTAGCCGCCGCCGAGGGCGTTGGTGTCCTGGACGAGGTTGCCGATCACGGTGTTGTTCGAACCGCCGTAGAGGGCGATGCCGTTGGCCAGGTTCGGCTGCACGACGGTGTTGTTCGCGAGGGTGTTGCCCGAGTCGGCCTGGCCGTTGGACCACAGCGCGAGACCGTCGTCGCCGTTGTTGCGCAGGTAGTTGTTGCGCAGCGTCGAATTCGTGACGGCGCCGTCGAAGTTGACGCCGTCGGCCTGGGTGTCGAGGATGCGGTTGTTCTCGATGGTGACGTTCGACGAAGCGCCGTTCATCAGCCACAGCCCGCACTTCGTGTCCTGGATCCACAGGCCGGACACGACGGAACCGGTGCCCAGGACGCCGTGGAACGCGTTGTCCGGGCTGCCGTCGTTGCGCTCGGTCACGTCACCGAAGACGGCGAAGTCGTACAGCTTGATGTTCCCGGACGCGCTGCCGTTGTTGAAGATGTTGTTGCCGTGCAGCACGGTGTACCACGGGCCCGCGCCCCGGACGGTCGTCTGGTCGATCTGCAGCGCCGACCCGATTTCGAACCGCCCCTGCGGGACCCACACCTCACGCCCCTGCGAACGGGCGGCGGAAAGGGCGTTGCGGAACGCCTGCGAGTCGTCCGACGAGTCGTTCGCCGTGGCACCGTAGTCGGTCACCGACAACGCGTTCGCCGGTTTCGCGCCCGCGCCGCCGACCTGCTCGAAGTCGGCGAGGTCGATGGTCGCCTGGCCGACGTCGCCGGAGTCGGCCTGCACGCGCACCTTCGCGCCCGCGGCCAGGTTCTGCCCCAGCAGCAGCCGGGCGTCGTCGAAGAAGTGGTGCGTCTTCGCGCCCGGGATCCAGCCGGTGTCCACATAGGAATACCGGGCGGTGACCGGCAGGGCCAGCTTGGACCCGTTGACGAGCACGGTGAGGCGGCCGGACGAGCCGTCCGGGACGTTGTAGTGGACGTTGATCGAATTGGCCGCCGCGGGCAGCGTGAACTCGACGTACTGGCCGGTGGTGAGCCGGACCGCCTGCCGACCGGAGGCTTCCGAGGCGATCGAAGCCTGCGTGTGGTCGGGGCCGACGGCCGAGCCGTTCGTCGCCGAGCACTCGGCTTCGACGGTCCGGAACGGCACGCTCGCGCCGCCGGACGCGGTGGTGGGACAGGTGGCCGCGGCCGCCGGGGTGGCGCCGGACAGCACGGTCAGGCCGGACGCGGCGAGCGCGACGGCGAGCAGAGCCGGGATGCGGGACATCGTCAGCACCTCTCAGGAGGAATAGGCTTCGAGTTCGGACAGCTGGCCGGCGGGCCAGCCGGTGTTGCCGGTGAAGGTGAGCCGCAGGGTGCGCACCGACGTCGCCGGGAAGGTCACCGTCGCGGTGTTGCCGGAGGCGGGGGTGAACGTGTAGCCCGCGGCGGCCTTGACGCCGTCGACCGAGATCGTCTGCGTGCGGGTGCCCCACGCCGGGGACGGCGGCAGCTTCAGCACCAGCCGCGAAACGCTGACCGTGCTGCCGAAGTCGACGGTCAGCGACTGCGGGAAGGCGTTGTTCGTGCTCTCCCAGTAGGAGTTCGCGTCGCCGTCGACCGCGTTGCCGGGCGGGAACCCGCCCTGCGACCCGGACGCGCTGATGCTCTTGTGCAGCGCCAGGTTCCCGGACGGCTGGGTCGGCGTGGTGGTCGGCGGGGTCGTGGTCGTCGTGCCGCCGTTGTCCGAGCCGTACACCGGCGTCGGCCACGAGCCGCAGTACGTCGTCGACCAGCCGGAGTTGCCGCCCTGGTCGGCCAGGCCGCTCATCGCGTCCGGGCCCAGGCAGTTGTAGACGCCCGCCCGGCCGATCCCGGTCGCGACGACGTTCTTCACCGATCCCGTCGGCTTGGCCTGGAGCTGCCAGGCGAACGTGCCGGCGCCGGTGATCCGGACGTTCGTGAAGTGCACGTCGGTCGTGGCGCTGTCGATGAACTGGATCGCTTCGTAGTTGTTGTCCTGCAGGTCGAGGTCGGTGACGTCGATCCGGCCGGTGATGGCCGAGTCGCGGCCGTCGAACCACAGCGCGCCGACGCCGAACTGCCAGTTGGAGTCGAGCACGCCGGTGCGGATCGCGGTGTTGCGCGCGACCGTCGTGGTGCCCGACAGCGGCACCGCGCTGAACCGGTTGGCGATGTGGAGGCCGCCGCCCTGGTCCTGGGTGTCGGCCACCACGTTGTCGGACACGGTGTTGTCGTGCCCGCCGTAGACCGCGATGTTGTTGGCGAGGATCGGCAGCAGCACGGTGTTGAAGGAGAACGTGTTGTGGTGGTCGGCGTCGTGCTCGGACCACATCGCCAGGCCGTCGTCGCCGGTGTTGCGCAGGAAGTTGTTCGTCACCGTGACGTTGCTGATGCCCTGGTGCAGGTTCAGCCCGTCGGCGGTCTGGTCGAGGATCCGGTTGCCGGACACGGTGAGGCCGTCGAACGGCCCGTCGAGCCACAGGCCGACCTTCGTGTGCTGCAGCCACAGGTTCTGCACGACCGAGCCGCCGCCCAGCGCGCCGCCGATGGCGTTGGACTGGTCGCAGTCGACGCGGGCGTCGACCTGGCCGATGATCGCGAAGTCGTAGAGCTTCACCGCGCTGCTCGTGCCGGGCACGGCGGGGTTGCCGGGGTAGGTCGGCGTGCCGCAGCTCGCCGGTTCGCCCTTGCCGAAGATCCCGGCGCGCGGGCCGGTCAGCACCGAGTACCACGGTCCGGCGCCGCGGATCGTCACCTGGTCGACGGTGATGTGGTGGCCGAGGGTGAAAGTGCCACTCGGGATCCAGACCTCCTTGCCCTGGCTCTTCGCGGCGGCCACGGCGGCGTCGAACGCGGCGGCGTCGTCGCTCGTGTCACCCGCGGTGGCCCCGTAATCGGTGACGGACACCGAATTCGCGGGCCGGGCGTTGGCCGCGCCGACCTGCTCGAAGTCGGCGAGGTCGACGGTGACCGGCGTGACGTCACCGGCGTCGACCTGCAGCTTGATCTTCGTGCCGGCCGGGTAGCTCGTGCCGAGCAGGGCCCGGGTTTCGTCGTAGAAGTGGTGCGCGTGCCCGTCACCGGGGTTGTTGGTGAACGGGTACGAGCCGTAGTACCAGGCCCACTTCGACGTCAGCGGGACGTCCCGGTTGTGGGCACCGCCGACGTAGAGCGAGATCGTGCCGGCGGCGGAATCCGGGACGCTGTACCGGAAGTCGATCGAGTTCGCCGGTGCGGTGAGGGTGAATTCGACGTACTGGCCCGGGCCGGAGAGCGTCACCGCCTTCCGGCCGGAGGCTTCGCCGGCGAGGGTGCCCGCCGCGCGGTTCGGGCCGATGACCGCGCCGTTCGTCGCGGCGGATTCGGCTTCCTGTTCGACGAAGGGCACGCTCGCGCCGCGGGCGGCGGCGAGCGCGCCGGCCGGTACCGCGGCGATCGTGACGCCGGCCGCGGCGACCACGGCCGCGGCCAAAGCACCGAACCGGAATCCGGGCGCGTTGAACACAGAGCTGGGAGACATGGGCAGCACTGGCCTTTCCGCAGCAGGTGGGGACCATCTGTGACGGGGATCATACGAATCCCGGACAAGAAAGTGCAATAGATGGACGAACTTACGCAAGTTTGCGACAGGAATTGACGATTGCGCCGGATGCCCGGCGTTCGCTTACACCCCGCGGAGCAACGCCCGGGCACCCCCGTTCCGCTGCTACTTTCTGGGCATGAGCCAGCGACGTGCGGACGGGAGCGCCGGGGACGCCGACTACGGCGCCATCGGCGGGGTCTACACCGACTACCGCAAGCCGGATCCCCGCATCGGCCGGTACATCCTCGACGCACTGGGCGACGCGCGAACCGTCCTGAACGTCGGCGCGGGCGCCGGCGCGTACGAACCCGAAGACCGGGAAGTGACGGCGGTCGAACCGTCGGCGTCGATGCGCGCGCAGCGGCCGCCGGGCCTGCCGCCGGCGGTCGACGCCGTCGCGGAGAAGCTGCCGTTCCCGGACCGGGCGTTCGAGGGCGCGATGAGCACGTTCAGCGTCCACCAGTGGAACGACCTGTGGGCCGGGCTCAAGGAGCTGCGCCGGGTCACCCGCGGCCCGGTCGCCATCCTGACCTGCGACCCGGAGCGGCTGCGCCGGTTCTGGCTGCTCGACTACGCACCCGAGGTGATCGAGACCGAAGCCCGCCGCTACCCGTCGGTCGACGACATCGCCGACGGCCTCGGCGGTCACACGTCGGTCATCGGCGTCCCCGTCCCGATCGACTGCACGGACGGCTTCAACGAGGCGTACTACGCCCGCCCGGAGCGCCTGCTCGACGCGGGTGCCCGGCTGTCGTGCTCGGCGTGGAGCTTCGTCGACGACCGCGTGCACCACCGTTTCGCGGCGGAACTGCAGCACGACCTGGACGACGGCACGTGGGAACGCCGTTACGGGAAGTTGCGTGAGCAGCCGAGTTTCGAGGGCTCGCTGGTGCTGGTGGTTTCGGACCCCACGGCGTGACGCCGCCGCGGTTCGACCCTGAGCTGACACCGGTCATCGAGGCGCTGCGCGCGCTTCGCCCGTCGCTGTCCCGCCTGGACGAAATCCCGGGCCGCCGGGAGCTCAACGCCGCGGACGCCTGGCCGGTCGACCGGCTGGCCGCCGCGTACCCGGCGCACCGGGTCACCGAGGAACACGTGGGCGAGCTCCCGTTGCTCGTCCTGCGCCCGGCCGAGAGCGCGGGTGTCCTCTACCACGTTCACGGCGGCGGCCTGATCGCCGGCAGCCACCTCGGCCAGGACGCGCGGAACGCGCTGGCCTGGTCGGGCGAGCCGGACCTGACGATCGTCTCGCCGGGGTACCGGCTCGCGCCCGAGCACCCGTACCCGGCGGCGCTCGAGGACTGCCACGCCGGTCTGCTGTGGACGGCCGAGAACTGCGCGGGCCCGCTCGTGGTCGGCGGGGTCAGCGCGGGCGGCGGGCTGGCCGCGGCGTTGACGCTGCTGGTCCGCGACCGCGGCGGCCCGGCCCTGGCGGGCCAGCTGCTCGCCTGCCCGATGCTCGACGACCGCAACGACACGCCGTCGGCCGTCGACCTCGACGGCCACGGCCTGTGGGACCGGACGGCGAACACCGTCGGCTGGACGGCCTACCTCGGCGACCGCCGCGGCACCGGAGACGTCCCGGCCTACGCGGCGCCGGCCCGCGCCGAAGACCTTTCCGGGTTGCCGCCGACGTTCCTGGACGTCGGCGCGGTCGAGACGTTCCGCGACGAGGTCATCGCCTACGCGAGCCGGATCTGGCGGGCGGGCGGGGACGCCGAGCTGCACGTGTGGCCAGGCGCCTTCCACGGCTTCGACTCGCTGGCGCCGGCGGCGCGGGTCAGCCGGGCGGCCAGGGCCGCCCGGCGGACGTGGCTGCGCCGCCTACTCGGCCAGTAGCTCCTGCAGCTCCCGCACCGCAACAGCAAGCTCGTCGGCGAAGCGGTACATCTCCGCCGAAACGTGCTTCGGCGTGCTCAGGTAGATGTTCCACCGATCCGGCAGCAGCACGTACGCGACACCGATGCACTGCGGGCTCGTCGAGCCGAACCCGAAGTACCGGATGTTGACCGACGGCGCCGAGCTGGTGCTCAGGTAGTCGTCGCGCAGCTTCAGCCAGCCCGGCGACGAGTACAGCGCCGGGGTTTCGGTGTCCCCACGGCGTTTCCCGATCAGCTGCAGCTCCCACAGGTGCTGCTCCGGCGCGTCCCCCGCCTGGCACTCCTTGGCCCGGGCCACGTGCTTCGCCGCGGCCGCACGGAACGCCTCGCGCTTCGCAGCCGCCGAGGCGTCGGAGGTCATGACGTCGGCGAAGCGCACGACTTCCGGCGTCACGACCCGCATCGCCTCGGTCCGGCCGTTCTGGAACTGCCGGGTGGCGATCGACTCGTACGTCGCACCCGTCAGGCCCTTCGCACGGCGGTGGGCCAGTTGGTACGCCATCTGCGCGAAGGCGTCCGGCGACATCCCGAGCTCCTTCGCCCGGTTGGCGCCGAAGTCGAACGACACCGTCTGCGTCGCCGTCGCGTCCGCGTACGCCTTGAAGGCCGCTCCGGCCGCGCGCGCGTCTTCGCGGAGGGCGTCGGTCAGCGTGAACTCGATCGCCTCGAAGCCCGGGACGCCGCCGGCCGTCTCCCGTGACGGTCGCGAGCCGCTCAGCAGCGCGTCGGTGAAGCCGAGGATCGTGGTGCCGTCGAGTTCGCAGTGCTCGACGTTGATGCCCGCGCTGCCGTCCTCGAAGACGACCAGCGACACGGCCTTGTCGTACCAGCGGTTGTCGCCGTACAGCAGCCGGTCACCGGCTTCGAGGTCGTCCGACGGCGTGACGTCGTCCAGGCACAGGCAGAACAGCGCCGTCTCGATGGTCTCCAACGCCGCGGCGTTGCCCGCTTCGACCAGCGCGGCCCGCGAAGCGGCCCACTCCGCGCGCGCCTTCGTCGTGAAGGGGCCGGCCGGGACGTCGGGGACGTGGTCGTCCTTCAGGATCGCGCGCAGCGCGTCGGCCAGTTGCGCCGCCGAGTACGGGCGGCCGTCCTCGGCGAGGACGTCCAAGCGGAACGGCGTGCCCTTCGAGAACACGACGATGTGCCGCTCGGGCGACGGGAACCGCGTGCGCGCGGTGTCGAGCACCTCGCCCGGGATGCGCGTGGCCGAGAACAGGAACTTGTGCTGCACCATCGACTGCGGCGTGCCGCGCAGCAGCACCGGCGGCACGAGCTCCTCGTCGAGCTTCAGCTTGTAGTCCACGGCGGACGCGGCCAGCTCGGCCGCGCGTTCCACCTGGCCCAGCGGGGAATCCTGGAACAGGAAGAAGAAGTTGGCGTTGAGCGCGATCCGGTCGCGGCGGCCGAGGTAGCGGTACGGCCAGAAGGTGTCGAGCCAGCTGCGCACGCCGGGTGCGCGGTCGTACTCCTCGAGCCGGGCCTGCAGCTCGGGCCCGGGACCCGCCAGGAACTCCGCGAGCGCCGCTTCGGTCTCCGCCAGCTCGTCCTCCGTCAGCAGCGGGGTGCACCACTCGAGGAACCGGCGGCCGCTGTCCGCCAGCGTGGGGAGCGGGACGCGGAGGAGCCGGTCCTCGTTGCCGAAGGTGCGGGTGGACCATTCCGGACTGCTCACGTTCATCCTTCTTCGGGGAGTTCGAGGGGGACCGAGCCTTCAGGACGGGAAACATACAGCCGGGCGTAGAGCCACCCGTCGGACTCCAGGCCGGTGGGGTCGACCCCGGCCGCG
This sequence comes from Amycolatopsis sp. NPDC004625, assembly GCF_040609695.1. NCBI lineage: Bacteria > Bacillati > Actinomycetota > Actinomycetes > Pseudonocardiales > Pseudonocardiaceae > Amycolatopsis > Amycolatopsis sp. NPDC004625. Next base: position 144,625 of record NZ_JBEXKX010000023.1, read on the forward strand.
CTCAGCGTGTCCAGGATCTGCGTCCGCTCCTCGGCGGAGGCGAACTGCCGCTGCCGGAACACCCCGCCGACGCCCTCGGTCTCGTACCCGAGCTCGGCCAGGCTCTCGGCGATCGGCTCGTACGAGAACATCCGCAGCACGAAGTGCGCCATCCACGGCCGGGCACCGCGCGCCACCCGGGACAGCGTCTTCTCGGTGACGTACCCGACGCAGCCGGTCGAGATCACGAGGTCGACGTCGTCGAGGAGCTTCTGCTGGGTGCTGTCGGGGTCGTCGCGTTCGAAGTCGGCGTGGATCGCCTCGTCGAGAAAACCCGCGGACAGGGCGTACTCGAGGGCCGGGGCCGAGTTGTCCAGGCCGTGGAACCGCGGCCCGCCGAGGTGGACGCGCTCGCGGTCGGCCTCGACCAGCGCCGCGTGGTCCAGCGCGCGCACGGCCGGGTCGGTGTAGTGGGCGTAGAGGTCGTCCATCGTCGCGTCGCACCGCTGCAGGGCCGCGTTGACACCGTACGAGCAGCCGATGTCGAGCACGGTCGGGCGCTCGGCGGGGTGCTGGCCGATCAGCTTCGTGAAGTACGGCTTCGCCAGCTGCGGGATGCCGTACTGCACGCGGCGAAGCGTGGTGAAGAACGGTCGCGGGTCCGGTGCGGTGTAGATGTGGTCGAATGAGATCTTGCCGGTCGAGTCCAAAGGCACGGGCCAGGCTCCTGATCTAGTCGAGCAGTTCGTCGCCGCGGGCGGTCCGCTCCGCGAGGTGGGCGGGCAGGACGCGGCCGAACAGCTGCCGCGTCCGCTCGGGGCTGCCGATCACGCCCGGGTGCTCGCTGTAGGCGAAGATCGCGGAATGCCGCGCGATCGCGCCCTCCACCGTACTGACCCGGTGCAACGCGAAGCGTCCTTTGAACAGCTGAAGATCGCCGGGCCGCAGGTCCAGGCGCCGGACGAGCCGGGTGTCGCCGGCCAGCACCGCGCGCACGGCGGGGAAGTTCTCGTCCGCCGCGGACCGGATGCCCGGGCAGTGCTCGAACGTGCCGCCGTCGGCCGCCGCCTGCGTCAGCATGCTGACGGTGTGGGTGTTCGTGTCGAAGTGCCACGGGTGCGCGCGGCCGGGTGCGATCACGTTGAGCGTCAGCCCGGACAGCGGGTCGGCGAGCTCGTGCAGCTCCGGCAGCCCGAAGCAGTCGGCGACGAACCGCTGGAACACCGGGCTGGTGTAGAGCCGGCTGATGATCGCCGACGCGGGGATGTGGTCGCGGGCCACGAAGGCGTTGCCGCGTTCCATGATCGTCCGGCCCGGGTGGTCTTCGGGCAGCGGCTCGCCGATCGCGGTGTTGTAGGCGTTGACCTGCTCGATCTTCGTGTACGCGTGCGGTTCGAGGGCGGCGCATTCGGCCCGCAGCACGGCACGCAGCTCGGGGCGGATGAAGTCGGTGAGCACGCTGCAGCCGGCGTCGGCCAGCTCCGCGCGGGTACGGCCGACGACCGCGCGCCAGGCGGGACCGTCCGGTTCGGTGAGCGGGTAGCGGTCGGTGTCGACCATTTCCAGTGGCGCTACGGAGGTGCTCATCGAACGTCCCTTCCGGCATTGGAAGAGACAGAGTTAGCACAGATCCCCGCTGGTCAACCGTCAGTTTGTGAGCGGTGACACAAGGTGGTCAGTGACCGATCGCGGTGGCCCAGGCGCTGAGCTTCACGGTGTCGGTGGTGCCGAGGTCGGTCTCCAGGGGCTGCTTCTGCGCCGGTTCCCCGGGGATCGGGACGACCGAGATCGCGGCGCCGGTGTGCTGGTCGCCGCTGGTGACGGTGGCTGACCAGGCGAGCACCGACACGGCCTTCTCTCCCGGTTGGAGGGTCAGGTTCTGCGGCCCCGGATCGGGGGCGAAGTAGGACGTCTCGTGCAGCACCTGCACGTCGAGCGGTTCGCCGTCGCCCGCCAGGACCTTCAGGTCCGGGTAGCCGGTGACCTTGCGCGCGACGGTGTCCCGGTTGGTCAGCGTCAGGACGCTGGCGCGGTGCCCGAGCCCGGCTTCGACCTGACCGACCGAAAGGGACAGACCGGTCGGCGGCGGGGGCCCGTACGTCGGGCTGGGCGAAGGTGCCGGCGTCGGTGCGGGTGGCGGCGGTGGGCTGCCACAGCCGGCGAGGAGCGCGAGAGCGAGCAGCGGTGCGAAGCGAGAAACCCCCATGTGGGTGAAGGATAGCGGGCGCCGGTCACCCGGCGCCCGCACACCTCACGGGGTCAGCAGCGGCAGGAGCGGCTTGCGCACGGCGGTCGCGACGCCGTCGGACGCCTCCGCCGCGGCGAGCCGCTCGGCCGACGGTCGTCCGTAGCCCGTCGTGCGCTGGACCAGCGGGCGCCCGAGCGGCTCGACCATCGCGCGCATGTCGCTGATCGTCTTGTACGACCCGTTGGACGCGCCCGCCATCCGGCTGATCGTCTCCTCCATCAGCGTCCCGCCGATGTCGTTGACGCCGCCCTGCAGCACCGCGCGGCTGCCTTCGACACCCAGCTTCACCCAGGAGCTCTGGATGTTGTCGATCATGCCGTGCAGCAGGAGCCGCGACAGCGCGTGCACCGCGCGGTTCTCCCGCACGGTCGCCCCGGCGCGGGCCAGCCCGGCGAGGTAGATCGGCGAGCTCTGGTGGATGAACGGCAGCAGCACGAACTCGCTGAACCCGCGCCGTCCGTGCTTCTCCAGGCCTTCGCGCTGCAGCCGCGCGAGGAGCTTGAGGTGCGCGACCCAGTGCGCCGGGGTGTCGACGTGGCCGTACATCATCGTGGACGTCGTCGGCAGCCCGACCTCGTGCGCGGTCGTGACGACCTTGATCCACTCCGACGTCGGCAGCTTGCCCTTGGTGAGCACCCAGCGGACGTCGTCGTCGAGGATCTCCGCGGCCGTGCCCGGCAGCGAGTCCACGCCGGACTCCTTGGCCTTGATGAGCCAATCGCGGAGCGAAAGGTTGGTCCGCGAAGCGCCGTTCACGACCTCCATCGGGCTGTAGGAGTGCAGGTGGATCTCCGGCTGGCGGCGTTTCACCTCGGCCGCGAGGTCGAAGTACGCGGTGCCCGGCAGGTCCGGGTGGATGCCGCCCTGCATGCAGATCTCGGTCGCGCCCGCGGCCCACGCCTCGTCGACGCGGTCGCCGACCTGCTCCAACGAGAGCGTGTACGCGTCGGCGTCGGTGCGACGCTGGGCGAAGGCGCAGAAGCGGCAACCCGTGTAGCAGACGTTGGTGAAGTTGATGTTCCGCGTGACGACGAAGGTGATGTCGTCGCCGACCGTCTCCCGCCGCAGGTCGTCGGCGATCCGGGTGAACGCGTCGAGCTCGCGGCCGTCCGCGTGCAGCAGCGCGAGCGCGGCGTCGTCGGAGAGCCCGGCCGGGTCCTTTTCCGCGCTGCGCAGGGCTTCCAGGACGTCGGTGTCGAACTTGGCCGGGCCGGTCTTGATCCGTTCGCCGATCTCCTTCCAGTCCCCGTACACCGAGTCGAAGTCGCTGCGGCGGTCCTCGGTGCGGCCGCTGGTGTCGATCTCGGTGTGCAGGTCGGTGCGGCCGGACTCCTGCCAGCCGCCGTCCGGCTCCTGCCACGGGATGCCGATCGGCATCGCGTCCTCGCGGGCCATGCCGGTGTCGTGGTCGACGAGCGCGGCGACGTGCCGGGTGATCCGCGGGTCCAGCCACGGCTCGCCGGCCTTGACGTACTCCGGGTAGATCGTCAGCCGTTCCTTGAGCTCGAAACCGGCCTTCTCGGTGCGGCGGGCGAGCTCGTCGATCTGCGGCCACGCGCGCTCGGGGTTGACGTGGTCCGGGGTCAGCGGCGAGACGCCACCCCAGTCGTCGATGCCGGCCCGGATCATCAGGTCGTACTGGTTGCCGATCAGGTTCGGCGGTGCCTGGATGCGCATCTTCGGGCCGAGCACCAGCCGCGCCACGGCGATGTTGGCCGCGAGCTCTTCGAGGTCGGCGTCCGGGGTCGCGCGCATCTTCGTGTCCGGCTTGGCCCGGAAGTTCTGCACGATGACTTCCTGGATGCCGCCGTAGGTCCTGGCGACCTTGCGGATCTCGAACAGCGCGTCCGCGCGCTCCTCGAACGTCTCGCCGATGCCGATGAGGACACCGGTCGTGAACGGGACCGAGCTGCGCCCGGCGTCTTCGAGCACGCGGAGCCGTACCGCGGGGTCCTTGTCCGGCGAGCCGTAGTGCGGGCCGCCCTTCTCGCTCCACAGCCGGGTCGCGGTCGTCTCCAGCATCATGCCCATCGACGGCGCGACCGGCTTGAGCCGCTGGAAGTCCGGCCAGGTCAGCACGCCCGGGTTGAGGTGCGGCAGCAGGCCGGTCTCTTCGAGGACGCGGATGGCCATCGCCCGGACGTAGGAGAGCGTGTCGTCGTAGCCGTGCGCGTCCAGCCACTCGCGGGCGGCCTTCCAGCGGTCCTCGGGCCGGTCGCCGAGCGTGAAGAGGGCCTCCTTGCAGCCCATCTCGGCACCCTTGCGGGCGATGTCGAGCACCTCGTCCGGGGACAGGAACGGCGATTCGAGCTTGCCGGGCACGGTGACGAACGTGCAGTAGCCGCAGCGGTCGCGGCACAGGCGGGTCAGCGGGATGAACACCTTGCGGCTGTAGGTGATGACGCCGGCGCGCCCGGCCTCGGCCAGCCCGGCGTCGCGGATGCGGGAGGCGTACTCGGAAAGCGTGGTGAGGTCGTCGCCGCGGGCGTGCAGCAGGACGGCCGCTTCGGTGACGTCCAGTGTCTTCCCGTCACGCGCCCGGGCGAGCGCGCGGCGCATCGCGGAGGGCGTCGGGGCGGTGGCGTCGGGTTCGGGTCCCATTCCGCCCACGCTAGGACCGTCCTCGCGGGACCAGCCAGTGTGTGTTGCGCACCCCGCGCACCCGATCGGCTCGCCCGGCGGTCTGCGCAGGTGAGGGGCCTTCCGTGGTTGTCGATCAGCGCGGTGCCGTGTATTACCTAAAGGGTGGCATCGGTGGTCGGCAAGAAGATCGGCGGACGGACGTACTACTACCTGGCGGAGTCCGCCCGGGTGGACGGCAAGCCGCGGGTGGTGACCCAGCGTTACCTCGGCACGGCCGACGAGATCGCCCGCGCCGTCCCGGGCGGCGAGCCCGCGTCGGCGTCGTACCGCACGTACGGCGACGTCGCCGCGGTGTGGGCGACACTGTCCCGGCTGGACTTCGCCGCCCGCGTCGACGACGTCGTGCGCGCGAAGCCGCCGCTGGGGCCGATGCTCGCCGTCGCGGTGCTGCACCGCGCGACCGCCCCCGAGACGCCGATCGGGTCGTGGTGGGAGACGGGCGCGGCCGCCGGCCTCGTCCGGCCGCGGTTGTCCACAGTGGACGGCTTGTGGCGGGCCCTGGACCGCCTGACGCCCGAACGCATCGCGGGCATCGAAGAGACCGTCGCCGCGGCGGTCCTGGCCACTTCGGACGACCACGCGGCGCTCGCCGTCGACGTCCCGCAGTTCGCCGCGTTCGCCCCGGCGGACTGCACGCTGCCCTCGGCCTGCCCGGGCGTGCTCGCCGGGGCCGGGCTGCGGGTGACCCGCGACGGCGCCATCCCGCTGGCGTCGCGGCTGTACCGGCGTGACGACGGCACTGCGCCCACGTTCGCGTCGCTGATGGCGGACCTGGGGCCGGCGACCCTCGTCTTCCACGCCGGCCAGGCCGCCCAGCTGGACCTGGGCTCACGCAGCGGCTTCGTCGGGTCGCTGCCGCTGACCGACCACCCGGAGCTGCTGACCCAGCCGGCGTCCGCCCGCAAGCGCGTCGACCCCGAGCGGTTCGCCGGCCTGACCGCGCTCGACACGCACGCGGTCGTCGACGGAGTCCGGCGGCGGGTGATCCTGACGCACTCGGCGACGCTGCACGCGGCGCAGTCCCGGGCGTTCGCCGACGAGCTGGCCACCGCGACCCGCGAGCTCGACGGCCTGGCCGAGGCCCTGGCCGCGGGCACCCACCGCGGCGATCGCGCCCAGGTGCACGCCGAGATCGGCCGCGTGACGCGCGGCCGGCGCATCGAACGCGTGCTCACCGCCGTCCTCAGCGGGAACCGGCCCGGCGACATCCGGGTGGAACGGCGGATCGACGCCGCCTCGCTGGCGCGGCTGGACGAGGAGTTCTTCGGCAAGCAGGTCCTGGTGACGGACCGGGACTGGCCGGTCGCCGAGGTCGTGACCGCCTACCGCGCCCGCACGCACCTGGAGTCGACGTTCCGCTGGCTGACCGGGCCCGCCGTCACCGGCCCGGCCCCGCGCTGGGCGTGGACGCGGCAGCGGATCGCGGCGCACGGCCTGGTCTCGGTGCTCGCCGCGACGGTGACCCACCTGATGCGGCGCGAAGCGGACCGGGCGGGGATGAACCTGTCGGTCCGGGAGCTGCTGGACCGGCTCGCGGGCATCGGCGAGCTGGTCCTGACCTACCCGTCGACCGGCGGGCGGCCGCGGGCGAAGCGCCTGCTGACCGGGCTGGACCCGGATCGGCAGGCGCTGTTCTCCCTGTTTCAGGACTCCCGGTAGATCTGCAGCGCCGAGAAGCTCTGGACCACCGGCATCAGCTCGATGACGTTGATGTTCACGTGCTTCGGCTGGCTAGCGGCCCAGAGGACGGACTCGGCGACGTCGTCCGCGGTCAGCGGCGTGGTGCCTTCGTAGACCTTGTCGGCCTTGTCCTGGTCGCCGTCGAAGCGGACCTTCGAGAAGTCCGTGCCGCCGACCATGCCGGGCTCGACGTTGGTGACGCGGACGCCGGTCCCGTGCAGGTCGCTGCGCAGGTTGAGGCTGAACTGGTGGACGAACGCCTTGGTCGCGCCGTAGACGTTGCCACCGGGGTAGGGATAGGTGCCGGCGATCGAGCCGATGTTGATGACGTGGCCGCGGCCGCGCTCGACCATGCCCGGCAGCAGCGCGCGCGTGACGTGCGTCAGGCCGCGGACGTTGGTCGCGATCATCTCGTCCCAGTCCCGCAGGTCGGCCTTGTGGGCGGGCTCGAGGCCCTTGGCGAGGCCGGCGTTGTTGACCAGGACGTCCACCTGGTTCCACTCCGCCGGGAGGGCGTCGATCGTCGTTTTGACCGCTGCGGGGTCGCTGACGTCGAGGGTCACCGGGAGGACGGCGTCGCCGAGCTCGCCGGCCAGCTTCTCGAGCTTGCCGGCGCTGCGGGCGACGGCGATCACGCGGGCGCCCTCGGCGGCGAACCGGCGTGCGATGGCGGCACCGAAGCCGGCGCTCGCGCCGGTCACGAACACGGTCTGCTGGGTCATGAAGTTGCTCCGCTGCTGGTCAGGAACGTGCTGAAGGCGTCGTCGAACTCGGTCTCGCGCTCCAGGTTAGGCAGGTGACCCGCGCCCTCGATCACCACCAGGGTGGAAGTCCGGATTTCCCGGTGGATGAGTTCGGCGTCGGCGACCGGGGTGAACTCGTCTTCGCTGCCGACGACGACCAAGGTGGGGACGTCGATGCTCGCCAGGGTGCCGGTGTAGTCGGGGCGCTCGGCGCGTCCCCGGAGCGCGGCCGCGGCTCCCCGGCTCGGGGCGGTGCGCATCATGCGCCGGACGTGGGCCTCGACGTCCGGCCTGGTCGCGCGGGTCCGCTTCGAGATCATCTTGGGGAGGAGCTCCTCGGCGTAGCGCTCCATCCCTTCGTCGGTGATCCGGTCGGCGGTGTCGTAGCGGGCCTGCTTGGCCTGCGGGGTGTCGAGGCTCGCGAAGGTGTCGGCGAGCAGGAGCGTGTCGACGCGGCCGGGGTGGTCCTGCACCAGCTGCATGGCGATCTGGCCGCCCATGGAGAGACCGCCGAGGACGAAGCTCGTCAGCTCCAGGTGGTCGGCCAGGCCGATGAGGTCGTTCGCGAAGACGTCGAGGCCGGTCCTGGTGTCCTCGGTGGGGGACTCGCCGTAGCCGCGGAGGTCGGGGGTGATGACCCGGTGGCCGCGGTCCGCCAGGTACTCGGCCTGGGGCCGCCACATCGAGCGGTCGAAGGGGTGGCCGTGGACCAGGAGAACGGGGCGGCCGCTTCCGAGGTCGTCGTAGGCGAGGTTCATGCCGCCGACGCTAAGCGGAGCGTTGACCCGGAGCAATACGGCGCAATGTAGTCGGAGCAATGTTCTTTCGGTGGCGCTCGGGGCCGGTTCGGGGCAGACTGAGCCGTAGACGGGCTCCGTCATGGGGCCTGACCTGCGCTGATCTTGTTAACCGACCCCCCTGTTTCGGGCCGTTTTCGAGCGTGTAATGTTCTCTTCGTCGCCAGGGAAACCCGGCCGACACGGAGACACGAACCAAGCTCTCGCAAACCGCGATTGAGTGGGTGCTCCACCAAAAACTGCTAGGAATAACCCGCTTCGGGTGACGCTGGGCCGATGAGGTACGGTGTTGTTCGATGTGTGTTGCTTGAGAACTCAACAGTGTGCTAGTGAACTAAGCCAGTAGAGCTTATATGAAACCCCCTCGTCGGGGTTTCCTTTGAGATGCAAGCAATTGCCTCGATTAAACTATTCATTGTTGGAGAGTTTGATCCTGGCTCAGGACGAACGCTGGCGGCGTGCTTAACACATGCAAGTCGAACGCTGAACCACTTTCGGGTGGGGAT
>NZ_JBEXKX010000024.1:0-57023 GCF_040609695.1 Amycolatopsis sp. NPDC004625
CGGGTACGCGAGCCTACCCGGAGGGTCGGACGGTGAGCCGACCGTCCGGGTACGCGAGCCGACTGTCCGGGTACGCCGGCCGACTGTCCGGGTACGCGAATCGTCCGTTCGGGTACGGGTCTTGGCCGTTCGGGTTCGCGTGTCGTCCGCGCGCCGGCTTAACCTGCCGGACATCCGCTGGAAATTCGTTGCGGCGAAAGCGTTTCGGTCGGCGGGCAGTGGGTACCAGCCTTAAGAACCCTGCCTCGTGGACGCTTGATCGAGTCAGGCAGACTGTCGCCGTCTGCGTCCAACCGACACTTCGAGGGGCGTTGCCCATGACCGGCCGGCTCGGCATCGACGACGTCTCCCCCAGCGTGAGCTGCGGCCGGTATCCGGCCAAAGCCGTTGTGGGGGAACACATCCCGGTCTTCGCGACCGTCTGGCGCGAAGGCCACGACGCCGTCGCGGCCACCGTCGCGTGGCGCGGGCCGGAAGACCGGCTGACGCGCCAGACGCGGATGGTGCCGCGCGGCCCCGACCACCCGGACGAGTTCGCCGCGGTGATCGCGCCGGACACGACCGGCCTGTGGACGTTCCGCGTCGACGCGTGGGGCGACCCGTGGGCGACGTGGGAGCACGCCGTCGAGGTGAAGATCGCCGCCGGGCAGGGGCCCGAGGACCTCGCGAACGACCTCGAAAACGGCGCCCGGCTGATCGAGCGCGTCTCGCGCCGCCCCGACCGGCGGGCGGAGAAAGCGCTTCTGGTCGGCGCCGTGAAGGCGCTGCGCGACGAGGAGCTCAGCCTCGCCGAGCGCGTCGGGCCCGCGCTCTCGCCCGAGGTCCGCCTGGTCATGCGCGAGTTCCCGGTCCGCGAGCTGATCACCAAGGGCAAGCCGCACAAGATCTGGGTGGATCGCCGCCGCGCCGCGTACGGCTCGTGGTACGAGCTGTTCCCCCGCTCCACCGGCGGTCTCGACGCCGAGGGCAAGGCGGTGCACGGCACCTTCACCACCGCCGCGGGCGCGCTCGACCGCGTCGCGAAAATGGGCTTCGACGTCGTCTACCTCCCGCCGATCCACCCGATCGGCCGGGTCAACCGCAAGGGCCCGAACAACACGCTCGACGCCCAGCCCGAGGACGTCGGCTCGCCGTGGGCGATCGGTGCCGACGAGGGCGGCCACGACTCGATCCACCCCGAGCTCGGCACCTTCGACGACTTCGACGCCTTCGTCGCGCGCGCGGACGAGCTCGGCATGGAGGTGGCGCTGGACTTCGCGCTGCAGGCCGCGCCCGACCACCCGTGGGTGCTCAAGAACCCCGAGTTCTTCACCACCCGCCCGGACGGCTCGATCGCCTACGCGGAGAACCCGCCGAAGAAGTACCAGGACATCTTTCCGATCAACTTCGACAACGACCCCAAGGCCGTCTACGAAGAGATGCTGCGGGTGATCACCGTCTGGATCGACCACGGGGTGAAGATCTTCCGGGTCGACAACCCGCACACCAAGCCGCCGGACTTCTGGGCCTGGCTGATCCAGTCGGTCAAGGACGCCCACCCGGACGTGCTGTTCCTGGCCGAAGCGTTCACCCGCCCGGCGCGCCTGTGGGGCCTGGCCCGGCTCGGCTTCACCCAGAGCTACACCTACTTCACCTGGCGCACCGGCAAGCAGGAGCTGATCGACTTCGCCGTCGACCTGCGCGACCACTGGAACGAGGGCCGGCCGAACCTGTTCGTCAACACCCCGGACATCCTCCACGAGTCCCTGCAGCGCGGGGGCCCCGGCATGTTCGCGCTGCGGGCGGCGCTGGCGGCGACGATCTCGCCGACGTGGGGCGTCTACTCCGGGTACGAGCTGTTCGAGCACGTCCCGGTCCGCGAAGGCAGCGAGGAGTACCTGGACTCCGAGAAGTACCAGCTGCGTCCGCGCGACTACGAGCGCGCGCTCGCCGAGGGGCGTTCACTGGAGCCATGGCTGGCGAAGCTGAACGCCGTCCGGCGCGCGCACCCGGCGCTGCAGCAGATGCGCACCCTGCACTTCCACCACGTCGACAACGACGCGCTGCTGGCCTACTCCAAACAGGACCCGGCCACCGGCGACACCGTGGTCACGGTCGTCACCCTCGACCCGTACGGGCCCCAGGAGGGCACGCTCTGGCTCGACACCGGCGCGCTCGGTTTCGAAGCGCACGAGCGGCTGATCGCCCACGACGAGGTCACCGGCGACACCTGGGACTGGGGCCCGGCGAACTACGTGCGGCTCGAACCCTGGCGGGCGGTCGCGCACATGGTGTCGGTGAGACGCCGCCTGGCCGGCTGAGGCGGACGGGACGGGAAGGACGGCGAAGTTAGGACTGAGGTGGCACAGATGGTGGATGATGGCCTGCCCGAGGCGGTACCCGGGCTGGAGGGCGTGCCGCACACCGGCGAGGCGATGACCGCCGACGGCATGCTGGTGGAACCGCAGGCGGGGGACTTCCGGTCGGCGCAGCAGGCCCCGAGCAACCCGGAGTGGTTCAAGGGCGCGGTGTTCTACGAGGTGCTGGTGCGCGCGTTCGCCGACTTCAACGGCGACGGCACCGGCGACCTGCGCGGCCTGGCCGGCCGGCTCGACTACCTGGCCTGGCTGGGTATCGACTGCCTGTGGCTGCCGCCGTTCTACGCCTCGCCGCTGCGCGACGGCGGGTACGACATCAGCGACTTCCGCGCGGTGCTGCCGGAGTTCGGCAGCGTCGAGGACTTCGTCTTCCTGCTCAACGAGGCCCACCGGCGCGGCATCCGGGTGATCACCGACCTGGTGCTCAACCACACCTCGGACGCGCACCCGTGGTTCCAGCAGTCCCGCACCGACCCCGACGGCCCGTACGGCGACTACTACGTGTGGAGCGACGACGACTCCCGCTACGCCGACGCGCGGATCATCTTCGTCGACACCGAGACGTCGAACTGGACCTACGACCCGGTCCGCGGGCAGTTCTACTGGCACCGGTTCTTCTCCCACCAGCCCGACCTGAACTTCGAGAACGTCGACGTCCAGAACGCGATGATCGACATCCTGCGGTTCTGGCTCGACCTGGGCATCGACGGGTTCCGCCTGGACGCCGTGCCGTACCTGTTCGAGCAGGAGGGCACCAACTGCGAGAACCTGCCGCGCACGCACGAGTTCCTCAAGCGCTGCCGCAAGGTCGTCGACGACGAGTACCCCGGACGCATTCTCCTCGCCGAAGCCAACCAGTGGCCCTCGGACGTCGTCGAGTACTTCGGCGACCCGCAGGTCGGCGGCGACGAGTGCCACATGGCGTTCCACTTCCCGCTGATGCCGCGGATCTTCATGGCCGTGCGGCGCGAGTCCCGGTTCCCGATCTCGGAGATCCTCACCCAGACCCCGGAGATCCCCAGCGGCACGCAGTGGGGGATCTTCCTGCGCAACCACGACGAGCTGACCCTCGAGATGGTCACCGACGAAGAGCGCGACTACATGTACGCGGAGTACGCCAAGGACCCGCGCATGAAGGCCAACATCGGCATCCGCCGGAGGCTCGCGCCGCTGCTGGACAACGACCGGAACCAGCAGGAGCTGTTCACCGCGATGCTGCTGTCCCTGCCGGGCTCGCCCGTTCTGTACTACGGTGACGAGATCGGCATGGGAGACAACATCTGGCTCGGCGACCGCGACGCGGTGCGCACCCCCATGCAGTGGACCCCGGACCGCAACGCCGGGTTCTCCAGCTGCGACCCGGGCCGGATCTACCTGCCGGTGATCATGGACCCGGTGTACGGCTACCAGGGCCTGAACGTCGAGGCGCAGTCGAACAACGCGTCTTCGCTGCTCAACTGGACCCGCCGGATGATCGAGGTGCGCAAGCAGCACCACGCGTTCGCCGAGGGCGAGTTCGTCGACCTCGGCGGGTCCAACCCGAGCGTGCTGGCCTACAAGCGCCAGTGGAAGCGCCCGGACGGCGGCGAAGACGTCGTGCTCTGCGTGAACAACCTCTCCCGGTTCCCGCAGCCGGTGGAGCTGGATCTGTCCGCGCACCGCGGGTGCACGCCGGTGGAACTCACCGGCGGCGTGCGGTTCCCCAGCATCGGGGAGCTGTCGTACCTGCTGACGCTGCCGGGGCACGGCTTCTACTGGTTCCAGCTGACGAACTCGGGAGACGAAGGCGAAGCGAGGTGAGTCCCTTGTCCGACCCGCGTGAGCTGGTCGACGACCTGACCGAGGACCTGAAGCGGTGGCTGCCGGAGCAGCGCTGGTTCGCCGGGAAGGACCGGCCGGTGACCGGCGTCCGCCCCCTCGGCGTGACCGAGCTGGTCGCCGGTGATCCGCAGCTGCTGCACGCGGTGATCGAGGTCGCCCAGGACGACCGGCGCGAGCCCTACCAGCTGCTGGTGGGCCGGCGGACGCACCCGCCGGAGATCGCGTCGACCAGCTGGATCGGCGCGGTCGGCGACCTCAACGCCTACGAGGCGTCCGGCGACCTGGACGTCACCGGCGTGCTGCTGGACCTGATGGCCCGCGAGGAGACCGTGGGGTCGCTGGTCTTCGAGCACGAGCCCGGCGTCGAGCTGGAGACCGGGCTGCGGGCCCGGCCGATCACCTCGGAGCAGAGCAACACGTCCCTGGTCTACGGCGGGCAGTACATCCTCAAGCTGTTCCGGAAGCTGTCGCCGGGCAAGAACAAGGACCTGCTGCTGCACCGCGCGCTGCAGGCGGTGGGCAGCAAGCACATCGCGGCCCCGCTCGGCTCGATCACCGGCGACCTGGACGGCGAGCCGACCACGGTCGGCATGCTCCAGCAGTTCGTCTCGGACGCGGTCGACGGCTGGGCGATGGCCACCACCAGCGTCCGCGACCTGATGGCGGCGCCGGAACTGCACGCCGGGGAGGTCGGCGGCGACTTCGCCGGTGAGGCCGAGCGGCTGGGGCGCGCCGTCGCCGAGGTGCACGCCGACCTGGCCGAGGCGCTCGGCACCGAGGCCGTCGACGCCGACGAGCTCGAACGCTCGACGAAGGCGATGCTCGACCGGCTCGACACGATCGCCGGCCGGGTGCCGGAGCTGGCCGCGCACGCCCCGAAGCTGCGGGCGGCGTTCGAGCGGCTGCGCACGCTGCCCGCCGACTCGGTGACCATGCAGTACATCCACGGCGACCTGCACCTCGGCCAGGTGCTGCGGACGGTCGGCGGCTGGCTGCTGATCGACTTCGAGGGCGAGCCCGCGGCCCCGATCGAGGAGCGGCACGCGCTGCGGTCGCCGTTGCGCGACGTCGCGGGCATGCTGAGGTCGTTCGACTACGCGGCCCAGCAGATGCTGGTCGGCCAGCCGGACGAGCCGGCGCTGGCCGAGCGCGCCCACGAGTGGTCGGAGCGCAACCGGGCGGCGTTCTGCGAGGGGTACGCGGCCATCGCGGCGGACCCGCGCGACCAGGGCGAGCTGCTGCGCGCCTTCGAACTCGACAAGGCGGTCTACGAGGTGGGCTACGAGCACGCGAACCGGCCGGACTGGCTCGGCGTGCCGCTCGCCTCGATCGCCCGGATCACCAGCGGAGGGACGACACCGTGAACGCGGCTCCCGAAGGTCTCCCGGCCGCGGCCCCGCCGGCCGCGGACATCGACCGGCTCCTCGCCGGGGCCCACCACGACCCGCACTCGGTGCTGGGCGTGCACGCGGTGGGCAAGGGCTTCGCCGCCCGGGCGCTGCTGCCCGGCGCGAAAGGCGTCACGCTCTGCGCGGGCGGCAAGAAGTACCCGATGGAACCGGTGATCGACGCACTGTTCGCTGTCGCCGTGCCCGAGCACCCCGGCGACTACCGGCTCGAAGTCGAGTACGACGGGCACACCGTGACCGCCGACGACCCGTACCGCTGGCTGCCGACGGTGGGCGAGCTGGACCTGCACCTGATCGGCGAAGGCCGGCACGAACGGCTGTGGGAAGCGCTCGGCGCGCACGTCCGGTCCTACGAGACGCCCAACGGCGTCGTCGAGGGCACGTCGTTCGCGGTCTGGGCGCCGAACGCCCGCGGCATCCGCGTGATCGGCGACTTCAACGGCTGGGACGGCCGCGGCCACGCGATGCGCTCGCTCGGCGGGTCCGGCGTCTGGGAGCTGTTCGTGCCCGGCGTCGGCCTGGGCACCTGCTACAAGTTCCGGATCCTCGGCGCCGACGGCAACTGGCACGAGAAGGCCGACCCGATGGCGTTCGCCACCGAGCAGCCGCCGGCGACGGCGTCGGTCGTCACCAGCTCCGCGCACCTGTGGTCGGACGAGGAGTGGGTCGCGAAGCGCGAGGCGACCCAGTGGATCGCGGCGCCGATGAGCGTCTACGAGGTCCACCTCGGCTCGTGGCGGCCCGGGCTCGACTACCGGGAGCTGGCCGACCAGCTGGGCGACTACCTCGTCGAGACCGGCTTCACGCACGTCGAGCTGCTGCCGGTGTCGGAGCACCCGTTCGGCGGTTCGTGGGGCTACCAGGTGACGTCGTACTACGCGCCGACGTCCCGCTTCGGCTCGCCGGACGACTTCCGCTACTTCGTCGACCGCCTGCACCAGCGCGGGATCGGCGTGCTGGTGGACTGGGTGCCCGCGCACTTCCCGAAGGACAGCTGGGCGCTGGCCAAGTTCGACGGCACCGCGCTGTACGAGCACGCGGACCCGCGCCGCGGCGAGCAGCCCGACTGGGGCACGCTCGTGTTCGACTTCGGCCGCAACGAGGTCCGCAACTTCCTCGTCGCCAACGCGCTGTACTGGATCGAGGAGTTCCACCTCGACGGCCTGCGCGTCGACGCCGTCGCCTCGATGCTGTACCTCGACTACTCCCGCAACGAGGGGGAGTGGCTGCCGAACCAGTACGGCGGGCGCGAAAACCTCGACGCGGTGCGGTTCCTGCAGGAGCTGAACGCGACTGTCTACAAGCGACACCCGGGTGTCGTGATGGTGGCGGAGGAGTCGACGGCGTGGCCGGGCGTCACGCGCCCGACCCACCTGGGCGGCCTCGGGTTCGGCTTCAAGTGGAACATGGGCTGGATGCACGACACGCTCCGGTACCTGTCCCACGAGCCGATCCACCGCGCGTACCACCACAACGAGATGACGTTCTCGCTCGTGTACGCGTGGAGCGAGAACTTCGTGCTCCCGCTGTCGCACGACGAAGTGGTGCACGGCAAGGGATCCCTCTGGGGCCGGATGCCGGGCGACGCCTGGAACAAGGCGGCCGGGCTGCGGTCGCTGCTGGCGTTCATGTGGGCGCACCCGGGCAAGCAGCTGCTGTTCATGGGCGGCGAGTTCGGCCAGCCGGGGGAGTGGTCGGAGTCGAAGTCGCTCGACTGGCACCTCATGGACGAGCCGCTGCACCTCGGCGTCTGGGAGCTGCTGCGGTCGCTGAACACGGTCTACCGGTCGTCGCCGGCGTTGTACAGCCAGGACGCCTCCCCGGACGGCTTCGCCTGGATCGACGCGAACGACTCCAGCGGCAACGTGCTGAGCTTCCTCCGCATCGGTGCGGACGGCTCGCGCCTGGCGTGCATCGCGAACTTCTCGGGCGTCCCGCACCACGACTACCGGGTGGGCCTGCCGTCGGCGGGTCGCTGGCTGGAGGTCGTCAACACCGACGCCGAGGCGTACGGCGGCTCCGGCGTCGGCAACATGGGCGCGGTGGAGGCGGTGCTCGAGCCGTGGCACGGCCAGCCGGCGTCGGCGGTCCTCCAGCTCCCGCCGGCCGGGGTGCTGTGGCTGGTGGAGGAGACCCCGGAAACCCCCGAACTCCCGTAACGCAAGAGGCATCACGCGTGTCCCGAGGGGCATCACGCGAGATGCCCCTCCAATCACGCGAGATGCCCCTCCAGTCACGCGAGATGCCCCTCCAGTCACGCGAGATGCCCCTCCAGTCACGCGAGATGCCCCTCCAGTCACGCGAGATGCCCCTCCGATCACGCGAAAAGCCTTTCGCGGGGCGGGGCGGGTGGGCTTACCATCGGGGCATGGACGGCGCCGGTGGCGTCCTCGCGAACCTGATCCTCTTCGCCGTGGTCTGTCTCGCCCCCACGGTGCTCTTCTGGTGCGCGCTGCGCGTCCCCAAGCTTCTCGCCTGGATCCGGGCGAAGCGAGCCGAGCCGCAACCGCAGGGGCCGCCGATCGAGCGCGTGGCGGCGGATCTGCGCCGGGTGCACCGGCTCCTGGTCGAGTACCCGTCGGGCACACCGGCCGCACGTCGGCTGGGCACCCGCCAGGCGTACGACGAGCTGCTCACGCAGGCGTGCCGCCAGGTCGGGGTGCCGCACCGGCTCGGGGACCTGCCCGAGGGGATGGACCGGGAAATCGAACGGCTGCGGGTCGAGCAGTCGCTGCGGGAGCGCGGGCTGGCCGTGCCCTGAAGGCGGAAACCCCGCCACCGAAGTGACGGGGTTTCCGTTGTGCCGTACTGAAACTCAGTCCAGGTAGTCCCGCAGCACCTGCGACCGCGACGGGTGGCGCAGCTTCGACATCGTCTTCGACTCGATCTGCCGGATGCGCTCCCGGGTCACCCCGTACACCTGGCCGATCTCGTCGAGCGTGCGCGGCTGGCCGTCCGTCAGGCCGAAGCGCAGCCGGACCACGCCGGCCTCGCGCTCGGACAGTGTCTGCAGCACCGACTGGAGCTGGTCCTGCAGCAGCGTGAACGACACCGCGTCGACCGCGACGACCGCTTCGGAGTCCTCGATGAAGTCGCCGAGCTGCGAGTCGCCCTCGTCGCCGATCGTCTGGTCCAGCGAGATCGGCTCGCGCGCGTACTGCTGGATCTCCAGGACCTTCTCCGGGGAGATGTCCATTTCCTTGGCCAGCTCTTCCGGGGTCGGCTCGCGGCCGAGGTCCTGGAGCAGTTCACGCTGTATGCGGCCGAGCTTGTTGATGACCTCGACCATGTGCACCGGGATGCGGATGGTGCGGGCCTGGTCGGCCATCGCGCGGGTGATCGCCTGGCGGATCCACCACGTGGCGTACGTCGAGAACTTGTAGCCCTTGGTGTAGTCGAACTTCTCCACCGCGCGGATCAGGCCGAGGTTGCCCTCCTGGATCAGGTCCAGGAACGCCATGCCGCGGCCGGTGTAGCGCTTGGCCAGCGACACCACGAGCCGCAGGTTCGCTTCGAGCAGGTGGTTCTTGGCGCGCTCGCCGTCACGCACGATCCACTTGAGATCGCGGCGCATCTGGGTGACGAGCTTCTCGCCCTCCTCCTCGGCGGTGCGCACGCGCTCGGCGGCGTAGAGCCCGGCCTCGATCCGCTTGGCCAGCTCCACCTCCTCCTCCGCGTTCAGCAGCGCGACCTTGCCGATCTGCTTGAGGTAGGCACGCACGGAGTCGGCGGACGCGGTGAGCTCGGCGTCCTTGCGCGCCTGGCGCAGCGCCTCGGACTCCTCCTCGTCCCAGACGAAGTCCGGGTTGTCGGAGCCGGTCTTGGCCTTCTCGGCCGCGGCGCCGCGGCGACGCTGCGCCGGGGTCTCCTCGTCCGACTCCTCGTCGTCATCGTCGTCGTCGGCCGAGTCGGCGTCCGGCTCGTCGTTGACCGTCTCGTCGACGACGTCGACCTCGACCTCTTCCAGGTCCGACAGGTCGGGCGTACCCAGCTCGTCGTCCTCGAGCTCGCCGGGACCGTCCGGCTCGCCGTCTTCGGTCTTCGCGCCCTTGGTCACGGCCTTCTTCGCCGGTGCCTTCTTGGCCGGCGCCTTCTTGGCGGTGGTGGTCTTGCGCGCCGCTGGCTTCGCCGTCCCGGTGGCTGCCTCTTCGGCCGGCTCGCCGGCTGCGGTCGCTGTCTTCGTCCCGCCTCGGGTTGCGGTTCTTGCGGCTGCCACTTACGCCCTTTCGCAGCGGTCGATCACGACGAGCAACGGCCGGGGGGCCATTGCTGCCTCACATTCGGGGATCACACCTCGGCCTGCGGTTTTGCCCTCCGCAGCCGTGGGCCGTGTTCCATTGTAACGACGGTACGCGCATGCGGTGCGAAGCGATCACCCTCCGGCCGCTTCCGGCGCCCCGATCGCCCGGTGCGATCGGTGCCGGATCGGCTCCCGGCGGTGCCGGTCAGCGCCGGATCAGTGCTCGATGCCCTCGGCCGCGGCGGCCGCGGCCCCCACGATGCCGGCGTTGTTCTGCAGCGTCGCGACCAGCACCGGAGTGCGGATGTCCAGCAGCGGCACCCATTTCTCGGCCTTCTTGCTGACCCCGCCGCCGACGATGAACAGGTCGGGCCAGATCAGGTTCTCCAGCACGGTCAGATAACGGTGCACGCGCTTGGCCCATTCGGGGTAGGAAAGCCCCTCGTTGTCCTTCACCGAAGCGGCCGCGCGCTTCTCGGCGTCGTGGCCGTCGATCTCCAGGTGGCCGAATTCGGTGTTCGGGACGAGCTTGCCGTCCTGGAACACCGCGCTGCCGATGCCGGTGCCGAAGGTGAGCAGGGCGGTCACGCCCTTGCGCGCGACCGGGTCGCCGAAGCGGATCTCCGCCATGCCCGCCGCGTCGGCGTCGTTGAGCATCGCGATCTGGTCGACGCTCCGGCCGAGCCGCTTGGCGAACAGCGCGTCGGCGTCGGTGCCGATCCACTGCTTGTCGATGTTGGCCGCGGTGTGCGCGACGCCCTTCTTGACGACCGCGGGCAGCGTCACGCCGACCGGGCCGTCCCAGCCCGCCTGCGTGACGACGTCGTGCACGACGTCCGCCACCGCCGACGGGGTGGACGGCTTCGGCGTCTCGATCCGGATCCGGTCGCCGATGAGCTGGCCCTTCTCCAGGTCGACCAAGGCGCCCTTGATCCCGCTGCCGCCGATGTCGATGCCGAAACCTCGGCGGGTCGCCTCCACCACGGACGTGGTCCCTTCTCGCACGATTCAGAAGCCTGCCTCGGAGACTTTAACCGGATGTGGTGACATGTCGGACGTGGGAGTTGACGAGTCGTTGCTGAAAAGCGTCGCGGTGCAGGTCGCGACGGAAGCCTCCGCCCTGGTCCGCGAGGCGTGGGAAGGCATGGCGGACGGCCGTTCGGTGGCCGTCGGGACCAAGTCCGGGGCCACCGACGTCGTGACCGCGGTGGACCACGAGTCGGAGCGGCTCGTGCGCTCGCGGCTGGCGGCGCTGCGGCCGGGCGAGCCGGTGCTGGGCGAGGAAGGCGGTGGTGCGGCGGGCGACGGCGTGACGTGGGTGGTCGACCCGATCGACGGGACGGTCAACTTCCTCTACGGCCTGCCGTGGTTCGCGGTGTCGGTGGCGGCGCAGGTCGCGGGCGAGTCGGTGGCCGGCGCGGTGGTCGAGCCGGCGAGCGGCCGCGTGTGGTCGGCGGCCCGCGGCCAGGGCGCGTACCTGGACGGCCGTCGCCTGTCGGTGGCGGAACCGGCGGCCCTGGAGGTGACGTTGGTCGGAACCGGTTTCGCGTATTCGCCCGCGCGGCGGGTGCGGCAGTCGCGCTTCGCGGCGGCGCTGCTCGGGCAGGTGCGGGACATCCGCCGCAACGGCGCGGCGTCCCTGGACCTGTGCGCGGTGGCGGCGGGCTGGCTGGACGCGTACGTGGAGCACGGCCTCAACCGCTGGGACTGGGCGGCGGGTGCGCTGATCGCGGCCGAGGCGGGCGCGGAGGTGTCGCTGCCGGGCTCGGCACCGGAGCTGGGCGCGGACGCGACGTACGCGGCGGCGCCGACGATCGCGGAGCCGCTGCGGAAGGTCCTCGCCGACTGCGGTGCGGCGGAGGTCTGAGGAGTCCCGCTGACCGGGAGGGTCGTTTCGCGTATCTGGAGGGTCGGTTCGCGTGCCTGGAGGGTCGGTTCGCGTGCCTGGAGGGTCGGTTCGCGTATCTGGAGGGTCGGTTCGCGTGCCTGGAGGGTCGGCTGGTGCCGGTCAGCACTCCACGTCGCGGGCCGAGGCCAGCAGGGTCTGGTCGACGATCGGGGCCTTCGCGCCCGCCGACTGCTCGTTCGAGCCGCCGCCCTGGTGGGCCTTGGACCAGTCCGCGAGCTGCGTGATGATCTGGCGGGCCTCGGCGCGGGGCCGGATGTCGCCGAAGAGCGTGCCCGTCACCAGGTCCACGCTCGCGTCCTTGCGGTTGTCCTGGACCAGCTCCGCGCACGGCACCACCAGGCTGAGCGTGCGGGCCGCCGTGACGCCGTTCTCGCCGAAGCGGATCTGGCCGCGGCACTTGGCCTCGCGGTTCTCGTACGCCGGGTCGTTGGCCGGCTCGGCCGCGCCGGTGAACCCGAGCTCGCGCAGTGCCGTCGTGGTGATGCCGCCCTGGCCGCGGCTGCCCGAGGCGTTCAGCACCCGGTAGGCGACCTTGTCCGGCGGGACCGGCGCGCGGTCGTCGAGCGCGTTGTGCGGGAGCGTGCTGAACGTGACACCCGGTGGCGGGCTCGCGGGCGGGTCGCACTTGACGGCGTTGTCGACGTCACCCTTGCCGATGGCCGCGTTCACCCAGACGACGATCGCGCCGAGGGCGAGCACGCCGATCACGATCAGCGCCGGCAGCGGCTTGTGCTTGCGATACGGCCGCGTCCCACGGTCCCCGATGCCGTTCCCCGACGCCACCTGCCCGTCCCTTCCCGAACACCGAACCCCGGCCGGTGCGGACCCGAGCACCGTCGTGGCCGCTCAGCCTAGGCGCTGCGGCCGGCGCGCGTCGTCCAGGGTCACCCGGCCGGTTCCCGTGTTCCGCCTGTGGTCCCGGGCCGCGCCCGGGGCCGATCCCCGTGCGGCGATCGCACCACGGCGGGGGCGGCGGGGGCAAGCCGGGACGGGCCGCAGGTGAAGTTCTCCACCCGGGCGCAACCCGAACGGACGACAACGCGTCTTACCTGCGGGTTCCCCCTGTCGGGTGACGATTCCCCGGCAATGTCTGACTCGTTGCAGAACCCGGAGAGCGGTGAGCTACCCTTCGCGGGCTCCGGCCGCAGGAAGAGGCCCGAAAAGAAGAGACCTCGGTCACTTCGGCCGTCGGGCACAAACGAGGGCCCTGGAACGTTGACCAGCGGCACGGCGGACTCACGGGCGCACCCGGGGGTCTGGGAAAACGACTACACAAGCTGATCGCAGGGGTGAGGGACACATGGCTACCGACTACGACGCTCCGCGCCGCAGCGAAGCCGACGAGCTGGCCGAAGACTCGTTGGAGGAGCTCAAGGCCCGGCGGAACGAGAACCAGTCCGGCGTCGTCGACGTCGACGAGGACGCGACCGCCGAGAACTTCGAGCTGCCGGGTGCCGACCTTTCCGGGCTTTCCGGAGAGGACATGACCGTGAAGGTGGTGCCGAAGCAGGCGGACGAGTTCACCTGCTCCGTGTGCTTCCTGGTGCACCACCGCAGCCGGCTGGCCGAGGACAACGGCGGACGCCTGATCTGCCGCGACTGCGCCTGACAAGCGCAGGGGTTCTCGACACAGGGGACGAACAGACGCGACGGAGAGCCTCGAGGGAACCAAGGGGGAGGCTCGAAACGCGCTGGGGACAAGGGGGCCGGCCGGCAGGCCGGCCCCCTTCCCATGTCCGGGGTGTCTCAGGCGCCCTTGAGCAGCTCGGCGACCTTTTCCGGGTGCCGGGTGCTGAACAGCCAGTACGGCGTCGGGTCGTCGGCGTCGGTCAGATGCACCTTCACGACCGGGCCGACCCAGCCGCGGTGCAGCACGTAGGCGGCGGGGTCGCCGTCGCGGCCCAGGGCTTTGCGCTTGGCGTCCTTGTCGAACACCTCCACCTCGCCGGCGAACCGCAGCGGCAGGTGCGCGTCGCCGACCCACAGTTCCGGCTCGTCACCACCGGTGACGCGGACCTTCGACCGGCCCAGCGACAGCAGCAGCGCCGTGACCACCGGCAACGCGATCACGTACGGCAGCCACGCCCGGATGCCGGGGTACCCGAGGTCGATCTCCGCCGCGAGCAGGATCGCCCCCAGCACCGGCAGCGGCCAGCCCCACCACGGGACGTACAGCCGTTCGGAGTGCCGGACCGCGGTGTTCGCGGCCGTCTTCGCTGATTCACCCACGGGTAGAGAGTAATCTCGCCGCCCGTGTCCAGCGTTCAGGTACTCCTCTCCCGGCTCGACCCGGATGTCCCGCTGCCCGCCTACGCCCGGCCGGGCGACGCGGGCGCCGATCTCGTCACCACCTCGGATATCGTCCTCGCACCCGGGGAACGCGGCGTCGTCGGCACCGGCGTCGCGATCGCGCTCCCGCCCGGGTACGCGGGGTTCGTCCACCCGCGGTCGGGCCTGGCCGCCCGGGTCGGCCTCTCCGTGGTGAACACCCCGGGCACCATCGACGCCGGCTACCGCGGGGAGATCAAGATCTGCCTGATCAACCACGACCCGGTGCACCCGGTGAAGCTGACGCGCGGCGACCGCGTCGCCCAGCTGGTCGTGCAGCGGGTCGAGCACGCGGAGTTCGTCGAGGTCGCGGAGCTCGACACGACCGAGCGGGGCGACGGAGGCTACGGCTCCACGGGTGGACACGCCACACTGGGAGCACCGGCGCTCGCCGCGAGCGCCGCCACGGGGGAAGGAACGGAGAAGTAGTGGGGATTTTCGGACGCAAGCGGCGGACCGAGGGCGGGTCCGCCGGACGGCACGCCGCGCCCGAGGCCGAGGACACTTTCGAGGACGAGCCGTACGACGACGAGGATCCGGAGCTTTCGGACGTTTCCGACGGCCCGTTCGACGTCGCGGACTTCGAGGACGACGGCATCCCGCGGATCGACCTCGGCTCGGTGAAGGTCCCGGTGCCCGACGGTTCCCAGGTCCAGGTCGAAATGGACCCGGAGACCGGGGGCGTGCGGGCCGTGCACGTCGTCACCGAGCAGGGCCAGATCACGGTCAGCGCGTACGCGGCGCCGCGCACGGGCGGGCTGTGGCGCGAGGTCAGCTCCGAACTGGCCGACCAGCTGCGGGCCGACGGCGCCAAGGTCACCATCGGCCGCGGCGCGTGGGGCCTGGAGATCTCGGCCATCATCGGCGACGTCGCCCTGCGCTTCGTCGGCATCGACCGGCCCCGCTGGATGCTGCGCGGCGTCATCGCCGGCCCGCAGTCCGAGGCCGCGGCGGCCGTCGAGGTGCTGCGCGAGATCGTCCGGCGCACGATCGTCGACCGCGGCGACGCGCCGATGCCGGTCCGGACCCCGCTGACCATCACGCTGCCCGAGGCCGTCGCCGAGCACATCGCGGCCCAGCAGCAGCAAGGCTGACGCCTTCCGCGGCGTGAAGGCCACCCCGGGCTCCCGGGGTGGCCTTCACGCCGTCCGGAGGGCCCGCAGGAAGGCGAGGACCGTCGCCCGGCCGAGGGATTCGCGGTCCGCGCCCAGCGCGGTGAGCGTCGTCTCGCCGAGGGCCGCGCGGGGGAGGGCGCTCGCCCACGCCGATGCGACTTTCGTCGGGTGCACCGGGTCGTCGGTGCAGGTGCCGATGCCCGCCGGGACGGCGAGGCCCGCGAGCTCGGCGAGGGTGGGGGACGGCCGGCCCGCCGCGACGCGCAGGCCCTCGGCCAGCCCGTCGCCGTGGCGGCGCCACGCCCGGTCCAGTTCGGCACGCAGCCAGTCCGGGCCGCCGGCCGTCTGCGCCAGGGCGGCGTCGACGCCGGAACCGGCCACCAGGTCCGCCGTCAGCGTCGCGGCGCGCGATGCGGGTGCCGGGCCCGGGGCGCCGTTCCAGGCCGGGAGCGCGGCCAGCAGGCCCCCGCAACGGCGGGGATTGTGCACGGCCCACTCGGCGGCGAGGTGGGCGCCGAACGAAATGCCGCCTACGAGCAGTTCGCCGTGTTCGTCCGCCAGCGCGTCCAGGGTGGCCAGGTACCCGTCGGCGAGGGCGCCGCCCGCGGGCGGCGGTGGCGCGACGAGCGGGACACCGAGGGCCCGCAGCGGCCGTTCGAAGACGGCTCGGACGAACACCTCGTCCGAGCCGGTACCGGGCAGGAGCACCGCGGCGGGAACTCTGATTGCGGATGTCACGTTGCGATCTTTGCGCAAAGGCGTTTCCCTGGCGGAGACCGCAGTACGCTTGAATCGTTCGGGCCGCAAGCAGTTTGTCGCCGGGCCCCGGAGCACAGGAGCACCTATGTCCGCCAAAGACGGCGGCTACTTCAGCCGGCTGGTACGCAAGCTGACCAGCGACGTCGAGGATCTCGACGCCGACGAGATGTCGATGAGGTCGGGCGCCGAAGGGGCGCAGCGGGCCTGTGACTGCCGCTCCGGCGAAGAGGTCACCGTGATGGGCCGGCTCCGCAGCGTCGAGCTCTGCCCGACGAACGAGGCCGCCACGCTGGAGGCCGAGCTGTTCGACGGGACACAGGGCGTGACGCTAATCTGGCTCGGCCGCCGCCGGATCCCGGGCATCGAGCCTGGCCGGACGATCAAGGTGCGCGGCCGGATGGCCGAGCGTGACGGCCAGAAGGTGCTGTACAACCCCTATTACGAGCTCCAGAGCCCAGTGAGTTGATCACCCATCGTGACTGAACCCGCCCCGAGCGAGAAGAAGACCGACGGCGAAGAGCCGCAGCCGACCCTGCTCGAGCAGATGGGTGGCGTCTCCGGACTGATCTATTCATCCGTTCCGGTGATCGTCTTCGTGCTGGCGAACTCGTTCTTCGGCCTGACCGCGGCCATCTGGACGTCGATCGGCAGCGCGGTGGCCATCGCGGTGCTGAGGCTGGTCCGCAAGGAACCCCTCCAGCCGGCGATCTCCGGGTTCTTCGGCGTGGCGATCGCGGCGTTCATCGCCTACCGGACGGGGTCGGCGAAGGGCTTCTTCCTGTTCGGCATCTACGCGAGCCTGATCTACTGCGGCATCTTCGTGCTGTCGGTGGTGGTGCGCTGGCCGATCGCGGGCGTGGTCTGGAACATGCTCAACGGAACGGGCCAGGCGTGGCGGCGCGACAAGCCGTCCCGCTACGGCTACGACGTCGCCACGCTGGCCATGGCCCTGATCTTCGCGGCGCGGTTCGTGGTGCAGCGCTGGCTGTACCAGGAGGACTACACGGGCTGGCTGGCCTTCGCGAAGATCGCGATGGGGTACCCGCTGTACGCACTGGGCCTGCTGGTGGTGGTGTGGGCGGTCCGGCGCTCGGACAAGCGGCTGAAGGCCCTGGCGGAGGCGGAACCGGCGGTGGAGAGCGATGCCGAGGTCGAGGCCCGGCTGCGCGAGAAGTACGCCCAGACCCCCGACGCCTGACAACCCGCGCGCGTGGGGGCGCCCCCGGCTGTTGAGCGCAGTCGGCGGTGGTTGTGGCGCAGCCAGGGGAACACGTCCTGGCAGATCTCGGTGTGGGTGCCCGGCGCAGCCGCCGGGACGACGGCACGCGGCGAGAGGCTGTGACAGCAACCAGCCCGGACGAAACCCGGCAAAAGCGCAGCCGACACCGATTCCCGCAAGAGCGGCCCACGAGAAAAGCCCCCGGCGAAGCTCGCCAGGGGCCTTCTCACGCCGTGCTCAATATCCCAACGCCGTCCGGATCTCCGGTTCCACATCCGCCGTCGCCACGAACAGCAGCTCGTCGCCCGGCTCAAGCGGGTCCTCCGGCTGGGGCACGATCACCCGGTCGCCCCGCAGGATCGTCACCAGGGCCGCGTCGCGCGGCAGCGTCAGCTCGCTCACCGGCTTGCCCGCCAAGGGCGTCTCCGCCGGCAGCGTCAGCTCCACCAGGTTCGCGTTGCTCTGCCGGAACGTCATCAGCCGCACCAGGTCGCCGACGCTGACCGCCTCCTCGACCATCGCCGCCAGCATGCGGGGGGTCGAGACCGCCACGTCGACGCCCCACGCGTCCGTGAACAGCCACTCGTTCGCCGGGTTGTTCACCCGGGCCACGACGCGGCGGACCGCGAACTCCGTCTTCGCCAGCAGCGAGACCACCAGGTTGGCCTTGTCGTCGCCCGTCGCCGCGATCACCACGTCGCACTGCTCGATGCCGGACTCCTCCAGGATCGAGACCTCGCACGCGTCGCCGAGCACCCAGTCCGCCTGCTCGACCGCGTGCGGCTCGAACTGGTCGGCCTCGCGCTCGATCAGCATCACCTGGTGCCTGCCGTCGATCAGCTCGGCGGCGATGGAACGGCCGACCGCCCCGGCGCCCGCAATCGCGACCCTCATGCCTCGTCCTCCGGTTCGCGGTGGGCCACACTGGTCACGTCGGTGACGGTGCCCGACCGCGCGGCCACCCACACGACGTCGTCGGCCTGCAGCACCGTCTTGGTGTCGGGCAGCACGCCGGTGCCGAAGCGCATGATGAACGCCACCCGCGCGCCGGTCGCCTGCTGCAGGGACTGCACCGAGTGCCCGACCCAGCCCTCGTGCAGCGGCAGCTGCAGCAGCGCCACGTTGCCCGACGGGTCCCGCCACGCCGACGCCACGCCGTCCGGCAGCAGCGTCCGCAGGAACCGGTCGGTCGTCCACGGCACCGTCGCCACCGTCGGGATGCCCAGCCGCTCGTACGCGGCCGCCCGCTTGTGGTCGTAGATCCGCGCGACGACGTGCTCGATGCCGAAGTTCTCGCGCGCGACCCGCGCCGAGATGATGTTCGAGTTGTCGCCGCTGGACACCGCCGCGAACGCACCCGCCCGCTCGATGCCGGCTTCGATCAGCACCCGGCGGTCGAAACCGACGCCGACGAC
Source organism: Amycolatopsis sp. NPDC004625 (assembly GCF_040609695.1). Lineage (NCBI taxonomy): Bacteria > Bacillati > Actinomycetota > Actinomycetes > Pseudonocardiales > Pseudonocardiaceae > Amycolatopsis > Amycolatopsis sp. NPDC004625. Next base: position 18,573 of record NZ_JBEXKX010000024.1, read on the forward strand.
CTGCTGGCCGTGGAAGTCGCTCCCGAGCCGGCGGAACGCCTGCTGGTTCTTGTCGATGACGGCCACCTCGTGGCCGAGCCGCTCCAGCGCAGCGGCCAGGGACGCGCCGACCCGGCCGCATCCCATGATCACCACGTGCACGCCCTGCCTCCTCCTCGGCGGTTACCCGTCCGTCATACCCCCGACATGCCAGCGCCGAACCTACCGTGCCCCGTGGCAGCTACGCTTCCGTGGTGTCGAAGTTCCCGACCGTGCTGAAACGCCTGGTCCTCGGACGTCCGTTCCGCAGTGACCGGCTCTCTCACACGCTGCTGCCGAAGCGCATCGCGCTGCCCATCTTCGCGTCCGACGCGCTCTCGAGCGTGGCGTACGCGCCGGAAGAGATCTTCCTGACGCTGAGCGTCGCCGGGCTGTCCGCGTACGCGATCGCGCCGTGGATCGGCATCATGGTCGCCGTGGTCATGCTGGTCGTGGTCGCGTCCTACCGGCAGAACGTGCACGCCTACCCGAGCGGCGGCGGCGACTACGAGGTCGCCAACACGAACCTCGGCGGCAAGTTCGGCCTCACCGTGGCCAGCGCCCTGCTCGTCGACTACGTGCTGACGGTCGCGGTGTCCACTTCGTCCGGTGTGGCCAACATCGGCTCGGCCGTCCCGTGGGTCGCGCAGCACAAGGTGCTCGCCTCGATCGTCATCGTGGTCGTGCTGACGTCGCTGAACCTGCGCGGCATCCGCGAGTCGGGGAAGGCCTTCGCGATCCCGACATACGGGTTCATCCTGGGCATCCTGGTCATGGTCGTGTGGGGCCTGGTGCAGGCCGCGACCGGCTCCGAGATGAAGGCCGAGAGCGCCGGCTTCACGCTGAACGCCGAAGGCACCTTCGCCGGCGTCGCGTACGCGTTCCTGATCCTGCGGGCCTTCTCCTCCGGCGCGGCGGCGCTGACCGGGGTCGAGGCGATCAGCAACGGCGTCCCGGCGTTCCAGAAGCCGAAGTCGAAGAACGCGGCCACCACGCTGCTGATGATGGGCCTGCTCGCGGTCACCATGCTGGTCGGCATCATCACCCTGGCCACGATCACCGACGTCAAGTTCGCCGAGGACCCGGCGCGGCAGCTCGCCGGCGCGCCGGCCGGCTACGAGCAGAAGACGATCGTCGCGCAGATCGCGCACGCGGTGTTCGCCGACTTCCCGCCGGCGTTCTACTACATCTCCTTCTCCACCGGCATCATCCTGCTGCTGGCCGCGAACACCGCGTTCAACGGCTTCCCGGTGCTGGGCTCGATCCTGGCGCAGGACCGCTACCTGCCGCGGCAGCTGCACACGCGCGGCGACCGGCTCGCGTTCTCCAACGGCATCCTGTTCCTGGCCGCGTTCGCGCTGGTCCTGATCATCGCGTTCGACGCCGAGGTGACCCGGCTGATCCAGCTCTACATCGTGGGCGTGTTCGTGTCGTTCACGGTCAGCCAGGCGGGCATGATCCGGCACTGGAACCGGTTGCTGGCCCGGGAAACCGACCCCGCCAAGCGGCGCCGGATGCGGCGTTCCCAGACCGTCAACGCGGTCGGCCTCACCTGCACCGGCGTCGTGCTGGTGATCGTGCTCATCACCAAGTTCCTGCTCGGCGCCTGGATCGCGATCGCGGCCATGGTGGCGATCTTCGTGCTCATGACGGCGATCCGGCGGCACTACGACCGCGTCGCCGACGAGCTCAAGGAGCTCGGCGACACCCCGACCGTGCTGCCGTCGCGCAACCACGCGATCGTGCTGGTGTCCAAACTGCACCGGCCGACGCTGCGCGCGCTGGCCTACGCCAAGGCGATGCGCCCGGACGTCCTGGAAGCCGTGACGGTCAATGTGGACGATGCCGACACCCGCAAGCTCACCGCCGAGTGGGACGCGCACAACTTCAAGGTGCCGCTGAAGGTCGTCGAATCGCCCTACCGCGAGATCACGAAACCGGTCCTCGACTACGTGAAGCGCGTGCGTGGTGACAACCCTCGCAACGTGGTCACCGTGTTCATCCCGGAGTACGTGGTCGGGCACTGGTGGGAGCAGGTGCTGCACAACCAGAGCGCGCTGCGGCTCAAGGGCCGGCTGCTGTTCCAGTCCGGCGTGATCGTGGCGAGCGTGCCGTGGCAGCTGGAGTCCTCGGCCAAGGCGGCCGCGCGGGTCCGCAACGAGCGGCCGGCGGCCGGTGACGTCCGCCGCGGGTTCTCGCCCAACGGGAAGCCGGTCGTGGCGCCGAAGCCCAAGGAGCCCGCCGAATGACGAGCTGGCTGGGTCGCGTCCTCGAGGTCGAAGTCGGTGCGGTGGCGCACGGCGGCCACTGCGTCGCGCGCGCCGAGGGCCGCGTGGTGTTCGTCCGGCACGCGCTGCCGGGCGAACAGGTCCGCGTCGAGGTCACCGAGGACAACGGCGGTTCGTTCTGCCGTGGTGACGCGATCGAGGTGCTCAGCGCGTCGCCGCACCGGGTCCCGCCGCCGTGCCCGCTGGCCGTGCCCGGCGGCTGCGGCGGCTGCGACTGGCAGCACGCCTCACCGGACCACCAGCGCTCGCTCAAGGCGTCGGTCGTGGCGGAACAGCTGCAGCGGCTGGCCGGGATCGAGCGTGACGTCGTCGTGGAGGCCCTCGACGGCGGGCCCCTGGACTGGCGCAGCCGCGTCCGGCTGGTCGCCGGGCGCGACGGGCGCGCGGGGCTGCGCGCGCACCACAGCCACCGGGTGGTGGCCCTGGACGACTGCCCGATCGCCGTCCCGGGCGAGCTCGACGACGTCCTGGCGCGGCGCTGGCGGCCGGGCAGCGAGCTGGAGGTCACCACCGACGGCGACGGCGACCTGCACATCCGCGAGCTGTCGACGGTCCGCGGCAAGGTGCGGGCGCGGCAGCTGACCGGCGGTGTCGCGGTCCAGCACGCGGCGGGCCGCGACTGGCGCCTCGACGCGCACGGCTTCTGGCAGGTCCACCCGGCGGCGGCGTCGACGTTCGCCGCCGTCGTGGGGGAGTGGGCGGAGGTGCCGTCCGGCGGCACGGCCTGGGACCTCTACGCGGGGGTCGGGCTGTTCGCGTCGGTGCTGGCCGCGCAGGTCGGTCCTTCGGGGCACGTGCTGGCGGTGGAATCCGGCCGGCGCGCGGTCGCCGACGGCGAGCGCAACCTCGCGGACCTGCCGCAGGTGTCGTGGCGCGCGGGGCGGGTGGAGCACGTGCTGGCGTCGGCGGCCAAGCCGGTCGACGTGGTGGTCCTGGACCCGCCGCGCAAGGGGGCGGGAAAGGCGGTCGTGGAGTCGATCGTGGCGGGCGCGCCGGACCGGATCGTGTACGTGGCCTGCGACCCGGCGGCCCTGGCGCGGGACGTGGCGACGTTCGCGTCCCACGGGTACTCGCTGACCGACCTGCGGGCGTTCGACGCGTTCCCGATGACCCACCACGTGGAGTGCGTGGCTCTGCTGTCCTGAGTTTGGGTGCAGCTGCCCTCAGCCGGCCCGGCGCACCGCGAACGCCGCCGCCAAACCCGTCGCCGTCATCGCCACGCCCGACACGAGCAGCACCCACGTCCCCGCGCCCGGCACCACCCTCGCCGCCGGCTGGAGGCGGGTCACGCCCGGGAGCGTCACCACCAGGTGCCGCAGGATCACGCCCGTCACCACCAGGCCCGGCAGGCACGCCATGGCCAGCGGCTCGTCCTGGTGGCGGGCGAAGGTCAGGTACGCCAGCGTCACCGCGATCAGCACCGCCGCCGCGCAGACCAGGCGCAGGCTCAGGTCCAGCTCCGGGTCGGGCGTTCCCGGCGGCAGCGCTCCCGGGTACTCCGCCGTCCGCAGGGTCAGGCCCGCCAGCACGCCCAGGCCCGCCAGTCCCACCAGGACGGCCCTCGGGCCCCGGAACCCCCGTCGCTGCTGGTCCACTCCGGCCTCCCTGCGTCGCGGTGGAGGCAGCATAAGGCGGCTGGGCCGTCCGGGGGTTCCCGATCGGGCGATGCTCAGCCCGCGAACCAGCGCTGCGGGGCCGGGCGGAGGTTCTGGTAGATGTGCTTGACCTCGGTGTACTCGGCCAGGCCGGTCGGGCCCAGCTCGCGGCCGAAGCCCGACTGCTTGTAGCCGCCCCACTCGGCCTGGGGCAGGTACGGGTGGAAGTCGTTGATCCAGACCGTCCCGTGCCGCAGCCGCCCCGCCACCCGCTGCGCGCGGCCCGCGTCCTGGGTGAACACCGCCCCCGCCAGGCCGTAGTGCGTGTCGTTGGCGATGCGGACCGCGTCGTCCTCGTCGGTGAACGTCTCGACCGTCAGCACCGGGCCGAACGACTCGTCCACCACCGCCGACGAGCCCTGCTTCACCCGGTCCAGAATGGTCGGCAGGTAGTAGAAGCCGCCGGCCAGCGCCGGGTCGTCGGGACGGCGGCCGCCCGTGCGCAGCACCGCGCCCTCGGCCAGCGCCGCCGCCACGTACGCCTCGACCTTCTCGCGGTGGGCCGCCGAGATCAGCGGGCCGGTCTCCGCGTGCGGGTCGAACGGGCCGCCCAGCCGGATCCGCTCGGCCCGGCGCACCAGCTCGCCGACGAACTCGTCGTGCCACTCGCGCTGCACGATCAGCCGCGCGCCCGCCGAGCACACCTGGCCGGAGTGGAGGAACACCGCCGTCAGCGCGTAGTCGACCGCGGTCTCGAAGTCGGCGTCGGCGAACACCACGTTCGGGTTCTTGCCGCCCAGCTCCAGCGCCACTTTCTTGACCGTCGCCGCGGCGGACGCGGCGATCACCCGGCCGGTCGCCAGGCCGCCGGTGAACGACACGAGGTCGACGTCCGGGTGGGCCGCCAGCGGCGCGCCGGCCTCGGCGCCCGCGCCCAGCACCAGGTTGCCCACCCCCGGCGGCAGGCCGGCTTCGGTGAGCAGCTTCAGGAACAGGATCGCCGTGTGCGGGGTCAGCTCGCTGGGCTTGAGCACGAAGGTGTTGCCCGCCGCCAGCGCCGGTGCGATCTTCCACACGGTCTGCAGCAGCGGGTAGTTCCACGGCGTGATCAGGCCGCAGACGCCGACCGGCTCGTGCACGATCCGGCTGATCGCGTCCGGGTTGCCGGTGTCGACGACCCGCCCGGCGTCCTGGGCCGCGAGCTTGCCGAAGTAGCGCAGGCACGCGGCGATGTCCGCCATGTCGTACCGGCTCTCCACCAGGCGCTTGCCGGTGTCGAGGGACTCGGCCCTGGCGAACGCCTCCGCGTCGCGGTCCAGCAGGTCCGCGGTGCGCAGCAGCAGATCACCGCGCAGGTGCGCGGGCGTGCCGGGCCACGGGCCGGTGTCGAACGCCCGGCGCGCCGCCGCGATGGCGGCCTCGGTGTCCTTGGCGGTGCCCTCGGCGACCGTCGCGACCGGGGAGCCGTCGGCCGGGCAGCGGATCTCGCGCCGTCCGCCGTCCACCGCGTCCACCCAGTCGCCGCCGATGAGAAAGTCCGCCATGCGGCCATTCTCGTGGCCACGCCGCGTGACCGCCACAGCGACGCGGCGAGACGAGGTTCACCCCGGGTGCTGACCGGCGGTCGCGCTCGGGTGTGACGCCGGACGCGGCGGGCGGAACCCCGGTGGCGGGTCTCCGTAGACTGGCCGGAACCGAGCGAGTGAGGTGGAGACGAGTGACGATGCTGGAGTCCGTGAGCGGACCGGCGGACCTGAAGCGCATGAGTGTCGAGGACCTCGGCGAACTGGCCGCCGAGATCCGGGACTTCCTCGTCGACAAGGTCCGGCGGGCGGGCGGGCACCTGGGGCCGAACCTCGGCGTCGTCGAGCTCACCCTGGCGCTGCACCGCGTGTTCGACTCGCCGCGCGACGCGATCGTCTGGGACGTCGGTCACCAGGCGTACGTGCACAAGATCGTCACCGGCCGCGCGGACGGCTTCGACCTGCTGCGCCAGACCGGCGGTGTCACCGGTTACCCGTCGCGTGCGGAGAGTGACCACGACTGGGTGGAGAGCAGCCACGCCTCGTCCGGACTGTCCTATGTGGACGGCCTGGCGAAGGCGTTCGAGCTGGCCGGCGGCGGCCGGCACGCGATCGCCGTCGTCGGCGACGGCGCGCTCACCGGTGGTATGTGCTGGGAGGCCCTCAACAACATCGCCGCGCACCGGGAGCGGCCGGTCGTGATCGTGATCAACGACAACGGCCGGTCGTATTCGCCGACCATCGGGGGCCTGGCCGACCACCTCGCGGCGCTGCGCCTGCAGCCGGGGTACGAGCGGCTGCTCGACGGGGGGCGGGAGCTGCTGCGGCACACGCCGGTGGTCGGGCGGCCGATCTATGCGGCACTGCACGCGGCGAAGGCCGGGTTGAAGGACGCGCTGAGCCCACAGGCGATGTTCTCCGACCTCGGGCTGAAGTACCTCGGGCCGGTCGACGGGCACGACCTGGTCGCGCTCGAGAAGGCGTTCCAGAGCGCTCGCTCCTTCGGTGGGGCGGTGATCGTGCACGTGGTGACCGAAAAGGGCCACGGGTACGCGCCGGCGGTCAACAACGAGCACGACCAGATGCACCAGACCGATCCGATCGACCCGGAGACCGGCCTGCCGCCCGTCAAGGGGCCCAGCTGGACCGGGGTGTTCGGGTCCGAGCTGGCGGCGATCGGCGCCGAGCGCCCGGATGTCGTCGCGATCACCGCGGCGATGCTGCGGTCCACCGGGTTGGACAAGTTCGCCGAGGCGTTCCCGGATCGGTGGTACGACGTCGGGATCGCCGAGCAGCACGCCGTCACTTCGGCGGCCGGGCTGGCCATGGGTGGGCTGCACCCGGTCGTGGCGATCTACTCGACGTTCCTGAACCGGGCGTTCGACCAGGTGCTGATGGACGTGGCGCTGCACCGGCTGCCGGTGACGCTGGTGCTGGACCGGGCCGGGATCACCGGGCCGGACGGGCCTTCTCACCACGGGATGTGGGATCTGTCCCTGCTCGGGATGGTGCCGGGGATGCGGGTTGCCGCTCCTCGTGATCCGGCCACGCTGCGAGAAGAACTTCGCGAGGCTGTTGCCGTTTCGGACGGGCCGACCGCGTTGCGGTTCTCCAAGGGCAAGGTCGGGACCGATGTGACCGCGGTGGAGCGGGTCGGCACCGTGGACGTGCTGCGTCGGCCGGTCGACGGGGCCGACGTGCTACTGGTGACCGTCGGTGCCTTTGCGACGCTGGGGCTGGCCGCTGCCGATCGGCTTGCCGATCAGGGGATCGGCGTTACGGTCGTGGATCCGCGGTGGGTTCTTCCGGTGCCGGCCGAGCTGGTTGCCCTGGCGTCACAGCACAAGCTCGTCGTCACCGTCGAGGACAGTGGGCGGCACGGTGGCTTCGGGTCTGCCTTGGCGGCCTTGTTCCGGGATGCCGAGTGCGATGTTCCGGTGCGGGATCTGGCTGTTCCGCAGGCTTTCCATGACCTCGGGAGCCGGGATGAGGTGCTGGGGCGGATCGGGCTGACCGCTCAGGATGTCGCCCGGCGGGTCACCGAGTGGGCTTCCCGGTTGGGGTCTTCGGATGCTTCTGCCCCTGAGAAGGATGTCAACCGGCGGTGATTCGAGAGGCTTCCGGCTTCGGGGTGAGTGGTTTTGCGAAGACCTCCGGAGGTTCCGGGAACAGCTTGACCATCAGCGGGTAGGCGATTGCTGCTGTTGCCAGCGTGACGATCAGGCTGATGTCCACGCCGCCCGCCACGTTCCGCAGGGGACCCGCGATCATCGGGGTGTTCGCGCACAGCAGGCCCAACGCTGTCGCCGGGATCCACGCCGCCATTGCCCGCCAGTTCACTCCCCGGGTGAACCAGTAGCGGCCGCCCTTTCGGCCTTCGTTGAACACCTGCAGGTCTTCTACGTCGTAGCAGCCCCGGCGCTGGATGAAGCCGATCATCATGATCACCATCCAGGGGCTGGTGCACAGGACGATCAGGGTGGCGAACGTGTTGATGCTCGACACCATGTCCAGGACGAAGTTGCCGACGAAGATGAACGCCACGCTCAGCGTTCCGATCAGCAGTGTCGCCTGGACCCGGGACAGCCTGGGGAAGATCGAACTGAAGTCCAGGCCCGTTCCGTACAGCGACGTCGTTCCGGTCGACAGGCCGCCGATCAGCGCCACCACGATCAGCGGGATTGCGTACCACAGCGGGGAAATCGCCGTCAGGCCGGTGATGTAGTCCGCCGGGTTCGCCACCAGGGTTGCCGTGGCGATGCCGAAGCCGAACGGGAGGAGCGTGGCCACCTGGGCCAGGAACGGTGCCGCCAGGAGAGAGCGCTTGCTGTGCCTCGCCGGGATGTAGCGGGCCCAGTCGCCGAGGAACGCGCCGAAGGAGATCGGGTTGGCCAGGGCCGTCAACGCCGCCAGGGTGAACGTCGGCCAGAACGTTCCCAGCGCGTACGTTCCCGTTCCCGCGTAACCCGGGTCGAAGGTGCCGCCGTAGGCGAACACCCCCAGGAGCATGATCGCCGTGCCGAGGACCACCGCGATGCGGTTGACCAGCAGCATGAAGCGGTAGCCGTAGATGCACACCACCAGCGTGGCGATCGCGATCACGCCGTACGCGACGCCGCGTAGCACCGCGCCGCCGTCGAAGCCGAACAGGCGCTGGGCTGCGCCCGCCACCGCGTCGCCGCTCACCCAGACCGAGATCGCGAAGAACGTGATCGCCGTCAGCAGCGACAGGAACGATCCCACGCACCGGCCGACCACGCCGAAGTGGGCGCCGGACGACACCGCGTTGTTGGTTCGGGTTCGCGGGCCGAACAGGGCCATCGGGGCCAGGACCAGGCCGCCCACCACCACGCCGAGGGCGGTGGCCAGGACCGCGTCGCGGAAGCTCAGGCCGTACGCGATCGGGAGGGTGCCCAGGATGATCGTGGCGAAGGTGTTCGCGCCGCCGAAGGCCAGGCGGAACAGGTCGCGGGGGCGGGACGTCTGCTCGGCCGGCGGGATCGGGGCGATGCCGTGGTGCTCGACCTCCGTCACCCGGGCGGTCACGCGAACCTCGTCATCACGTGCTTCACTCGGGTGTACTCCGCGAACGCGTATCCCGAGAGGTCCTTGCCGTGGCCGGAGTGGCCGAAACCGCCGTGGGGCATCTCGGCGACCAGCGGCCCGTGCGTGTTGACCCACACGCAGCCGAAGTCCAGCCCGGCCGACACCCGGGCCGCGACGGCGAGGTCCCGGGTCCACACCGACGACGCCAGTCCGTACGGGACGCCGTTGGCCAGCTCGATGCCGGCCGCTTCGTCCGCAAAGGACTGGACGGTGATCACCGGGGCGAAGATCTCCTCCTGGACGATCTCGTCGTCCTGGCGCACCCCCGAGATCACCGTGGGGGAGAAGAAGAAGCCGTGGGAACCGAACCGTGACCCGCCGGTCTCGATGCGGGCGTGCGACGGCAACCGCGTGATCAGGCCTTCGACGCGCGAGAACTGCGCTGCGCTGTTCAACGGCCCGTAGTCGACGCCCGGGGTCTGCGCGGCCGCCGTCTTCGCCAGCTCGGCCACGAAGTCGTCGTGGATCGACTCGTGGACCAGGACGCGGCTGCCTGCCGTGCAGTCCTGGCCCGCGTTGTAGAACGCCGCGCCCACGATGCCTTCCGCCGTCTCCGCCAGATCGACGTCCTGGAAGACCACCAGCGGTGCGTTGCCGCCCAGCTCCAGGTGGGTGCGTTTGAGGTCCGCGGCCGCCACCGTGGCGACGTCGATGCCCGCCCGGGTCGAGCCCGTGATCGAGACCAGGTCCGTGCGCGGGTGGCGCACCAGGGCCCGGCCCGTGTCGCGGTCGCCGGTCAGCACCGTGAACGCCCCCGCAGGCAGGAAGTCCGCCGCGATCCGGGCCAGCAGGACCGCCGTCGACGGGGTCGTCTCGGCCGGCTTGAGCACCACCGTGTTGCCCGCCGCCAGCGCCGGGGCGATCTTCCAGACCGCCATCATCAGCGGGTAGTTCCACGGCGCGATCTGCGCGCAGACGCCCACCGGCTCGCGGCGGATCACCGACGTGTGGCCGGGTGTGTACTCGCCCGCCGCGGTGCCCTCGAGGTGGCGGGCCGCCCCGGCGAAGAACCGCAGCGCGCTCACGCACTCCGGGATCTCCTCTTCCAGGACCACCGACCGGATCTTGCCGGTCTCGCGGACTTCGAGGTCGGCGAACTCGCCCGCCCGTGCCTCCAGGGCGTCGGCGAGCTTCAGCAGCGCCAGCTGCCGCTGGGCCGGGGTGCTGCGGCGCCAGACCGCAAACGCCTGCGCGGCGGCCGCCATGGCTGCGTCCACTTCGGACGGCGAGGCGATCGGGCTGGTGCCGAAGACCTCGCCGGTCGCCGGATCGGTCAGGTCGAGCGTGCGGGTCATGCCTGCTCCAGGTGGGTCGGCGCGAACATCTTCAGCAACGCGGGGAGGACGACGACGGACGGCCCGGGCGTCCGCAGCGCCTCGGCGAGGTCCGCGCCCACGGTGTCCAGAGAGGACAGCCGCGCCGGGACGCCGAACGAGCTCGCCAGGGCCACGAAGTCGGGCCGCGCCAGCTCGGTGGCCGTCGACTGGCCGAACGTGTCCGTCAGGTACTCGCGCAGGATGCCGTAGCCGCCGTCGTCGATGATCAGCCACGTGACGTCGAGGCCGTGCTGCGCCGCCGTGGCCAGCTCGGCGAGGCCGTACATCGCGCCGCCGTCGCCCGACACCGCCAGCGTCGGGCGGCCCGCGGCCGCGCCGCCGAGCGCGCCCGGCAGGCCGTAACCCAGCCCGCCCGCGCCCTGCGCGGTGTGGATCGGTGCGCCCTCGGGGTTCCACGCCGACCACGCCCAGTACGCCGCGATCGTCATGTCCCAGAACGTCTGCGTGCCCTCGGGCAGCGCGGCCCGGATGTCGTCGACCAGCTTGCGCTCGGTGGCCAGGTCCTGGCTGTCCAAACGCGACTCGACGCGCGCGAGCAAGCCGGACACCGCTTTCTCCGCGCGGCCGTCGGACGCCCGCATCGGCACCCACTCCAGCAGTGCTTGCAGCGTCGGCCGCACGTCGGCGTGGATGCCCAGGCCGGGGTAGTTCGACTCCAGCTTCCCCAGGTCCGCTTCGACCTGGATCACCCGGCCGCGCGGAGCGAACTCGCGGTAGTTGCTGGACAGCTCGCCCAGCCCGGAGCCGAGCACGAGCAGCACGTCGGCGGCCGCGAGGAACTCCGTGGTGTGCCAGTCCTCCAGCCACGAGCGGCCGGACAGCTCGTGGTCCCAGCCGAAGACACCCTTGCCGCCGAACGTCGAGATCACCGGCGCGCGCAGCGCCTCGGCCAGCGCCAGCAGCTCGGCCTGCGCGCCCGAGCGAAGTGCTCCGCCGCCGGCCAGGATCACCGGGTTCGACGCCGCGCCCAGGAGATCCGCGGCCGCGGTGACCAGCTCCGGCAGGGGTTCCAGGGGCGCGGGCGTGGCCGACACCGACGTGATCGGCGGGATCCCGGCCGGGCCGAGCAGGACGTCCTGGGGGATCTCGACCCACACCGGGCCGTAGGGCGCGGTCGCCGCCGACGTCCACGCTTCCCGCAGCGCCGACGGGATCTGGCTCGCGCGCCGCACCACGTGCACCGACTTGACGACGCCGGCGAAGCTCGCCTGCTGGTCGGGCAGCTCGTGCAGGTACCCGTGCCGGCCACCGCCCAGCCCGGCGACCGGGATCTGGCTGGAGATCCCGAGCACCGGCACCGAAGCCGCCCGCGACTCCTGCAGGGAAGCCAACGTCAGCAACGCACCCGGGCCGGTCGAGACGACCAGGGGCGTCACCGGGACCGGGCCGTCCGGGTCCGCCGCGAGCCGGGCTCGGGCGTGGCCGTCGGCGGCGAAGGCCAGGTTGTTCTCGACGCGCCCGCTGATCACGCGCAGGTCGCCGGCGCGCCGCAGCGCCTCGAACAGGCCCAGCGCGTGCTGGCCCGGCAGGCCGAACACCGTGTCGGCGCCCAGCGCCCGGAGGGTCTCGACGACGACGTCGCCGCCGATGCGGGTCATGCGCCCTTCCCCAGCGAAAGCAGGCTCACCAGGTCGTAGGCGACGTGGGAGGCCGCGATGGCGGTGATCTCGGCGTGATCGTAAGCCGGGGCCAGCTCGACCACGTCGGCCCCGATCAGGTTGAGATCGCGCAGCCCGCGCAGGATCTCCAGCAGCTCGCGGCTGGTCATCCCGCCGGCTTCGGGAGTGCCGGTGCCGGGCGCGTGCGCCGGGTCGAGCACGTCGATGTCGACCGAGACGTACAACGGCCGGTCGCCGATGCGCTGCCGCAGCGCGTCGACGGTTTCGTCGACGCCGCGGCGCAGGACGTCGCCGGAGGTGACGATGCCGAAGCCGAGCCGGCGGTCCTCTTCGAGGTCGCGCTTGCCGTACAGCGGTCCGCGCGTGCCGACGTGCGACAACGCGCTCGTGTCGAGGATCCCTTCCTCCGACGCCCGCCGGAACGGCGTGCCGTGGGTGTACGGCTCGCCGAAGTAGGTGTCCCAGGTGTCCAGGTGGGCGTCGAAGTGCAGCAGGGCCAGGGGTCCGTGCTTCTTCGCCGCGGCCCGTAGCAGCGGCAGCGCGATGGTGTGGTCGCCGCCGACGGTCACCAGCCGCGTCCCGTTCGCTTGCAGCGCTTCGGCTTCCTGCTGCAGCGTTTCGATCGCCTCGCCGATGTTGAACGGGTTGACCGCGATGTCGCCCGCATCGACGACCTGCTTCTCTTCGAACGGCGAGACGTCCAGTTCCGGGTGGTACGGCCGCAGCAGCCGGCTCGCCTCGCGCACGGCCGCCGGGCCGAACCGGGCGCCGGGCCGGTAGGACACGCCGGAGTCGAAGGGCACCCCGACGACGGCGACGTCGGCGCGCTCGACCTGGTCGATCCGCGGCAGCCGCGCGAAGGTCGCGAAGCCGGCGAACCGGGGGATGCGCGACGAGTCGAGGGGTCCGATGTTAGGCACTGGCAGGCTCCTGTTCCCGAATCGAGGTGGGCGTGTCCTGGCCGCTCAGGCGGCGGGTCCAAACGGCGAGAACGGCGTCGGACGTGCGGGGCGTGGCGAGGCTGACCGCCAGGTAGACGACCAGGCTCACGCCGAGGCCCCAGTAGATCGGCGTGTTGGCCTCGACACCGTCGATGATCATGAACGCGATCACCGAGATCGTGCCGGCCACCATCGAGGCGTACGCGCCCTGCCGGGTGCCGCGCTTCCAGAACAGCGCGCCGACGATGGCCACCAGCAGGCCGCCGACCAGGATGTCGTAGGCGATGGTGAGCGCGTTGACGACGTCGTCGACGATCATCGCGATGCCGATGGCCAGCAGGCCGAGCACGAGCGTGGCGATCCGGTTGCGGCTGACCTCGCCGCCCTTCTTCAGGCCGAGCTTGCTGAGCAGGTCCGACGTCGTCGTGGTGGAGCACGCGATGAGCGCGCCGCTCGCCGTCGACATCATCGCCGACAGCGCAGCGGCCAGCACCAGGCCGCGGACGCCGGTGGGCAGCAGCCGCTCGACGATCGTCGCGAAGGCGTCCTGCGCGCTGGCGAGGTCCGGGTACAGCGTGTGTGCGGCGGTGCCGATGAGGGCGCCGGCCAGGCCGTAGACCAGGCAGTAGACGCCGGAGGTGATGCCGCCGGACGTCGCGATCGCCGGGGTGCGGGCGGTGAACACGCGCTGCCAGATGTCCTGGCCGATGAGCAGGCCGAAGGTGTAGATCACGAAGTAGGTGATGATCGTGTCGGTGCCGATCGAGGTGAAGCTGAAGAAGCTCGCGTCCAGCTTCTCGCTCATGCCGGAGAAGCCGCCCGCGGAAGAGATCGCCACCGGCAGCAGGATGGCCAGGATGCCGATGGTCTTGATGACGAACTGGGCGATGTCGGTGAGCGTGATCGACCACATGCCGCCGAGCACCGAGTAGAGCACGACGATCGAGCCGCCGACCGCGATGCCCGCCCAGTTCGGCAGGTCGAACAGCACCTTGAAGATGGTCGCGAAGGCCAGCGTCGAAGTCACCGTGAGCATCAGCGTGTAGCCCCACATGACGACGCCGGACACCGCGCTGGTGCGGCCGCCGTAGCGCAGGTCGAGCATCTCGCCGACGGTGTAGACCTTCAGCCGCACCAGCCGCCGCGCGAACAGCGCGTGCAGCACCAGGATGCCGACGCCGATGCTGACCACCAGCCACATACCGGAGAGGCCGTAGGTGTAGCCGAGCTTCACACCGCCGACGGTCGACGCGCCGCCGAGCACGACGGCCGACATCGTGCCGGAGTACATGAACCAGCCCAGCCGCCGCCCGGCGACGAGGTAGTCGGACTTCGTCTTCGCGAGCTTCAGGCCGTACCAGCCGACCCCGAGCATGCCCGCGATGTACAGCGCGATCACCGCGTAGTCGCCGGTCACGGTGTCCTCCTCACGTCGGTTTCGGGTCACCGTAGGTTCGCTCGCCACCCCTTCGGCATGGGATGATCCGTCTCCAAGTCGACCTGGTTAGGGATGAGATGACCCATAACGCGGATGCAGTGCACACGGAGGTGAATGTTCCGTTACGCGCGGTCGTCGGCAACCGGGAACTCGCGCTCGACGTCGTCCCCGAGACGCTGCGGCCGGGCGCGCTGGACGCCCCGGTGCGCTGGGCGCACGTCAGCGAGCTGCAGGACCCGGCGCCCTACCTGCTGGGCGGCGAACTGATCCTCACCGCGGGCGTCAACCTGCCGGAGCAGCTCGACCGGTACGTGCGCGGGCTGCGCGACGCCGGCGTGACGGCGCTGGGGTTCGGCCTCACCCCGTCGGTGCACGAAACGCTGCCGGAGCCGCTGCGCCGGGCCTGCGCGCGGCACGGGCTGCCGCTGCTGGTGGTGCCGACGCGGACGCCGTTCCTGGCGGTCAACCGGGCGGTCTCGGTCGCCCTGACCGAGGCCGGCCAGCGGGAACAGCGGCGGATCACGGCGGCGCGCGAGACGCTCACGCGCGCCGCGGGCGGCGGCCTCGGCGAGCTGACGTCGTCGCTGGCGGCGGTGCTGCGCTCGTGGGTCGCCCTGGTCGGCGCCGGGGACGTGCTGGCCTCGGCGCACGACGCGCCCGCGCCGCTGCCGCTGCCGGTGCGGGAGCTGATGGCGACCGTGCGGGCGGGCAGCGGGATCCGGAGCGCGACCACCGAGCTCGACGGCGGGTTCGTCGTCGTCCAGCCGGTGTACCCGCAGGCCACGGCGTCGCACCTGGTGGTCGTCGGCCGCACGCGCCGGCTCGACGGCGCCGACCGGGCGATCCTCGCCGTCGGCGCGGCCCTGCTCGGGCTGGTCGGCCGCGCGGGCTCGGACGCGGCCGAGCTGGGCGCGGCGGCCACCGGCCTGCTGCTCGGCCGGACGTCCCCCGGAGACGCGGCCGCATCGCTGCTGGGGTCGGAGGTCGTCCGGCTCGTAGCCGGAGCGGCCTACCGGCGCGGTCCGGACGAGGCGGCGCACCGGCCCGACTGGCTGCGCGCGCGGCTGGACACCCCGCTGGTCTCGGTGTCGCCCGGGCGGTTCGTGGCGATCGCGGGATCCGTGCCGCCGCGCGCGGTGCTGGAGGACCTGCGTGCTCACGGCTGGCTGGCGGCGGTGGGCTCGCCGGCGCCGGCCGGAGAACTGTCGGAAAGCGAAGGGGAGTTGCTGCTTTCGCGGGCGCTCGCGCTCGGCCGTCCGGTCGTGGCCGGGGATTCGCCGCTGGATTTCGACGCGCTGCTGGACCCCGGTGCCTCCCGCGGGTTCGCGGCGCGGGCGTTGGAGCCGGTGCTGGCGCTGGATCAGGCGGGGGACCGGGCGCTGGTGCCGACGCTGCGGACGTGGCTGGCCCACCACGGCGGCTGGGAGCCGACCGCGGCGGAACTGGGCGTGCACCGCAACAGCGTCCGGCACCGGATCGCGCAGGTGGAGAAGGCGTTGGGGGTGGATCTGGCGGATCCGGAGGTCCGCATGCGGCTGTGGTTCGCGTTGCGCTGGCTGACCCCGGGTCCTTAAAGGGCACTCTCAGGAAAATATGGGATTGTGGGCTGGTGCGAGTTTTGGTAGTCGAGGACGAAGAACCCCTGGCCGACGCGATCGCCCGTGGGCTGCGCCGCGAGGGCATGGCCGTGGACGTGGCGCTCACCGGGGACGACGGGCACGAGAAGGCCGCCGTCACGCGGTACGACGTCGTGCTGCTGGACCGGGACCTGCCCGGGATGTCCGGGGACGAGCTGTGCCGCGAGATCGTCGCGTCCGGGGAACTGACCCGGGTGCTGATGCTCACCGCGAGCAGCTCGGTGTCCGACCGCGTCGAAGGGCTGTCGCTCGGCGCCGACGACTACCTCGCCAAGCCGTTCGCCTTCCCCGAGCTGGTCGCGCGGGTGCGGGCGCTGGGCCGCCGGGCCACGCCGGCCGCGCCGCCGCTGCTCACCGCCGGGGACGTCGAGCTGGACCCGGCGAAGCGGACGGTCCGGCGCGCGAGCGGGCCGGTCGAGCTGACGCGCAAGGAGTTCGGCGTCCTCGAGGTGCTGCTGCAGGCCGCCGGGTCGGTGGTCAGCAGTGAGGAACTGCTCGAGCGCGTCTGGGACGAGAACGCCGACCCGTTCACCACGACCGTCCGGGTCACCGTGATGACCTTGCGGAAGAAGCTCGGCGAGCCGGGGATCATCGAGACGGTCGTCGGGTCCGGGTACCGGGTGCCGGAGCCCGGCACACCGCAGCGCGCGTGAACCTGCCGGGCACCCGCACCCTCCGCGCCCGGATCACCCTGCTGGCGACCGTGCTGGTCGCCGCCGTCAGCCTGCTGCTGCTCTGGCTGGCCTGGACGCTGGTGCGGGACTCGCTCGACGCCGTGCCGCAGATGCCGCCGGGCAGCGTGGTGGTCGTCGACGGCGTCACGGTCGACGCCTCGACGCTGGCCGAGCACCTGCGCGTGCACGCCCGGAACCGGATGCTGCTGTTCGGGTCGATCGCGTTCCTGCTGGTGGTGGCGGCCGCGGCGATCCTCGCCTGGACGTTCACCTCGCGCGTGCTGCTGCCGCTGCGCGAGATCACCGGCACCGCGCGGCGGCTGTCGGTCGAGTCGCTGGGGGAGCGGATCGGCGAGATCCGCTCGCGCGACGAGCTGGCCGAGCTGGCGAGCACGTTCGACGACATGCTCGACCGGCTCCAGTCGGCGTTCGACGCGCAACGCCACTTCGTCGCCAACGCCAGCCACGAGCTGCGGACGCCGTTGTCGGTGATCCGCACCGAACTCGACGTCACCCTGGCCGACGACGACGCCGACGAAGCCGAGCTGCGCCGGATGGGCGGCGTCGTCCGGGACGCCACCGAGCGGGCCGGGCAGCTGGTCAACTCGCTGCTGCTGCTGGCCCGCACCGACGGCGCCGGCCTGGGTGTGCGCGAGCCGGTGGACCTGGCGGCGGTCGTCGACCGGGCGTGGCGCGCGGTCCAGCGTGAAGCCGCGCAACGCGGCGTCCGGGCGACGTTCTCGGTGGTGCCGGCGCCCGCGTTCGGCGATCCGGCGCTGCTGGAGCGGATCGCGGGCAACCTGCTGGAGAACGCGGTCCGCCACAACGTCGAGGGCGGCTGGCTGGAGGTCGTGACGCAGCCGGGGCCGCAGTGGTCGACGCTGCGGGTCCGGTCTTCGGGCGGCCTGGTCGACCCGGCGGGGGTGGCGGAGCTGTTCGAGCCGTTCCGCCGGGCCGGGGTGGCCCGCACGGCCCGCTCGGGCGCGGGCCTGGGCCTGTCGATCGTCCGGGCCGCGGTGGCGGCGCACGGCGGAACGGTCACGGCGGAGCCGATCGTGGGCGGCGGCCTCGGCGTGACGGTCCACCTCCCCGCCCGCTAGCAGCCTCGTGAGTGAGAAACAGTGTTCTAACACTGTTTCTCACTCACGAGGGCCGGGGGAGAGGGCGAGGCCGGCGCGGAGGACTCCGGCCGCGTGGAGCATGGCTGCGTGGGCGTCCGGGTCCACGCCGACGCGGTTCGCGAAGCCGTGGAGCTGGCCTTCGTGACGTCGGCGGACCACGGGGACGCCCGCTGAGGCGAGGCGAGCCGCGTACGCCTCGCCTTCGTCGCGGAGGAGGTCGAAGCCGCACGTGGCCACGTACGTCGGGGGGAGGCCGTCGAGACTCTCGTCGTAGAGGACCGAGGCTCGCGGGTCCGGGTAGGACGCCGGGTCGCGCAGGTACTGGTCCCGGTACCAGGCCCACTCGTCGCGGTCCAGGCGGAAGCCCGAGCCGAACCGGCGGTGGGATTCCGACGCGCCGAGGGCGTCCGTCGCCGGGGTGAGCAGGAGGCTGAACGCCGGCCGGGGCAGCTCGCCGCGGGCCGCCGCGTGGGCCACCACCGCCGCCAGGTTGCCGCCGCTGCTGTCGCCGCCCACCGCCAGCCGGGCCGGGTCGATGCCGAACTCCGCCGCGTGTCCGTGGACGAAGGCGAACGCCGCCACCGCGTCCGACGCCGCCGCCGGGAACGGGTGTTCCGGGGCCAGCCGGTAGCCGATCGACACGACCCGCACCCCGGCTTCCTCCGCGAGCAGGCGGCACGCGCCTTCGTGCGTGTCGAGGCTGCCGAGCACGAAGCCGCCGCCGTGGAAGTACACCAGCGCCGGGCCGGGCGCCGGGACGCCGGCCGGTTCGTACCGCCGCAGCGGCAGCGGCCCGCCGGGCCCGGGCCACGAGGAATCGCGGGTCCGGACGCCGGGGCAGATCCCGGCGCCGGCCAGCGCACCCGCCAGGTTCAGCTCGGTGCGGGCCCGCGCCAGGCTGCCGTTGCGGTGCGGCGCGTCGAACGGCGCGAAGCGCGACACCTGCATGAGCACCCGGGCCGAGAGCACCGGCTGCTGCCCGTCGACGACCACCGGGCGTCCCGAAAGCACCCGCAGCACCGGCGCGGGCAGGCGCAGCAACCACCGCAGCCCGATCATGATCGAGCGGACGAGCAGCACTCTCCGGTTCAGCACACGTCCACGAAAATCGGGTTCGCGTACAACCACAAGTCCTCGAACGGGTTCGCCTGCCCGATGACGTCCGGGGCCGGCTCGCCGTCGCCGTTCGTCCCGCGGATCCGCGCGTAGAACGGATCCCGCACGTTCCGGAAGGTGTGCCGGTACACGACCTGCCGTCCCGGTGCCCACCGCGGCTCGAACGATTCGACCACGCGCGTGCCCGGCGCGGCCATCGTGTCGCGGTCGGCGGCCGGGCCGGTGACCGGGCCCGCGACGACGTCCAGGCGGGTCAGCCGCGGCACCGAGCCGCCGCCGTTCGGCCGGGACGCCAGCCGCGCGGAGACCACGACCGTGACGTCCGACCCCCGCCGCACCCGCAGCCGGCCGCCCAGCGTCGCCGAGGAACCGCCGCCGTACGCGCCGACCTGCAGGTCCGGCACCAGGCCGCCGTGCGACAGCCAGATCCGCCCGGCCCGCAGGCCTTCCAGGACGCCTTCGAGGCTGCGCCGCGTGACGCCGACGTGCGTGCGGCTGAACTCGCCGGGGTAGAAGTCCGCGTACGGCGGGACGAACTGCCGGACGCCGCTGTCGACCGGGTCCGGGAACTTGCCGGTGCCGTCGTACCAGCCGTCCGGGACCGGCGGGCGGACGAGGGTGTCGCCGCGGTTGTAATGCGAGTCGGAGTTCGTGGTGATCCACCACGGCTTGCCCTCGGCGAGCAGCGAGTCCCACAGGCCGCCGACCTTCGCCGTCGCCCAGTCCCAGCCGCCGAACGTCCGGTACGCCTCGGCCGGGAACCCGGGCCACGAGTTCGGGCCGGGCGCGTTCGCGTAGCCGCCGCGCGCGCCGCCGTTGCCGAGCGGCTTCGGGAAGCCGTCGGCCTGCGCGCCGGGCGCGCCCTCCATGCCGATCACGATGTGCGGCGCGGCGTCGCGGTAGGCACGCAGCTCGTGCGGGGCGACGCGGCCGTTGCGCAGCGGGTGGTTGATCAGCACGACCGGCGCGTGGATCCGCCGCGCGCGTTCCTCGTCGGCGAGCCAGCGCAACGCCCGCAGCGCGAGGGCCTCGTTCGCCGGGCTCGACGCCTCGGAGTTCGTCAGCCGCCAGTCGAAGGTCCGCTCGAACTCGCGCAGCTTCGCCGCCTGCTGCGCACCGGCCTGGAAGAACACGGTTGCGTGCTCGGCGCCCGGGACGTTCCACTCCATGCCGTGCCACAGCAGCAGGTCCGGGTACTTCCGCCGGGCGGCGAGGAAGTCGGCCTCGGTGGGCTCGACGGACACCTTCTCGTGCTCGGCGTGGCCGTGGTCGGTGAAGACGATCCAGTCGGCGCCGTGCGCCCGCCCGCCGGCGGCGATCTGGTCGATCCGGTACATCGCGTCGTACGAGTACTGGCTGTGCGTGTGGTGGTCTCCCACCAGCCACTGGTAGCGGCCGCACACCCGGCCCAGGTCGAGGTCGGACGCGGCGGCGGCCGGGGCCGCGAGGGGCACGGCGGCGGCCGCGAGGCCGGCGCCCTTGAGGAAGCGGCGTCTGTCGGTGGTCACGGCGGGACGCTAAGCCGCCGGGGTGAACGGGCGGTGTCCCGGCGGCCAACGTGTGCTGTGATCTTCGGTGTGGAGGAGAAGCCGCTGGTCCGCGTGCTGGTGCCGGTGATCACGCTGGCCTTGGCCGCCGGGGTGGGGCTGGCGGTCGGCGTCGCGGCCCTGGTCCGGCCGCCGGACCTGCCGGTCGACACGAACCCGGCGCCGCTGGCCGGGCACGCGCTGTGCGCGGCGGTCGTCGTGGTCTTCGAATCCGACGCCGAAATGCAGGCCGCGGCGCACTCCCTGCACGACGACCCTAAGGCGCGGCGGGTGTTCGTGGACCCGCCGTCGGTCTCGCTGCTCGCCGTCCCGGGCACCGACCTGAAGGCGTGGGCGCAGGAGCTGCACGCCCGCTACCGCAAGGCCGAGCGGGTGACGGTCATCGACTCCGACGCGACGGCGGCGCAGCTGAAACTCACTGCGCCGCCGCCGAAGTGCCCTCGGGAGGGCGAGTACTAACGCGCCGGGACCGAAGCGACACCCGGGGCGAGGAACGGCTTGCCGTTCACGCGCTCGGACACGCCGGAGCGGTCCAGGTACGGGGTGATGCCGCCGTTCCAGAACGGCCAGCCGGCGCCGAGGATCAGGCACAGGTCGATGTCCTGCGCCTCGGCGACCACGCCCTCGTCGAGCATGATCCGGATCTCCTCGGCGATCGCCGACAGCGCCCGGTCGCGCACCTGCTCCGAAGTGGACGGCTGGTCGCCCTGCGTCCACAGTTCGACGACCTCGGGATCGGCGGACTGGTTGCCCTGCGCGTCCCAGATCCAGACGCCCTTCTTGCCCGCCTTGACGAACTTGGCGAGGTTCTCGGACACGGTGAACCGGTCCGGGAAGGACTCGTGCAGCGTCTCGCCGACGTGCAGCGCGATGGCCGGGCCGACGAGCTGCATCAGCGTCAGCGGCGTCATCGGCAGGCCCAGCGGCTCGAGCGCCGAGTCGGCGACGTCGAACGGCGTGCCCTCGTCGACGGTGACCAGCACCTCGCCGAGGAAGCGCAGCAGGAGCCGGTTGACGACGAACGCCGACGCGTCCTTCACCAGCACGCTGGACTTCTTCAGCTGCTTGCCGACCGAGAACGCCGTCGCCAGGGAAGCGTCGTCGGTCTGCTCGCCGCGGACGATCTCCAGCAGCGGCAGCACGGCGACCGGGTTGAAGAAGTGGAAGCCGACCACGCGCTCGGGGTGCTGCAGCTTCGACGCCATCGCGGTGATCGACAGCGACGAGGTGTTCGTCGCCAGGATCGCCTCGGGCTTGACGTGCTGCTCCAGCTCGGTGAACACCTGCTGCTTGACGCCCAGTTCCTCGAAGACGGCTTCGATGACGAAGTCGGCGTCGGCGAACGCGGCCTTGTCGAGCGAGCCGGTGACCAGCGCCTTGAGCCGGTTCGCGCCGTCCGGGGAGACGCGCTTCTTGCCCAGCAGCTTGTCGATCTCGGCGTGGACGTAGCCGACGCCCTTGTCGACGCGCTCCTGGTCGACGTCGGTCAGCACGACCGGCACCTTGAGGCGGCGCACGAACAGCAGCGCGAGCTGGCTGGCCATCAGGCCGGCGCCGACGATGCCGACCTTGTTCACCTTGCGGGCCAACGACTTGTCCGGCGCGCCGGCCGGGCGCTTGGCGCGCTTGTTGACCAGGTTGAACGAGTACAGCCCGGCGCGCAGGACGTCGGACATGAGCAGCTCGGCGAGGCCGTCGGTCTCGGCCGCGTACCCGCGGTCGAGGTCGTTTTCGCGGGCCAGCTCCAGCAGCTCGACGGCCTTGGTCGCGCCCGGCGAGGCGCCGTGCGTGCGGCCGTCCACAAGGGACTTGGCGCGGGCGATGGCCGCGTCCCACGCGGAGCCGCGGTCGATCTCGCGACGCTCCGGCGTGATCTCGCCGTTGACCACCTTCGCCAGCCACAGCAGCGACTGCTCGAGGTAGTCGGCCGACCCGAAGACCGCGTCGACGATGCCGAGTTCGGCCGTCTGCTTGACGTTCAGCATCTTGTTCTGCGCCAGGGCGTTCTCGATGATCACCGTGACGGCCGCGTCCGCGCCGATGAGGTTCGGCAGCAGCTGCGTGCCGCCCCAGCCCGGGAACAGGCCGAGGAAGACCTCGGGGAACGCGATGGCGGCGGTGTTCTCCGACAGCGTCCGGTAGTGGCAGGACAGCGCCAGCTCCAGGCCGCCGCCCATGACCGCGCCGTTGACGAACCCGAAGGTCGGGATCTTCGACTCGGTGAGCCGCCGGAAGACGTCGTGCCCGGTCTGGGCGATTTCGCGCGCCAGTGCCGGGTCGCTCACCGACTCGACGCCGGACAGGTCGGCGCCGACGGCGAAGATGAACGGCTTGCCGGTGACGGCGATCGCGGCCGGCTCGGCCTCGAATGCCTTGTCCAGCGCGGCGTTCAGCGACACCAGGCCCTGCGGGCCGAAGGTGTTCGGCCGGGTGTGGTCGTGGCCGTTGTCGAGCGTGATGAGCGCGACGGGCTTGGTCAGCCCAGGCACCTTCACCAGGCGCGTCACGGCGTTGGTGACCACCTCGTCCGGGAAGGCGGCCTTCGCTGCTTCAGCGGTGAAAGTCATTTACTTCGCCCCCTCGAAGGCCGGGTTCTCCCAGATCACGGTGCCGCCCATGCCGATGCCGATGCACATCGTGGTCATGCCGTACTGCACGTCGGGCCGCTCGGCGAACTGGCGGGCCAGCTGCGTCATGAGCCGGACGCCGGACGAGGCCAGCGGGTGGCCGCACGCGATGGCGCCGCCCCACTGGTTGACGCGCGGGTCTTCGTCGTCGATGCCGAAGTGGTCGAGGAAGGCCAGCACCTGCACGGCGAAGGCCTCGTTGATCTCGAACAGGCCGATGTCGTCGATGGACAGGCCGGTGCGCTTGAACAGCTTCTCGGTGGCCGGCACCGGGCCGATGCCCATGACCTCCGGCTCGACGCCGGCGAAGGAGTAGCCGACCAGCCGCATGGCGACCGGCAGGCCCAGCTCGCGGGCGGTTTCTTCGTCGGCGAGGATCGAGGCGGTGGCGCCGTCGTTGAGGCCGGCCGCGTTGCCCGCGGTGATCCGGCCGTGCGGGCGGAACGGCGTCTTCAGCCCGGCGAGGGTTTCGAGCGTGGTGCCCGGGCGGGGCGGCTCGTCCTCGGTGGCCAGGCCCCAGCCCAGCTCCTTGGAGCGGGTGGCGACGGGGACCAGTTCGGGGCCGATCTTGCCGGTCTTTACGGCCTCGGCGTAACGCTCCTGGCTGCGCGCGGCGTAGGCGTCGGTGCGCTGCTTGGTGATCGCCGGGAAGCGGTCGTGCAGGTTCTCGGCGGTCTGGCCCATGACGAGGGCGGTCGGGTCGACGAGCTTGTCGGCGATGATCCGCGGGTTCGGGTCGACACCTTCCCCCATCGGGTGGCGGCCCATGTGCTCGACGCCACCGGCGATGGCGATGTCGTAGGCACCGAAGCCGATGCCGGACGCGACGCTGGTGACGGCGGTCATCGCGCCGGCGCACATGCGGTCGATGGCGAAGCCGGGGACGGACTTCGGCAGGCCGGCGAGCAGCGCGGCGGTGCGGCCGATGGTCAGGCCCTGGTCGCCGATCTGCGTGGTGGCGGCGATGGCCACCTCGTCGACGCGCTCGGGCGGCAGTTCGGGGTGCCGCCGCAGCAGCTCACGGATGGCGTTGACGACGAGGTCGTCGGCGCGGGTCCCGGCGTAGATGCCCTTGTCGCCGGCCTTGCCGAAGGGGGTGCGTACCCCCTCGACGAAGGCGACGGTTCGCACGCCCCGCGCGTTCGGCGCGAGCGGCGTTGCTGGTGCGGCCACGAATGCTCCAGAGAGTAGAGGTCTTTGACCGCACGATAGCCCTTGTTACCCGCGGGTAACCAGTGGTGTGGCCCGGTCGAGTGGGCTACGGCACACTCCCGGGTTCCATCGTCCGTCCTTTCACGAGCCACGCGACCCCGAACGCCTCCACGGCGACGGCCTCCAGCCACAGCGCGGGGTGCAGCGACGGCGTCAGGCCGAGGTACTTGGCCAGGGCGATCAGCACCAGGCAGGCGAGGATCACGCCGCCGCAGGTGCGGTAGAGGGCGCCGAACTTCTCCGGCTGCTCGCCGTCGTGGGGGAACAGGCGCAGGCAGAAGTAGGCGAGCGAGAGGAAGAACACCGCCGCGAAGACGAGGTGCAGGACGCCGGAGGTGCGGTCCCAGGGCGTCACGTCGTGGTCGGGGGTGGTGGGGAACAGCGCGAGCCCGATCGCACCCAGCCCGGCGACGCTGCTGACGAGGTTGTCGATCCGGTCGTGGCCGTAGTAGGCGAGGAGGAACACCCCGGCCGCGCACATCGCGCCGACGAGGACGTCCCGCAGGTCGGTGTAGTAGTAGCTGCTGAGCGAGCCGGCGACGTCGCCGCCCTGCGCCAGCTGCTTGCCGAGGACGAGCACGAACGGCAGCGCGAGGCCGATGAGCCCGATGGCGCGCCGGAGGAACAGGTAGGAGTGGACGAGGGTGGTCTGCGGTGATCTGGTCGCCGTGGTCATGGCCGCCTCCGGGGGTTCACTGAAATGAATCGGCGGGGAGGTGCCCCGGGGTGAGGCTTGTTACCGCGGAGTTGCCCAAGTTCTCAGCTCATCGTTACGGAGTTCGGCGAAGGTGCCGTCCCGGTGGGCGGTGGGGTGGGACCCGATCCGGGCGCCCTCGGCGGCGACGTCGGCCGTCGAGCGGGCGGCTGTGCGCGGGGGCGTGCCGGGCGCCGGTGAGCCACGCACGCTTTCAGCACGAGGGAAGCGGCAAGGGCGCGAGGCACCGGTCGTTCACCGGCTCGACGGGACACGGAAGCGTGGCCCGGGGGCCGCCGAGGTCTCTGCGCGACGGCCGGGGCGCGACGGCCGCGCGGGAGGGCCTCATGCGTCGGGCGTCCTCGGCGAAGTCCAGATCCGGAGCTGACCATCGCGGAGTTCGGCGAAGGTGCCTTCGCGGTGGGCGATCGGCGCGAAGCCGTCGAGGAACCCGATCCGCGCGCCCTCGGCGGGATCCCAGATCTCCAGCCCGGCCTCGGCGGCGACGTACAGCAGGCCGCCGTGGGACCACATCCGTCCCTTCGGCCCGGCGAACACCGCCTTGCGGCGGCCGGTAGCAGCGTCGAGCAGGGTGACGCCGTCGAGCATCAGCTCGTCGTCTTCGCCGATGCGTTGCTGGGCCACCGTTCGCTCGTCGAGCCAGGCCACCGGGTCGTCCCAGGCGTATTCGCGCTGGGCGAGGGCGCGGCCGTGCTCCGGGGCGTGGACGTCGCCGTCCGGCCACGCCGCGCTGTCGATCACCAGCGGGACGCCGAACGGGCTCCAGACCCAGCCGTCGGTGAGCAGCGCTCGGCCGGACGGGCTCGGCAGCAGGGCGCCGAAGAAGTAGTTGAGGTAGTGCTTCTCGTCGTCCGTCGCGCGCTCGGTGAGCAGGCGCCCGGTGGCGGCGTCGAAGGCGTCGAGCCGGTTCCAGTCCGTGGCCGCGACGACCCGGGAACCGAGGAACGCGATCGGGAAGGGGGTCGTCTCGGTGTGGTGGTCCTGCCGGTCCAGCTCCAGGGTCACCGCACCCGAGGCCACCTCGAAGACCGCGCCGTACCGGCCGTAGTCGGTGACCGCGGCGGCGAACCGGCCGTCGGGCGAGGTGTGCAGGGCCGGGCCGCGCACGTGCCCCGCCCAGTTCTCCGGCGGCTCCTCCGGGAGGCGGACGGCGGCGACGTGCCGGGGCGCGGGGTCGAGCGCGACCAGGCCGTCGGCCGTCCAGGCGAGCCAGCCGCCCGGCAGGCCGGCGAGACACCGGTCGTTCAGCGGGGCGGGTGCCCCGCCGGACGTGGTCCACGAGCCGCCGGGGTCCCTATCGTGCCGGAGGATCTCCGGGCGGCCGCGCCAGCCGAGGCCGGCCTCCTCCTCTGCACGTCCGAAGCAGCCGACGCACGCGTCGAGCAGCTCGGGCGCCGCCGCGTCGGCGCATTCCCGGCACAGCAGGTCGAATTCGGTCCTGACGCCGGTGAGCACGCGGAAGCACTCGGGTCCGTTGTCGGTGGTGAGGTGGGCGCAGATCCGCGCCCCGGCGGCCGCCGCGAGGTGGCCGCACGGAAGAACGTTCACCACCTCAGTGTCACTCCGCCGCGCAACCGGTTTACCCGATGCCGAGGTGCGCCAGCCAGCCGCCCTTCGCCGAGATGTCTTCCGCTCCCTCCGTGGCCGCCGGCTCGCAGAGGAAGCCCGGCACCCGCGTGCCGTCGGCCAGTTCGAGTTTGCCGATCGCCAGGGGAGCCGGGATTCCGGCCACGAACTCGCCGAACCCCGCGGCCGGCAGCTCCCACACCTCCGCCGCGATCGGCACCCCGCCGGCGGCGACCCGGACCAGGCCCGGCTTCGGCGGCACCGTGTCCAAGGCGTACAGCCGGTACGAAGGCGCCGTCGAAACCGCGGACACGAACCGGCCGCCGCGGGACGTCAGCTCGTGGTTCAGCGGCTGGCCCCGCAGGTGCGCACCGACCACCACGATCGGGATGCGGGGTGCACGCAGGCCCGCCAGCGCCGCCAGCTTCAGGTCGTCGTGCGGGGCACCCAGGAACATCACGCCGAACGGACGCCCCGCCACCGACCCGGCCGGAACCGCCAGGGCCGGCAGCCCGAACAGGTTGGTGGAGTTGGTGAACCGGCCCAGGCGGGCGTTGACCGCCACCGGGTCCGCGGCCACTTCGGCGAGCGTCGGGTGCTCGGTCGTCGTCGGAAGCAGCAGCGCGTCGACGCCGGCCAGCGCGGCCAACGCCTCCGCGCGCAACCCCGCCAAGGTCGCCTGGTCGGCGAACAGGCGGTGCGCCCGGATGTCCCGCGCGGGCCCGATGATCGACCGCACCACCGGGTCGACGACGTCCGGGTGCGCGTCGACGAACTCGCCGACCGCCGTGTACCGCTCGGCGACGAACGCACCGCCGTACAACAGCTGCGCCGCCTCCAGGAACGCCGAGATGTCCACAGTGGTCACTTGGGCGCCCGCCGCGGCGTAGTCCGACACGGCGGCGTCGAACGCTTCCGCCCAGCCCGGCGCCAGGGGACCCAGCTGGGCCGGGGACGGCACACCGAGCCGGAACCGTCCCGTGTGGACCTGCGCGGGCTCGGCCAGGCAGGTCAGCGCGAACGCCGCCTCCTCGACCGTCCGCGCGAACAGCGACACGCAGTCGATGCTCGCGCAGGCGGGCACGACCCCTTCGGTGGGCAGCAGTCCCGGAGTCGGCTTCAGGCCGACGATCCCGTTGAACGCCGCGGGCACCCGGCCGGATCCCGCGGTGTCCGTTCCCAGGGCGAGGTCCACGATTCCCAACGCGACCGCCACCGCCGAACCCGAGCTCGACCCGCCGGAGACGTAGGCCGGATCGACCGCGTTGCGCACCGCGCCGTACGGGCTGCGCGTCCCGACCAGGCCGGTCGCGAACTGGTCCAGGTTCGTCGTGCCGAGCACGAGGGCGCCGGCCGCCCGCAGCCGCGCGACCACCGGCGCGTCGGCCTCCGGCTTGTACGCGTAGTCCGGGCAGCCCGCCGTCGTCGGCAGGCCGGCGACGTCGATGTTGCCCTTGACCGCCACGAGCTTGCCGTACAACGGCAGCCCGCGTGCCGCCGAGGCCGCGGCCTCGGCCAGGACGTCGGCTTCCGGCCGGAGGTCGATCCAGATCTCCGGCCGGTCCACCTGCGCGATCCGCCGGTACGCCGCCCGGACCCGGTCCACCGCGCTCATCCCAGCACCACCAACGGCGTGCCGGGCGCCACCTGGTCGCCGGGGGACACCAGCACTTCGACCACCTCACCGCCCGCCGGCGCGGGGATCCGCGCCTCGGTCTTCATCGCTTCCAGCGTCACCAGCGACTGCGCGGGCTCGACGCGCTCGCCCGCGGTGACGTCGACCCGCCACACCGTCGCCGCGAACGGCGCCTCCACGACGTGGCCGCCCGGCGGCGCCTCGACCCGGGCCGGCGGCCGGGTGACCGGTTCCGGTTTCGGGTCGAACTCGCCCGCCGCCGCCCACGCCTGCCGCTCCGCCTCGAACGCCGCCGCCTGCGTCGCCCGGAATTCGGCGATGCTGCCGGCGTTGTCGGCGAGGAACCGCTGGTAGTCGGCGAGCGCGAAGGAGCCCTCGGTCGTGTCGAGGGGCAGCTGCCCGGCGGAACTCTTCGCCCGCAGGTCCAGCAGCTCGTCCGCCGACACCGGGTACCACGAGATCCGGTCGAAGAACCGCAGGTTCCACGGCTGCGCCCCGCCGTGCCAGCTGTTCCACACCTGGACCGTGCGCCCGACGAACTGGTACCCGCCCGGGCCCTCCATGCCGTAGATGCACAGGTAGGCGCCGCCGATGCCGACGGAGTTCTCCGCCGTCCAGGTCCGCGCCGGGTTGTACTTCGTCGTCACCAGGCGGTGACGCGGGTCCAGCGGCGTCGCCACCGGCGCGCCGAGGTAGACGTCCCCGAGACCGAGCACGAGGTACTCCGCGTCGAACACGGTCCGGTACACGTCGTCCACAGTGGACAAACCGTTCACCCGCCGGATGAACTCGATGTTCCACGGGCACCACGGCGCGTCGTCGCGCACGCCCGTCATGTACCGCTCGATCGCCTCGCGCGTGGCCGGGTCGTCCCACGACAGCGGCAGCCGGACACTGCGGCTCGGCACGACGAGCGCGTGCGTCGGCGGCAGGTCCCGCTCCAGCTCGCGCACCAGCCCGAGCGCCTTGCCGACCGGCAGCGCGTCCGGGTCGACGTGCACCTGCAGCGACCGGATGCCCGGGGTGAGGTCGACGATCCCGGGCACCCCTTCGGCGGCGAGCCGTTCGCCGAGCGCGTGCACCCGCATCCGCAGCGCCAGGTCGAGCTTCATCTCACCGTACTCGACGAGCAGGTTGTCGTCGCCGCTGCGGCGGTAGGTGACCGACGGCTCGCCCGAAGGTTCCGCACAGTCCGAAGCGGACAGTCGCGCGAGGACACCGCCGTCGTCGCGGGCGGCCCGGCTCGGCTCGACCGCCGTCGCGGGCCGCGTCCGCAGCGCCGCCGCGTGGTCGGCGCCGATCGGCACGAACCGCACGGTGTCGCCCGGGCGCAGCTGCCCGAGCTTCCACCGCTCGCCGGTGGCGACCGTCGCCGGGCAGACGAACCCGCCCAGGCTGGGCCCGTCCGGGCCGAGCAGGATCGGCAGGTCGCCGGTGTAGTCGACGGCGCCGATCGCGTACGGCGTGTCGTGGATGTTCGACGGGTGCAGGCCCGCCTCGCCGCCGTCGGCCCGCGCCCACCGCGGCCGCGGGCCGACCAGCCGGACGCCGGTGCGCGCCGAGTTGAAGTGCACCTGCCAGTCGGTGGCGTAGAACGTGTCGACGTCTTCGGGGGTGAAGAACTCCGGTGCCGCGTGCGGTCCTTCGAGGGCACCGATCGTCCAATGGGGAGCGAAGGCCGGCCGTTCGGTCTCCGCGACCGGCCCGACGACCGGGTCCGCGGGAGCCGGGCCGGGCCGCAGGACGTCCCCCGCGGCGAGCGCGCGGCCGCCGTGGCCGCCGAACTTCCCGAGGGTGAACGTCGCCGCGCTGCCGAGGAACTCCGGCACGTCGATGCCGCCGCGCACCAGCACGTAGCTGCGCAGCCCGGCCGTGCACGCCCGGACGTCGAGCGTCGCCCCCGCGGGGACCTCGACCGGAGTCCACAACGGAACCTCGGCGCCGTCCACGAGGACGGTCGTCGGCGCGCCGGTGACGCACACCTCGGCCGGGTGCGAGAACCGCAGCGCCACGCCGTCCACAGTGCACTCCAGGCCGGGTGCGCCCTCGGGGTTGCCGAGCGCGAGGTTGCCCAGGCGCAGCGAAAGGTCGTCCATCGGGCCGCTCGGCGGCACCCCGACGTGCCAGAACCCGGTGCGGCCCGGCCAGTCCTGCACGGTCGTCATGGTCCCGCCGCGGACCACGTCGATCCGCGCTTCCGCGTCTCCGACCTCGTCCAAAGTGGACGTGTCGTGGGTTGCGGTGCCGAAGGCGGTGTCGACGGCCGCGGCCCGCAGCTGCCCGAGGTTGGTCTGCACGCCGTCGAACCGGGTCGCGGCGAGCGCTTCCCGCAGGTTCGCCACTGCGTCGGCGCGATCGGTTCCGGTGCAGATCACCTTGGCCAGCAACGGGTCGTAGTGCGTGGTGACGGTCGTGCCCGGCTCGACCCAGGTGTCGACCCGGGTGTCCGGCGGCAGCGTGACCCGCGTGACGAGCCCCGCGCTCGGCCGGTGCCCGGCGCCCGGGTCCTCGGCGTACACCCGCGCCTCGACGGCGTGCCCGCGCGCGACCGGGACCGCGCGGAACATCCCGCGGTCACCCTGGGCCAGCCGGAGCATCCAGGCCACCAGATCGACGCCGTACACCGCCTCGGTGACCGGGTGTTCGACCTGCAGCCGCGTGTTGACCTCGAGGAACGCCGCCTCGCCGCGCTCGGCGTCGTAGACGTATTCGACGGTGCCGGCGGACCGGTACCGCACGGACGAGCACAGCGCGACGGCGGACTCGACCAGGTGTTTCCGGACGGCTTCGGGGAGATCCGGCGCGGGGCACTCCTCGACGACCTTCTGGTTGCGCCGCTGCAGCGAGCAGTCGCGGGTGCCCAGGGCCAGGACCTCGCCGAAGCCGTCGCCGAACACCTGGACCTCGACGTGCCGCGCGCGGGTCACCAGGCGTTCGAGGAAGACCCCGGAGCTGGCGAAGCTCTTGGCCGCGACGCTGCGCACGGTGTCCCAGGCGGCGCGCAGCTCGTCCGGGGACGCGCAGGCGCGCATCCCGATGCCGCCCCCGCCGCCGGTCGCCTTGAGCATCACCGGGTAGCCGATGTCCTCCGCCCGCGTGAGCGCATCGTCCACATCGGACAGCAGGCCGGTGCCGGCCAGCAGGGGCACGTCCGCCGCGATCGCCGCTTCGCGCGCGGTGTGCTTGCTGCCGAACACTTCCAGGTGCTCCGGGGACGGCCCGGCGAAGGCGATCCCGGCGTCTTCGCACGCCCGAGCGAACGCCGCGTCCTCCGACAGGAAGCCGTAGCCGGGGTGGACGGCGTCGCAGCTGGTTTCCGTTGCCGCGGCGATGATCGCGTCGGCCCGCAGGTAGCTCTCCGCCGCGGGTGCCGGCCCGAGCCGGACGGCCCGGTCGGCCAGCCGCACGTGCGGGGCGAGGCGGTCGGCGTCGGAGTACACCGCGACGGTTTCGAGACCCAGTTCCTTCGCGCTGCGCAGGATCCGGACCGCGATCTCGCCGCGGTTGGCGACGAGCAGCCTCACTCGCCGCCTCCGGGGGAGATGACGACCAGCCGCACCGGCGTCGGGTCGAACCCGTTGCAGGGGTTGTTGATCTGCGGGCAGTTCGAGACGAGCACCAGCACGTCGGTCTCCGCGCGCAGCCGGACTTCCAGGCCCGGCGCGGAAATGCCGTCGACGATGCCGAGGGTGCCGTCTTCTTCGACCGGCACGTTCATGTACCAGTTGACGTTGCTGACCAGGTCACGCTTGCCCAGGCCCCACTTGGCGCCTTCGGCGAGGAAGTTCTCGACGCAGGCGTGCTGGTGGCGGGTGTGCTGGCCGTAGCGGAGGCTGTTGGACTCCTTGCTGCACGCGCCGCCGAGCGTGTCGTGCCGCCCGCAGGTGTCGGCCACGACGGTCAGCAGCGGCGCACCCTCCTGGGTGCGCAGGACGCTGCCGGTGGTCAGGAAGATGTTGCCCTGCGCGGCGATCGTCGCGGGCGCGCTGTAGCGCTTGGCGGTGTCGTTCGCGTCGTAGCAGAGGAAGTCGACGGCCTGGTTGCCGCCCAGGTCGATGATCGCCAGCTCCTGCCCTTCCCGCAGCACCGTGGAGAACGGCGCCCGCGCGGGGACGTCGACGCTGACCTCCAGCTGGGACTCGTACGCCGTGCTCATGCGATCCCCCGGGCGGTGAGGTGGTCGGCGGTGTTTTCGAAGGCACGCTGCGCTTCCGGCGTGTGCGTCCACTCCGGACTGTCCGGGGTGGTCGGCCGGTCGCGCCAGGCGAGGACTTCGAGCTTGGTCACGGTGTAGTCCGGCCGGGGATCGACCGGGTGGGCGACGTTGGCGAGCAGCACGACCGACGGGATCTCGATCCGGAGGTCGACGGACCGGCCGGCGCCCGCGGAGCCGGTGAACTCCAGCCCGCCTTCGGGCTGGACCCGCACGCCCTGGAAGAAGGACAGGCTTGGCGGCAGGTCCCTCGGCCCGAGGCCGTTCTTGGCCGCGGCCAGGGTGAACAGGGCCAGCCCGGCGGGGGAGGGGCCGTGCGGCGAACCGTCGCCGTAGCGTTCCGCGTTTCCGTCCACAGTGGACGTCCCGCATAGTGCGTCGTGCCGTCCGCTGGAGTCGGCGACGATCGTGGCCAGCACCCGCCCCTGGTCCGACAGCAGCGCCACCGACTCGCCGAGGTAGGCGTTCCACTGCACCTTCACCGTGTCCGCGACGTTCAGCCGCTCCCACGGCTGGTCGGCGTTGAACAGCAGCAGGTGGGCGCAGGCGTCACCGTCGGCGTCCGTCAGGCGCAGCCGCGTGCCCCGGGCCAGCACCTTGTGCGTGTACCCGCCACCGGCCACGATCTCGGCCCAGGTCAGCGCCTCGGGATCGACCTCCGGTGGCGGGGCCGGCCAGGTGCTCGCCGGGATCGACGGCATCGTGTCGACCACGGTGCCGGCCTGCGCGCGGGCGTGGTCGCGCGCTCCGTAGGTCGTCGCGGTGGTGCTCATGGTCGTCCTCTCTCAGGTCGCGGGTTCGAGGGCGGGAGCGGGGCGCAGCCGCAGCCAGCAGAGCCAGCCGATCAGCAGTGCGCCGCCGACGAACTCTATCGGGAACAAGAGCATCCAGGGGGCGCCCGAACCGGCGAGATCGTAGATCTCCGCACGCGGCCAGGCGATGTTCACGATCATGGCGATTCCGTAGAGAACGGCTGCGCCGTTCAGGGGAACGCCCCACCGGCCCAGGGAGAACCGGCCGGGCTCGGCCGGGAACCGGCCGCGCAGCCGGTGCACCAGCAGCGGCCCGGTGACGAGCAGGTAGGCCAGGTAGACGACGACCACCGACGTCCCGGTGATCGTGCTGAACAGCGTCGGGTTGCCGACGTTGAGCAGCAGCAGCCCGATGGCCAGCGCGCCCGACAGCAGCGCGGGCGCGACCGGCGTCCCGGTCCGCGCGCTGACCCCGGCCAGCCGGGCGGACGCGGGCAGCGCGGCGTCGCGGGCCATCGCGTAGACCAGCCGGACCGTGCCGGTCTGGATCGTGAGGGTGCAGACGACGACGGCGATCGCGACGTCGGCGAGGAAGACCCGGCCGAGGGTGTCGCCGAAGACGGCGGTGATCACGTACGGCAGCCCCTTGCCGGCGAGCTGCCCGTCGGTGAGGCTGGGCGCGGCCATCAGCGCGGTGACGACCACGGCCAGGCCGCCGATCCCGGACACGAGCACGGCCCGCAGCACCGCCCGCGGGGCCGTCCTTCGCGCGTCCTTCGTCTCCTCCGCGACCGAAGCCGCGGTGTCGAAGCCGTAGAGGACGTACGCCGCCATGAGCGTCGAAGCGAGCACGCCGCCGATTCCGGCGCTGGTACCGGGTGCGTCGTGCAGCACCACCTGCGGACCGCGGACGGCGAACAGGATCAGCCCGGTCACGAGGACGACGACGCCGAGCAGTTCGGCCGCGACGCCGACGTCGTTGATCCGCGCCATCAGCCGGACCCCGCCGGTGTTGACCGCGGTGGTGAAGACGAGCAGGAGCGTGCCGAGCAGCACGGCGTTGGCCGCGCCGGAGGGCGACGTCACCGACGGGTCGCCGCCGACGAACTGGAAGCCGTCCCACACCGACGGCAGCACGACCTGCAGGGCGATCGCGGCGGCGGCGAGGGCGACGATGCAGCCGAGCAGCATCATCCAGCCGGCGAGCCAGCCGAGGAAGCCCCGGCCGAGCTGTTTCGCCCACTGGTACACGGATCCGGCCAGCGGGTAGCGCGCCGCGAGTTCGGCGAAGTTGAGGGCCACGAGCAGCTGGCCGGCCAGGACGACCGGCCACGTCCAGAAGAACAGCGGGCCGCCGAAGGTGTAGCCGAAACCGAAGAGCTGGAAGACGGTGGTGAGGATGGAGACGAAGGAGAATCCGGCGGCGAAGGCGGAGAACCCGCCCAGCGACCGGCGAAGCTCCTGGCGGTAACCGAAGGCGGCGAGATCGTCGGGTGGCGTCATGCGGGCTCCTTGTTTCGATCGCACGACAGAAATTAGGTTTTCCCCGCGACACGATGATCTCCGCCGGGTTAGGGATCCGTTAACGGCAGGACCGACACGGCGTCAATGACGACATCCGGGCGTAACCGTGCCTCCGTGCGCGTGTCGCGCGCGAAGACCTGGCAAGATCACGTCCGTGGTCAAAGGGTCGGGAGTCGGCAGGCCGAGGGCGAGCGGAGCGGCGGCGAACCGCCCGGACGCGCGCCAGGCGGTGCTCGACGCGGCGGGCGAGCTGTTCACCGGAGCCGGGTACGCGGCCACGACGACCCGGGCGATCGCCGAACGCGCGGGACTGCGCCAGGCGTCGCTGTACTACCACTTCCCGGCGAAGGAAGACATCTTGGCGGCGCTGCTGGCCGAGACCGTCCGCCCGTCGCTGGCGCTGGCCGCCCGGCTGGCCGCGGGCGCGGCCCCGGCGGCGGTCCGCCTGTGGGCGCTGGCGTACGCGGACATCGGCCTGCTCGGCGGCGCCCGCCACAACCTCGGCGCGCTGTACCTGCTGCCGGAGGTGGGATCGCCCAACCTGGCGCGGTTCCGCACCGAGCGAGCGGAACTGAAGGCGGCGTACGGCCGCCTGGTGGCGGCTTCGGGCGTGGCGCCGTCCGCCGTGGGGATCCGGACGGACCTGGTGTTCGGGTTGGTGGAGAGCATCGCGGTGATCCGCCGGGACGACCCGGCGCTGGACGTCGAGGCCCACGTCCGGGAGGCCGCCGACGGCGTGGTCCGGTTGGTGGGGGCGGGGGAGCCGACGGACGGGCTGCGCGCCGAGGCGCACGCTTTGCTGGCGGCGCTGGGGGATTAGCCGCGGCCGCTCAGCCGGGTGCGGATGATCGGGAACAGCTCCCGCATCCCGAACTGCATCGACCGCGCGCCGGGGGCGCTGATCGCCGGGTCTGCGTCGGTTTCCCGAGCCACCCGGCGAAGGGTCCCTTCTCCGTCAGGAAGCGGTGGCCTGCAGGGCTTTGCTCAGCACGCTCGCCGTCAGCTCGACCTGCCACGGCCGGGCGCCGCCCGCGCGCAGCACCGCCGCCACCGCGTCTTCGTCCGTCTCCGCCGGTGGACGCCAGCACGTGCGCCGCACCAGGTCCGGCAGGAGCAGGTTCTCCACGGGCAGCCGGCGGTCCTCCGCGATCGCCGCCAACGCCGCGCGGGCCGCCGACAGGCGGGCCGCCGCGTCCGGGTCCTTGTCCGCCCAGCGGTTCACCGGGGGCGGGCCGTCCGTCGGCTGCGACGGCGACGGCAGCTCCGAAGCCGGCAGCGCGCGGGCCGCCTGCAGGTGCCGCAGCCAGCTCGCCGTGTACTTGCGCTGGACGCGGCCGCTGAACACCGGCAGCGCCTGCAGCTCTTCGACCGTCTTCGGGTCGGCCGTGACGGCGTTGACGATCGCGCTGTCCGGCAGGATCCGGCTCGGCGCGCGGTCGCGTTTGCGGGCGAGCTCGTCCCGCGCCTGCCACAGCTCGCGGACCGCCGCGAGGCCGCGCGGGCTGCGGATCTTGTGCACGCCGGACGTCCGGCGCCACGGCTCGGCTCGCGGGGGCGGCGGCGGGGCCGTCCGCACGTTTTCGAACTCCTGCCGCGCCCACTCCAGCTTGCCCTGGGCGCCCAGCTCCGCTTCCAGCTTTTCGCGCAGCTGGACGAGCAGCTCGACGTCGAGGGCGGCGTAGTTCAGCCAGTCGACCGGCAGCGGCCGCTTCGACCAGTCGGCCGCGCTGTGGCCCTTTTCGAGGGTGTAGCCGAGCAGCAGCTCGACGAGCGTCCCGAGCGCCACGCGTTCGTAGCCCGCCAGCCGGCCGGCCAGCTCGGTGTCGAACAGCGCCGCCGGGTGCAGGCCCAGCTCGGCGAGGCAGGGGAGGTCCTGGGAGGCGGCGTGCAGCACCCACTCCAGGTCGTTGAGGACGTCGCGCAGCGGGGCGAGGTCGTCGGCCAGCGCGATCGGGTCGATCAGCACCGTGCCGGAACCCTCGCGGCGCAGCTGCACGAGGTAGGCCTTGGGCCAGTACCGGTAGCCGGACGCGCGTTCGGTGTCGACGGCGACCGCGCCGGTGCCCGCGGCGAGTCTCGCGCACGCTTCGGCGAGCTCGCCGGGATCAGTGATCACCGGGGGCGTGCCCTCGGCGGGTTCGCGTAGCAGCACAGGGCCGCCCGTGGACTCGATCTCCATCCCGGTGTCCTCGGCCTCTGCACTTCCCATGAATGACGACCCTACGGGACGGGCATACCGCGCCTGGTCTGCCCGCCCCGCAGGGCTGTTTGCTTGCGTCAGCGGATCACGCCGGCCCGCATGGCCAGCGCCACCATCTGGGCCCGGTCGCCCGTGCCGAGCTTGCGCCCGATCCGGGACAGGTGGGACTTGACGGTGAGGGCGGAGAGCGAAAGCTCCTCGCCGATCTCCTTGTTGGACTGCCCGTCGGCGACCAGCTGGAGCACCTCCACCTCGCGAGCGGACAGCTCGCGCGGGGTGTTGTCGGTGCCCGCGACGCGGGTCCCGGTGGCGAGCACCGGAGCCACGCTCGGGTCGGCGTAGACGCCGCCCTCGAGCACACGCCGCACGCCATCGGTCACGACGACCGGTGACGCGGACTTCAGCAGGTACGCCTGGGCCCCGGCCTGGAAGGCCGAGCGGACCGCGTACGGGTCGTCCGAGGATGCGAGTACGACCACGCGCGGCCAGCCGTGGCTACGGAGTTCCGTAACCAGCTCGATGCCGCTGCCGTCCGGCAGTCCGAGATCGAGGATCGCCAGGTCACAAGGCCCGGTGGCCTGTGCTCGCGCCCTCGCCTCGGCCACCGTGGCGGCTTCGTGGACGGTCCCCGCACCCATCTGTGCGAGTCTTGCTGCGATTGCCTCCCTCAACAGCGGGTGGTCGTCGACCACCAGTACCGAAAAGAGCTCTTCCCGCGGGTGCGGAACCATGCTCGCCGGCAACGCGCCGGCTGGCGTGGATCGGACGGCCTGAGAAATGCCGACGGTAGCCACGTCACTACCTCCCTGGAGTCGGTCGTGCCCCCCGACCGGCACCGGGACCTTCGGCCGTTCAGCCGCGCCAGCTTTAGACCGAAAGTGGTGTCGTCGAAGGCACTGTAGCCGTCCTGAGCCCTTCGCGGGGGGATCGAATGGGTATCTATCTCAAACGAACAGTCACTCAGTGGGTTCGAAGTAACACGATCGGGCTAGTACACGGCCGGTTGCTAACGGATAGCCCAGCGAACACGATGCTATGGAGTTACCGGCGGCCAAATGGCCGTGCAGATGAGGCGTGCAGCTTCCGGTGCGCCTAGTGACGGGGGTCCGGATGGGCTCCCCCAGGCCGCGGAATGCGGCTCCGGCCGGGGCTTGATCGAAGGTCTCGATCGCCGCCGGGAGCCTCTGCCGAAGCCGGCGACGGTGACTGTCCGTGTCCGTCACGGGGTGACGAGGGGTCTCCGGACGGCGAATTGATCTTGTTGCGGTGCGTGACCGTCCGGTGTCACGAACGAGGAGACGTGAAACGGCCTCAGACGGCGCGAGCGGGTCGCCGGGTACTCCGCGGCCGCCCGGGTGTGTTTCGGGGTGGCAGAGGGCCGGTGAACGTCGTTCAGCGGACGTGAAATTTGCTCACATCCGTACAAGGGGACGGGCCGGGGCCGGGTCGCCGGGGCCCGCCGTTGCCGATTCGTTGCAGAAGATCGCCCGGACAGCCGCCCCGGTCGTGAGTGGTAAGGCGGGTTCTAACTCGCCTTACCACTCAC
>NZ_JBEXKX010000024.1:57033-152981 GCF_040609695.1 Amycolatopsis sp. NPDC004625
TTTGTTGTTTTTTTTCTTCCCCCCCCCCCCCCGCGCCGGGGGTGTGTTTGTGTGGGGGGGGTTAAACCCCCCCCCCCCCCCCCCCCCCCGGGGCCGGGTCAGGAGCCCTGGCGCTGTCCGAAGAGGGTCACGCCGACCGGCGGCAGGCCCACGACGCTGGCCATCACCTGGCAGAAGGCCTGGCCGTGCGGCACCAGCGAGCCGTCCGCCGGCGTCCACGACGCCCGCAGTTCCAGGTCGTCGGTGCGGGCGGGGCCGGAGATGTCGCCGAAGCGGGCCGACGACGTCTCGGTCACGGTGCCGCCGAGGGCCGTCCAGCCCGCCCCGGACACCTCCAGCGCGTCGGTCAGCCACGACCAGCCGACCGCCGGCAGGAACGGGTCCGTCGCCAGCTCCCGGTCCAGCTCCGCGCGCACATACATGACGAGGCGCAGCACGCCGTCCCAGCCGTCCTGGCCGTCCGGGTCGTGCAGCAGGACCAGGCGTCCCGACGCCAGCACGTCGGCCGGCCCGGCGACCTCGCAGCTGACCGCGTACGACCACGGTGCCAGCCGCTGCGGCGGGCGCATCGGCTCCAGCAGCACCTCCGGGCGGGGCCGGACGGACTGCAGCGCCGCGACTGCTTCGCGGAAGAGCTCGGGCACTGGCGTCATCGCGGTCACGCACCGACTTTAGGGCGGGCACGGCCCGTTGCGGGCGCAGGCGCGCCGAGGGAACGGCCCGCTCGGGCTCGTGGCACGATTGACGGCGATGTCTCAGACCACGCCCCTGCCGCACCAGGCCGTCCCGTCCGGCCGTCGCGAGCTGCCCGAAGCCCCGTTCCTGGCCGCCGCGCGCGGCGAACGCCCGGCCCGCACGCCCGTCTGGTTCATGCGCCAGGCGGGGCGTTCGCTGCCCGAGTACCGCGCGCTGCGCGAAGGCGTGCCCATGCTCGACGCCTGCTTCGACCCGGAGATGCTCGCCGAGATCACGCTGCAGCCGGTCCGCCGGCACGGCGTCGACGCGGCGATCCTCTTCAGCGACATCGTGGTGCCGCTCAAGGCGGCCGGCGTCGACATCGACATCGTCCCCGGCACCGGCCCGGTGGCCGCCACGCCGGTGCGCGACCTCGCCGCGGTGCAGGCCCTGCCGGTGCTCGAACCCGAGCACGTCGCGAAGGTCGCCGACGGCGTCCGGCTGCTGGTCGAGCGGCTCGGCGAAACGCCGCTGATCGGCTTCGCGGGTGCGCCGTTCACGCTGGCCAGCTACCTCATCGAGGGCGGGCCGAGCCGCAACCACGAGCACACCAAGGCACTGATGCACTCCTCGCCCGAGGTGTGGCACGAGCTGGCCGGGCGCCTGGCCGACATCGCCCTGACCTTCCTGCGCGCGCAGCTCGACGCCGGCGTCGACGCGATCCAGCTGTTCGACTCCTGGGCCGGCGCGCTGTCCGAGCGGGACTACCGCGAGTTCGTCCTGCCGCACTCGGCGAAGGTCCTCGACGGGGTCGCGG
This sequence comes from Amycolatopsis sp. NPDC004625, assembly GCF_040609695.1. Lineage (NCBI taxonomy): Bacteria > Bacillati > Actinomycetota > Actinomycetes > Pseudonocardiales > Pseudonocardiaceae > Amycolatopsis > Amycolatopsis sp. NPDC004625. The sequence goes on from NZ_JBEXKX010000024.1 coordinate 58,526, forward strand.
AGTACGGCGTCCCGCGGATCCACTTCGGCGTCGGCACCGGCGAGCTCCTTGCCGCGATGCGCGACGCGGGCGCGGACGTCGTCGGCGTCGACTGGCGGATCCCCCTGGACGAAGCGGTGCGGCGGCTGGGCGGCCGCGCCGTCGTGCAGGGCAACCTCGACCCGGCGCTGCTGCACGCGTCCTGGCCGGTGCTGGAAGCCGAGGTCCGGCGGATCGCCGAAGAGGGCAAGGCCGCCGAAGGCCACATCTTCAACCTCGGCCACGGCGTGCTGCCGGGCGTCGACCCCGACGTGCTGACCCGCGTGGTCGGGCTGGTGCACGAGCTGTGAAGCGCGTCGCGGTCGTCGGGGCGGGCGTTTCCGGGCTGACCGCGGCGTACCGGCTGCGGCGGCTGCTCGGCCCCGATGCCGGGATCACGGTGTTCGAGAAGACGACGACGCCGGGCGGGAAGCTGCGCACGGCCGAGCTCGCCGGCGTGCCCTACGACGTCGGCGCCGAGGCGTTCCTCGTCCGCCGTCCCGAGATGCTCGCGCTGGTCCGCGAGCTCGGGCTCGACGTCGTCCACCCGACCAGGGCCCGCGCGAAGATCCACGCGGGCGGCGCGGTCACCGGGTTGCCGCCCGGCACGGTCATGGGCGTGCCGGCGTCGGCGGAATCGGTGGCCGGGGTGCTGTCCGAGGCGGGGCGCAAGGCCGTCGAGGCCGAGCCGTCGCTGCCGGAGCTGCGGCTGCCGGGCGGGGACGTGCCGCTGGGGCCGCTGCTGCGCGAGCGCTTCGGTGACGAACTCGTGGACCGCCTGGTCGACCCGCTGCTCGGCGGCGTCTACGCGGGCGGGGCCGACGGCCTCGGCCTGCGCGCGACCATGCCCGGCCTGGCTTCGGCGCTGGCCGCGGGCGCGGGCTCGCTGACCGCGGCGGCCGCCGGCCAGCTGCCGGCCAACCCGTCCACGGCGCCGGTGTTCGGCACCGTCCCGGGCGGCCTGGGCACGGTGATCGACCGGCTGACCGCGGCGTCCGGCGCCGAGCTGCGGACGGGCCTGCCGGTGTGCGAGATCGAGCGGCACGGCCCCGGCTGGCGACTGCGCATCGGCGCGGCACCGACCGCGCACGCCCCGGCGGACAACACCTTCGAGACGGACGCACTGGTGCTCGCGGTGCCGGCGCCCTCGGCCCGCCGCCTGCTCGCGGAGCTGGTGCCGGCGGCTTCGGCGGCGTTCGGCGAGGTCGAACTGGCGTCGATGGCCGTCGTGGCGCTGGCCCTGCCGCCCGGCACGGCGCTGCCCGAGGCGTCGGGGATCCTGATCGGCCACGGCGAGCGGGACGCTTCGGGCGTGCCGTACGCGTCGAAGGCGTTCACCTTCTCGTCCCGGAAGTGGGCGCACTACGGGAGGGGCCCGGTCCTGGTCCGCGGTTCGGTCGGCCGGTTCGGCGAGCCGGGCGCGCTGCGCGCCGACGACGTCGAGCTGGTCCGCGTGGTCCGCGCCGACCTGGCCCGCCTGACCGGCGTGACCGCGGCCCCGGTGGAGACGCTGGTGACGCGGTGGGGCGGCGGGCTGCCGCAGTACGGCACCGGGCACCTGGACCGGGTGGAGCGGATCGAGAAGGCCGTCGCGGCGGTGCCGGGCCTGGCGATCGCCGGGGCGACCCTGCACGGTGTCGGCCTGCCCGCGTGTGTGGCGACGGCGGAGGCCGCGGCGCAGCGGATCGCGGCCCATCTGACCGCGTGAGTGCGCTCACCTGACCCGTGGCGGCGGGCGCGCCGCCACGGTGACAGGATGGACTCATGGCGCGGGTCAACTACAACGAGCTCAACGACACCATCCGCTACACCACCTGGTCGGTCTTCCGGATCGAGCCGGGCCGGCTGGGCGAGGACCGCGGGGCCGCCGGCCGCGAGACCACGGAGTACCTGGACGGTCTCGAGGCCAAGGGCGTGGTCGTCCGGGGTGTCTACGACCTGTCCGCGCTGCGCGCCGACGCCGACTTCATGATCTGGTGGCACGCCGAGGAGATCGAGCAGGTCCAGGCCGCCTACGCCGGGTTCCGCCGGACGCCGCTGGGCCGCGCGTCGACGCCGGTCTGGAGCCAGACCGCGCTGCACCGGCCCGCCGAGTTCAACAAGAGCCACATCCCGGCGTTCCTGGCCGGCGAAGAGGCGCGCAAGTATATCTGCGTCTACCCGTTCGTGCGGTCCTACGAGTGGTACCTGCTGCCGGACGCCGACCGCCGCAAGATGCTGGCCGACCACGGCAAGGAAGCCCGCGACTACCCGGACGTGCGCGCGAACACCGTGGCGTCCTTCGCACTGGGCGACTACGAGTGGATCCTCGCCTTCGAAGCCGACGAGCTGCACCGGATCGTCGACCTCATGCGCCACCTGCGCGGCACCGAGGCGCGGCTGCACGTGCGCGAGGAGATCCCGTTCTACACCGGCACCCGCGTGCCGCCCGCCGAGCTCGTCGCGGCGCTCCCGTAGTGCGCGAGATCGTCGAGGGCGTCTGGGACGCCCTGACCGGGTCCGCGCCGGGGGAGTTCGAGCTGACCGGGACCGAGGCCGTGCTGCCCGGCCCGTACCGCGTGGCGGCGGCCGCGACGGCGTCGATCGCGGCGGCCACCCTGGCGGCCGGGGAGATGCTGCGCGTGCGCGGAATCGAGCCCGGTGCCGTCACGGCGGACACGCGCCACGCGGCGGCGGCGTTCCACAGCGAGCAGCTGCTGCGCGTGGACGGCGTCGGCGCGGAGGCGGTCTGGGCCCCGCTGTCGGGCAACTACCGGGCCGCCGACGGCTGGGTGCGGCTGCACTGCAACTACCCGCGCCACGAAGCGGCGGTGTGCTGGGGCCTCGGCGTGCCGGGAACCCGCGGCGCGGTCGCGAAGGCGGTCGCCGGCCGTCCGGCGCGCGAGGTGGAGCACGCGGTCGTGAGCGCCGGGGGAGCGGCCGCCGAGCTGCGGTCGCCCGAAGACTGGGCCGCGCACCCGCAGGGCGAAGCGGTGGCTTCGCTGCCGTTGGTCTCGCTGGAGCCGGTCGCGGACGCGCCGAAGCGGACGTTGTTCTACTCCGACCGGCCGCTGGGCGGGATCCGGGTGCTGGAGCTGACCCACGTGCTGGCCGGCCCGGTGGCGGGCCGGGTACTGGCGGCCCACGGCGCCGACGTGCTGCACATCGGGGCGGCGCACCTGCCGCGGGTCGAGGCGCTGGTGCGCGACACGAACCAGGGCAAGCGCTCGGCGTTCGTGGCCCTGGACACCGAGGGTGGCCGCGCGCGGCTGAAGAAGCTGATCAGCCGGGCGGACGTGCTGCTGCAGTCGTTCCGCCCGGGGGCGATGGAGCGCATCGGGCTCGGGCCGGCGGAGCTGGCCGAGCTGCGGCCGGGGCTGGTGATCGCGGACCTGAGCGCGTACGGCTGGGCAGGCCCGTGGGCCCGGCGGCGCGGGTTCGACAGCCTGGTCCAGATGTCGAACGGGATGGCGTTCGGTGCCGGGGAACCATCGCCGTTGCCGGTCCAGGCGCTGGACCACGCCACCGGCTGGCTGACGGCGGCGGCCGTGATGACGGCGCTGCGGCGGCAGGTGGCCGACGGCGGTGCCTGGCGGGCGCGGCTGTCGCTGGCGGGCACGGGCCGGTGGCTGGATTCGCTGGGCCGCAAGGACCCGGCGGCGGCGGACGTCGACTACGGCGACCTGATGGAAGAGGCGGACAGCGGGTACGGGCGGCTGACGCGGGTCCGGATGGCCGGCGGGCTGCCGGGGGCGGAGCCGTACTGGGAGTTCGGGACGCGGGAACCGGGAGTCGACAAACCGACCTGGACGCCCTAGCGGCGCCGGAGGCGGTCCACCAGCCGACGCTTCGGTTTCGGCAGGTGCCCGCCCTCGATCAGCCACGTCACGAACTCGTCCGCGTACGCCCCCGACCGCTCCGCCGCCTTCTTCGGCCGGCCCGCGCTGAACTCGGCGAACAGTGGCCCGTACCGCTCGCCCAGCTCCTCCGCCAGCTCCGGCCGCTGGTACGCCAGCACCCGCCCGTGCTTGCGGCGCAGCACCGTCGCCTCCACCCGCAGCCGGGCCGGGTCGAAGCCGTCCGGGGGCGGGCCGTCCGCCAGCAACGCGTGCAGCAGCTCGGCCTGGCGCCGGGCCAGGTCCGCGCGGCTCACGTCGTCACCGCCGCGCGCAACGCCGCCAGCTCCGCGGCCAGTTCCGCGTCGCTCGGGTAGTCGTCGTCGCGTTCCAGCAGCACCCCCGGCGGGTCCGTGCGGCGGCGCAGCTCGGTCAGCAGCGCCAGCACCTCCGGCAGCACCGGGTGCGCGTGCGTGTCGTGGTACACGCCGTCGCGCTCGACGCCGCCCGCCATGTGCACGTACGCCAGGCGTTCCCACGGGATCCCGTCGAGGAAGGCCGCCGGGTCCGTGCCGATGTTGCGGGCGTTGGCGTACAGGTTCGCCACGTCGATGATCAGCCGGCAGCCCGTCCGCTCGGTCAGCTCGGTGAGGAACTGCTCCTCGGTCAGCTCGGCGTCGGGCCAGTCGAGCACCGCGGCGATGTTCTCCAGCGCCAGCGGCACGTCCACGATGGACTGGGCCAGCCGGACGTTCGCCACCAGCACGTCCAGCGCCTCCCGCGTGCGGGGGAGCGGCATCAGGTGCCCCGAATCCAGCCCGCCCGCGCGCACGAAACAGACGTGGTCGCTGACCAGCGGCGCGTCCAGGGCCCGCGCCACCTCCGCCAGGTGCTGGACGCGGCCCGTGTCCAGGGGCTCGGCCCCGCCGAGGGACAGCGAGACCGCGTGCGGCAGCACCGGCAGGCCGCGCTCGCGCAGCGCCACCAGCGTCTCCGGCAGGTGGTCGGCGTGCAGGTTCTCGGCCACGACCTCGACCCAGTCCACGCCCGGCAGCCGCGCGATGGACAGGTCGAGCTCGTGCCGCCAGCCGATCCCGATGCCCAGCTCACCCACCGCAGCCCCCTCCGCCGCACCCGCCGCCACCGCACGACGAGCCGCTGCTGCACGACGAGCTCGAACAGGACGACCCGCTGCTGCAGGACGACCCGGACGAGCCGCCGCCGCCGAACGACGTCACCGGCGGGGTCAGGGCCGCGCTCAGCTCCTCGTCCGGGTACATCGCCCAGCCGCCCAGCGCCACCGCGGCCGCCGCGCCGCCGAGGAGGACGCCGCCGGCCAGCATGCCGGCCGGGACCGGGCCGCTCGCCGCCGCACGGGCCTGGCCGAGCAGGCGGTGGCCCGCCGCCGACGGCTGCCGCGCCCCCGTCTTCGACCGGCGGATCGCCGCCACGACCGTCAGCACCGCCGCGACCAGCACCAGGAACACCAGGATCCCGACCGGGCGACCCAGCGAAAGGCCGTTCACCAGCCGCACCACGCCGAGGGCCAGCACGGCCAGCTGCAGCAGCAGCCCGAACGTGCGCGCCTGGCGCTTCGCCGCGGCCGACGCCAGCAGGCCGCGCTGGTCGAGGCCCTCCTCCAGCGCCCGCATGGCCGCTGACCGGCGGACGGAGGACCGGATGGTCGAGGTCGTCTTCAGCTGCGCCGCGTCGAACACCGCCCGCTCCAGCGGCTCGGCCGGCCGGGTGCCGGCCTGGCTGATCTGCTGGTAGCTGTTGACGCGCACCTGCCCGCGGTCCACCAGCGCCGCGATGGCCGCGTCGGCGGCCCGGTCGGGACCGCCGGCGAGGAAGGCGAGCTGGTAGACCGTCGGCGGCGGGCCGGGCGGGACGTGGTCCGCCCGCCTCGCCCGGCTGGTGACGATCCCGGACACGACGACCCTGGCCAGCAGGACCGCGCCGAGCAACGCGATGTAGAGGACCACGAAATCCGGTCCGGAAATGCCCCACGGGTCGGTCATCGCCCGTCTCCCCTCAGTGTGTCGCGGTTACCGTAGCTGTGAGACGCACGCGCTCGCGTCGGCGTTTCAACCGCCGCACCCCCCGCCACCCCCGCAGCCGCCGCCCCCGCCGCCACCGCAGGAGCTGCCGCCGCCCCCGCAGCTCGACCCGCCGTAGTAGCCGGCGCTCGCGCCGCCGGCCGCCGCCCAGCCGGCCCGGGGCCGGCGGTAGGCCTGCGCGGCCGTCTGCCGCACGGCCCGGCCGACGGCCAGCCGGACGTCCTTGTCGGGGTGCGCGCTCAGGCCGTGGGACGCGACGGTGCCGGCCGGGCCCGCGGTGAAGGTGCCGTCGCGGCGCGCCTTGTCCAGGGCGGCCCGCCCGGCGGCGGTGATCTTGACGTTCGGCGGGTTCGCGGCGCGGACCGAGGGGACGATGCCCGCGACGGTGTTCAGCACCAGCAGCAGGATCAGGTAGCCGACCGGGTGCCCGGTGGCCGAACCGGCGATCAGCCGGACCACGCCGAGCGCGGCCAGTGCCCAGAAGGCCACGGCCGTGGCCAGCCAGGCCGCGCGGACCGCGCGGACGTCGGTGAGCAGGCCGCGGGCGGTGAGCCCGGCCTCCAGTCCGGGGACCGACGCGTGCTGCCCGACCTCGGCGCTCACGCGGGCGATCGAGTTGCCGGACTTGCCGATCCGCGCGAGGGCGGCGCGGCCGAGGTCGTCCGCCGCCGCGCCGCCGGTGCGGTGCAGCTTGCCGGTGCCGTCGAGGCGGACGAACTTCCGCTCCAGCAGCGTCGCGACGACGAATTCGCCGAGCCGGACGCGCCCGCCCGCCAGCAGCGCGAACTCTTCGGGGCGCTCGGGCGCGCCGCCGGCTGTCCCGCGGGACAGCCGGCTGAGGCGCACCACGCCGTACAGCGCCACCGCCAGCAGCAAGCCCAGGTAGAGGCCCGAAAACACCGGTCCGGGAATGCCCCAGGTGTCGGTCATGAGTCCGCCCTCCCTCGTCCGTGTGCGGAGACTACGTTCGAGGGAGGGCGGCGGGTTGCTCGCTTAAGGGAGATTTAGGCTGTGCGTCTTCAGGACTTGGGTGCCAACTTGAGCGAAATCGAGTTGATGCAGTACCGCTGGTCGGTCGGGGTCGGGTAACCCTCGCCCTCGAAGACGTGCCCGAGGTGGCTGTGGCAGGAGCCGCAGAGCACCTCGATCCGCTTCATGCCCATGGTGCGGTCTTCGCGCAGCAGCACGGCGTCGGAGTCGGCCGGGTCGTAGAACGACGGCCAGCCGCAGTGGCTCTCGAACTTCGTGTCGCTGCGGAACAGTTCGGCACCGCACGCCCGGCATGCGTAGACGCCGGTGGTCTTCGTGTCGGTGTACTCGCCGGTGAACGGCCGTTCGGTCCCCGCCTGGCGGAGCACGGCGTACTCGTCGGGGCTGAGCTGCGCCCGCCACTCCTGCTCGGACTTCACGACGCGCGGGGTCGCGCCGACAACGGGTTTCATACCTTTCACCCGATCCACGTTACGCCGCGAGCCAGGCGAGGGCGTGCACCACGATGTCCCATGCGGCCACGATCACGCCGAGCACGATGAGAACCACGATCAGGGCGGACACCCAGTAGCGCAGCCCGCCGAGCCGGTTGCTGGAGTCGGCGAAGTCGGCCACGCCGTCGAGGGCGGCTTCGATGGTGAAGTTGGGGCCGCACCGCTCGATGCGGTCGAGGTGCTCGGCGAACGCCCGCGCCTCCGGGTCATACGGGTCCAGGCCGACCAGGTCCTCGTGGAAGCGAGGATTCTGGCCCGGCAGCGAAGCTCCGTTGTCGGCCATGCCACCACGGTAGGCCATCGGGACCGCTCAGCCCACTGAACGCGCGTCAACTCTCAGTTGTTAGAACCCGAGCCGCCGAGCTTCGTGTTGGCGTCGATCAGGGTGCGGCCGCCGACGTTGACCAGCCGGAAACCCGGCCGGCCGCCCCCGACGTTGACGTTCATGACCAGCGAGCCGTCGGCCTCGTTGCCGCCCGAGTCGGCCTTCGCCTTGGTCGGCCCGTTGATGCTCTTCTTGTTCTCGTCCCAGTACGCCTGGTACTTGTCCTCGCTGCCGTACACCTGCTGGGCGGCCGGGGTGAGCATGTCCCAGTGGGCCGCCGGGTCGCTGAAGTAGTCGATGACCAGCTGGCCGGCCGAGCTGAAGTTGGTGACCGGCGAGTCGGTCGGGGTCTGCCCCAGCTTGGCGGAGACGTTCGAGCTGCTGCTCGACCCGGTGGTCTTGGGCGAGCTCTGACCCGCCGTGGGCTGGCCACCCGGCGACTGGGCGGTCTGCGTGCCGCCGGAACCGCCGTTGCCGGAGTTCAGCACCAGGAACACGATCACGGCGACCACGACGACCGCGGCGCCGGCCCCGGCGAACAGCGCGTACTTGCGCTTGTTGTCGGCCTTCGGGGTGTTCGACGAGTACTGGGGCGCCCTGGCCGTCGGCGCGGCCGCGGGCACCGGTCTGGGCGGGGTGTTCGGCGGCGCGGCCGGCGACCGCATCGGCATGAACGCCGCGGTCGGGCGCGGCGGGTTCGACGGCGCCTTGCTCGCCGCCGCCGGGGTGGGCGTGCCGACCGGCGGCGAAGACGGTGCCTGGTTCTCGGTCCGCTGCCACGGCGGGCGCTCGCCGTCGGCGGGCGCGGCGGGCTTGCGGCCCGCGCCCCCGGACAGCAGCGGCGGCGACGCCGTCATGCCGCCGGGCTCGGTCCGGGCCAGCGCCGCCAGCCGCTCGCGGGCCTCGGCCATGCTCGGCCGCTCGCCCGGCTCGCTGCGCAGCAGGCTCATCAGCAGCGCGGTGGCCGCCCCGGCCTGCACCGGCGGGTTGATCTGGCCGTTCGCCGCCGCGTAGAGCAGCGCGAGCTGGTTCGTGGTGTTGCCGTACGGCGTGGCGCCCTCGATCGCCTGGTAGAGGGTCGCGCCGAGGGCGAAGACGTCGGAGCTGGGCACCGGGTCCGCGCCGCGCGCGAGCTCGGGCGCCAGGTACGCGGGGGTGCCGCCGATCAGGCCGGTCGCCGTCAGCGTCATGTCGCCGGCCGCGCGGGAGATGCCGAAGTCGGTGATCTTCGCGGTGCCGGTCTCGTCGATCAGGATGTTGCCCGGCTTGACGTCGCGGTGCACGATCCCGGCGCGGTGCGCGGCCACCAGCGCGGACGCGACCTGCTCGCCGATCCGGGCCACGCGCCCGAGCGGGAGCGTGCCCTCCTCGGACAGGATCGTGGAGAGGCTGGGCCCGTTCAGGTACTCCATCACCAGGCAGGGGTCGCCGTTGTGCTCGGCGATGTCGAACACCACGATCGCGTTCGGGTGCTGGAACCGGGCCGCGTTCTTCGCCTCGCGCATGGCGCGCTGGCGCATGTTGTCGCGTTCGGTCTCGGAGACGCCCGGCTGGGGGAGGATCTGCTTGATCGCGACGGTGCGCTCGAGGCGCACGTCCGTCGCGCGCCACACCACTCCCATGGCGCCACTACCAATGTGCTCGACGAGGCGGTAGTGCCCGGCGATCAGCTGACCGGTGTCGATGGCGACTGCTCCTGACGAAATTCCCGGTGGTGGTGGCTCTGCTCAGCGCGTTTCCGCTTCGCGCACCCGATCGAGTGTAGCGGTCGGCCGCGCGGGAGTTCGCGTCAGCCAGCCTGTCCGGCGGGCCTTTTCGCCCGGTGCCCGCTTCTTGAACACCTTGACCAGCCCGATCGCCCCGGCCAGCGCGAACACGCCGTAACAGGCGAGCAGCGCGGGCGGCGTGTCGCCGGTCAGCGCGTCGCCGAGGACGACCACCGCGACCGTACCGGGCACACTGCCGAGCAGCGTACCGGCCAGGTACGGGACGAGCCGCACCGAGGACACCCCGCAGAGGTAGCTGAACGGGGCGAACGGCACCACCGGGATCAGCCGCAGCGACGTGATGGCCAGGGTGCCGCCGCCGGCGAGCCGGTCGTTGACCGTCCGCACGGCCGATCGGTGCAGGTGGCGGGTGATGAGGTCACGGCCGAGCAGGCGCGCCAGCCCGAAGGACAGGGCGGCCGCGATCGTGGTGGCGACCAGGCCGATCGCGATCCCGGCGGTGGTGCCGACGAGCAGGCCGGCGGCGAGGTTGAACACGGTGCGCGGGACGGGGGCGACGGTGAGCAGCGAGTACGCGACGAACAGCACGAGCGGCGTGGCGGGGCCGGTGGCGGCGGCCCAGGCCCGCAGCTCGGCCGGACCGGGGATCGGCAGCAGCACCGCGGCCGCCGCGAAGAGGGCGAGCACGGCGAGCGCGACGATCAGCTTGGTGCGGCCGGACACCCGCTCCAGCCTACCGGCCGGGCATTCTCGCGGGAGCCGGGCGGCGCGATCACCGCTAGCGTGGCCGCATGCCCCAGCACGGTGACCCGGTCGAGTACGAGGTGGGCGGCCGCACGGTCCGCGTCACGAGCCCGGACAAGGTGTACTTCCCGCAGCGCGGCATCACGAAGAGGCAGGTCGTCGAGCACTACATCACCGTCGGCGCCCCGCTGCTGCGCGCGATCGGCGAGCGCCCGACGACGCTGAAGCGCTACGTGGACGGCGTCGAGGGCGAGTGGTTCTACGCCAAGCGCGTGCCCAAGGGCGCACCGGAGTGGGTGTCGAGCGCGGAGATCACGTTCCCGTCCGGCCGCAAGGCGGCGGAGGTGTGCCCGGCCGAGCCCGCGGTGTTCGCGTGGGCGGCCAACCTGGGCACGTTCGACTTCCACCCGTGGCCGGTCCGCCGGGCCGACGTCGACCACCCGGACGAGCTGCGCATCGACGTGGACCCCCCGGACCGGGCGGGCTTCGCCGACGCGGTCGAGGTGGCGACGGTGGTCCGCGAGGTCCTGGCGGACGCGGGCCTGACGGGCTACCCGAAGACCTCCGGCGGCCGCGGCGTGCACGTGCTGGTCCGCATCCGCCCGGAGTGGGACTTCGTGGCGGTCCGCCACGCGGTGATCGCCCTGGGCCGCGAGGTGACCCGCCGCATCCCGGACAAGGCGACGGTCGCGTGGTGGAAGGAGGAGCGAGGGGGAAGGGTGTTCCTGGACTACAACCAGGCGGCCCGCGACCGCACGGTGGCCTCGAGCTGGTCGGTCCGCGGCACCCCGCGCGCAACGGTGTCGACACCCCTGACGTGGGACCTGCTGGGCGAGGTGGACGCGGACGACTTCGACGTCCTGACGATCCCGGCGTTCCTGAAGGAGCACGGCGACCTGCACGCGCCGATGGACGCCTCGCCGTTCGGGCTGGAGACGGCGCTGGAGTGGTACGAGCGGGACGAGCGGGATCACGGGCTGGGTGAGCTGCCGTATCCGCCGGATTATCCGAAGATGCCGGGGGAGCCGAAGCGGGTTCAGCCGAGCAAGGCGCGGAACGACTGAGCTCAGGGCTTGCGGCAGCTGACCGCGGTCACGGTGGCCTTCGGGACGACCTTGCCGTTCTTGGTGCTCATGCTGGTGCGGTCGACGCGGTAGGAGCTGCCGCCCTGGGCGTAGGCGGTTTCGATGAGGTCGCCGGACGTGTCCCCGGAGATGCTGTAGGTGATGTCGCACTCCCAGAGCAGGGTGCTCGCGCCGAGCGCGGTGAGCTTCGGTTCGACGACCACGTTGCACCCGGCCGAGCCGAAGCACTGCTTGGACTGGACGGCCAGGTCGACGGAGTAGTCCGTTGCGGTCGGCTCGGGCAGCGCCGGTTCGGTCGTGGTCGGGACGGCGAAGGCGGGGATCGACGGGCTCGTGGTCGCGGGCGCGGCGGCGTCACGGGGCCGAGCGCCGCCGTCGGCGGAGATCCATGTGCCGCCGGGGCCGGCGCAAGGGGCGTGCTGCGCCTTGTCCAGGCACGGACTGGCCGTGGCCTTGCCGAAGGCGAGCGCCAGCACGACACCGGCCGCCAGGGCGCCCACCACGGCGAGCCCGCCGACCAGCCACGGCCATCGCCGGCGGGGCCGGGGAGTCGGCGCGTCCGGCGGGAAGTACGGCAGCTGCGGTCCGGGTGCGGCCGGAACGGACATGAGAACCTCCGTGACTGTGCTGCGGAGACTGACGCCATCGCAGCGTCCGGTGTTACGCAGCGGCACGAATCCCCCGCAAACCCGGCACGAACTGTAACCACCCCCACAACCGTGGCGGTCATCACCGAAACCCCCGCACCCGCGCATTTCCCGCTCCACCAAAAGAACGAACCCAAGACGCGGAGTGATCGTGCAAGCGCCCGCTGTCGCCTTTCGGGTCACAAATTTTGCACGGCCGATCTCGTTGTCACGATCTTGACCTCCGACGGCGTAACGTGCCGTTCCGAATCGACGACTCCCCGGGGCCATCGGGGGGCGGGTTCGAGGAGGGAGGCCCTGCGTGGACGACCTGATCGCATTCCTCGCCGCGCGTGTGGGCGCGCGGCAGGCGTTGATCATGCAGGCCGTCAACAAGGCGAAAGCCGGCGAGTCGATGAACCGCGGCGAGACGAAGGTCGCCGTGGAGCAGAAGATCCGTGGGCTGACCGACCTGGACCTCGACGCGGTCAACCAGATGATCAACGAGATCGAGGCGACCCGGCGGATCCTGCTCGCGCACCGCACCACGGTGTCGGAGAAGGTCCCCGGCTTTCCGCTCTACGGCAGCGAATACTGGTGTGAGACCTGCCACGTGCCCGCCGACGAGGCCGGCTCCAACTGGTGCCTCACGCTGCGCCTGCTGGCCCTGCCCTACACCGACCACCCGGACTACAGCGAGCGCTGGCGCCCCTGACGGGAATCCCGGCCCGCGCCGGGCGTTGCACCCGGGGTGAGGATCTCCGTGCTGGACCGCTCCCCGGTGCGGCGTGGCGGCGGGACCGCCCGGGCGCTGCGGGACACCGTCGCCTTCGCCGCCGGCGTCGAACGGCTGGGCTACCACCGGTTCTGGGTGTCCGAACACCACGGCGTGCCCGGGGTCGCCGGGTCCGCGCCGACCGTGCTGGCCGCCGCCGTGGCCGCCGCGACCAGCCGGATCCGGGTCGGGACCGGGGGTGTCATGCTGCCGAACCACCGGCCGCTGGTCGTCGCCGAGCAGTTCGGGGTCCTGGAAGCGCTCTACCCGGGCCGGATCGACATGGGGCTCGGCCGGTCGGTCGGGTTCACCGCCGGCGTCCGCGAAGCGCTGGGCCACGGCAAGGAAGCGGCCGACGGCTTCGGCGCGCAGGTCCGTGCCCTGCTCGGGTTCTTCTCCGGCGAGCACCCCGGGGTGCACGCCTACCCGGCCGAGGGGCTGCGGGTGCCGCCGTTCCTGCTGGCCACCGGCTCCGGCGCCGACCTCGCCGCGGAACTCGGGCTGCCGCTGGTCATCGCGCCGGTACGCGGGGAACCGGCGCTCATCGAAGCCGTGACGCGCTATCGCGACGGCTTCCGGCCGTCCGCGTGGGCCCGGGAGCCGTACGTCGTGGTGTCGACGGCGATCGCCGTGGCCGGTTCCGCGGCGGACGCGCGGCGCCTGCTCGTCTCCGAAGCCTGGGCGACGGTCTATTCGCGCTCCCACGGCGTCTTCCCGCCCCTGGAACCGTCCGGCGACATCCTCGCCGGGCCGATGACCGACCGCGAGCGGCGGCGGCTCGAGGAGACCCTCGACGGTCAGATCGCCGGCACGCCGGCCGAGGTGGCGGACCGGCTGGGACGGCTCGTCGCCGCCGCGGGTGCCGACGAAATCCTCGCCACGACCGCCTCCCACGACCAATCCGCGCGGTTCGATTCTTTCGCCGCGCTCGCCGAACTGGCGGATCTGCGAACCCTCGTGTGAGCTGATTTCCCGAAGTCCGGACAGCGCGTCGGAGAATTACCGTTCGCGTGATTCCGCGCCCGGGCGGTACCCTTTTCCGGTGACTGCCGGGTCGGCCTCGAGCCGTGAGCAGACGGGGTACCCGGCTGTGCCGTGACCTCCGGGCGGCCCCGCGGGCCGCCGCTTCCCCCGCACACAGCCCACGAGGGACGTGCGCGGAGAGGAGGTGAATCGCATGACCCCATGGCAGGAGTTCGTCTCCACCCACACCGAGGGCGGCGTTCTCGACGGCGTCGTGGCCCGGGTGCTGCCCTTCGGCGCGTTCGTCGAAGTCGCGGACGGCATCCACGGCCTGCTGGTGACCGACGCGGCCCCGGAACCCGGGACGCGGCTGCCGGTCCGCATCGAAGCCATCGACGTGGAACGGCGCCGGTTCAGCCTGGTGAAGGCGTGACGTGAGCCGGGTGAGGCAGGGCGCCCTGCCTCACCCGAGCACGAACGGCAGCCGCGCGGCCAGGCCGCCCAGCTCCGCCGCCTCCGCCTCGGTCGGGGCGCGCCGGCCGGTCGCCACCCGCAGCACGTCGGTGTCCGAGAAGGACGCCGGGAACGCCGTGCCCGCGATCTTCTCCAGCACCACCCGCGTCCGGGCCAGGCCTTCGGCGGGCGGCCCGGCGACCGACGGCAGGTGGGCCACCAGGTCCAGGTGGTGCAGCGTCCACTCCGGCACGTACGCCGAGAGGTAGTCGCCCGCCGTCAGCACCATCTCCTGCGTCGACACCCGCGTGCCCGGGTCCGCCAGGTCCGCCGCGCGGCCCGCCGCCGACCCCACGTCGTCGAGGTGGAACTTCAGCAGCGCCGGGTCCTCGTACGCCGCCGCCAGGCGGACGATCAACGCCGACAGCGGGTCTTCGCCCGAAGGAAGCGAGGAAGACACCGCCCAGTACGTGACCGCGTCGTGCGTCACCGCCGAGGACGCCGGGGTGGCCAGCGTGATCAGCACGTCCTGCGCGTCGATCACCAGGTGGCACACCAGGTCCCGGACCAGCCAGCCGCGGCAGCCGGACGGCTTCGCGAACTCGGCGTCGGGAAGGGAAGCGACCGCGAAACGCAACGCCGCCCACGTGCGCGAGAAGAGATCCACGCGCGCGAAGCTAGCAGGGTCACAGCCGCAGCTGCAGCTGAGTAAGGAGGCGCTGCGCGGGGTCGTCGAAGTCCACTCCGGACACTTCCGCCGCGCGCCGGACGCGGTACCGGACCGTGTTCGGGTGGATGTTCAGCGCCCGGGCCGCCGTCCGGACGTCGCCGAACGCGTTCAGCCAGGCCAGCACGGCCGGCACCAGGATCCCGCCGTGCTCGGCGTCGTGCTCCACCAGCGCCGTCAGCCGGGGGTCGCGGATGCGCGGCTGCGAACCCAGGTAGGCCAGGACTTCCGACAGCAGCACCTCGGCGCGGACGTCGGCCAGCGAAGCGACGTCGGCGGCCCAGTGCCCGCGGGTCATCGCCGCCAGGACCCGGTCGGCGTCGCCGCGGGACGCGGCCGCGTCGGACAGCCGGGGGACGACGCCGCCGAGGCCCGCCCGGACCGGGACGTCCAGGTGACGGCGGGCGGTGGCGGCGATTTCGCGCGCCAGCGCCAGCACCGCCGCGTCGGAGTGCTCGGGCAGGTCCGGCAGCAGGGCGTAGACGCGGCCGCCGATCACGCTCACCAGGGCGCTGCGCCGGTAGGCCGCGGTGTGCACGGCGATCAGGTGCACGAGCTCGGCGCGCCGCAGCTGGCGGTTGTCCGATCGCTCCAGCGCGAACGCGAGCACCTGCGCCGGCCGCGAAGGGTCGGCGCCGATGTCGTCGGCGACGGACTCCGCGTCCAGCCGCCCTTCCAGCAGGCTGGCCAGGAGGTCTTCGCGCAGCCGCAGCTCCGGGCTCGGCAGCGTGCGGGCGCGGATCAGCTGGGGCGCCAGGGTGCGGCTCGCGCCGAGCAGGGCCGTCTCGGCGCGTTCGGTGAGCGGCTGGGCGCCTTCCTGGACCCAGATCGTGCCCAGCGGCTGCTTGCCGGCGTGGATGCCCGCCGCGATCCGGCGGCGGATGCCGAGCTCGGGCCGCTCGTCGATCCGCACGATCCCTTCGCCCGCGCGAAGCCGCTGGTAGACGCCCCATTCGCGGAGCATCGCGAGGTAGCGTTCCGGGCCTTCGCGGCCGAGGATCGACAGCCGCCGCAGCTCGTCGACCTCGTCGCCCGCCCGCGAGTAGGCGAGCACGCGGTTCGCCGTGTCCTCGATGCTGACCAGGCCGCCGGTGAGCGTCGCGACGGTCTGGGCCAGGGCGAACAGGTCGCCGAGGACCTCGCCGCCGGCCGCCTCGCCGCCCGCGCGCGCCGCCTCGACGACCCCGCGGGCCAGCGCCTCCACCTGCTCCCAGCGCGCCTCGGCACCGACGGTGAGCAGCGCGATGCCCGCGTCGGCGGCCACGTCGACGCCGGTCGCGCCCTTGACCGCCACCGCGGCCGCGCCGCCGCGCCCGGCCGCCCGGATCGCCGGCGCCGCCGCCCGGCCGCGCGCGCCGATCACCAGCACCAGGTCGCCGGGAGACGCCTCCAGGGGGTCCTCCGGGTCGAGGATGACGACGTCGCTCACCGTGACACCGAGGCCGTGCGGGGCCACGACGACCTCGACGAGCGGCTCGCCGAGGGTCGCCAGGACGTGGCGCAGCGACGTCACGAGCGGGTTATCCGATCGGCCAAGATCATACGAGCGATTTTAGCCGTTCGAACAAGCCGCCGGCGGGTGTCCGGAGTTACCGTTCGGGGCATCCGGACCGTAAGCAGAGGAGCCGCCGTGGACGCCGTGACCCAGACCCCCGCCCCGACGAACGAGCCGGTGCTGACCTACGCACCCGGCAGCGCCGAGCGCGCCGAACTCGAGGGTGCGCTCCAGCGGCTGGGCCAGGCGGAACCGGTCGACCTGACCGTCACCATCGGCGGCGAGCAGCGTCCCGGCGGCGGCGAGAAGATCGACGTCGTCCAGCCGCACAACCACAAGCACGTGCTGGGCACCATCCACAGCGCAACGCAGCAGGACGCGACCGACGCCGTCGCGGCCGCCGCGAAGGCCGCCCCGGAGTGGCGTGCGCTGTCCTACGACGACCGCGCCGCGATCCTGCTGCGCGCTGCCGACCTGCTCACCGGCAAGTGGCGCGCCACGCTGAACGCGGCCACCATGCTCGGCCAGTCCAAGACCGCGACCCAGGCCGAGATCGACTCCGCCTGCGAGCTCGCCGACTTCTGGCGCTTCAACGTCGAGTTCGGCCGCCGCATCCTCGCCGAGCAGCCGATCAGCTCGCCGGGCGTGTGGAACCGGATGGAGCACCGGCCCCTGGAAGGGTTCGTCTACGCGATCACGCCGTTCAACTTCACCGCGATCGCCGGCAACCTGCCGACCGCGCCCGCGCTGATGGGCAACACCGTGCTGTGGAAGCCGTCGCCGACGCAGTCCTTCGCCGCCCACCTGACCATGCGGCTGCTCGAAGAGGCGGGCCTGCCGCCGGGCGTGATCAACCTGCTGCCGGGCGACGGCAAGGCCGTCTCCGAGGTCGCCCTGACCCACCGCGACCTGGCCGGCATCCACTTCACCGGCTCGACCGCGACGTTCCAGCACCTGTGGGGCACGGTCGGCGCGAACATCACCGGCTACCGCGGTTACCCGCGTCTGGTCGGCGAGACCGGCGGCAAGGACTTCGTGGTGGCGCACGCCTCCGCCGACGTCGACGTCCTGCGCACCGCGCTGGTCCGCGGCGCCTTCGAGTACCAGGGCCAGAAGTGCTCCGCCGCTTCGCGCGCGTACATCCCGCGCAGTGTCTGGAACGAGCTGAAGGACGGCTTGGTCGCCGAGACCGAGGCTCTGACCTACGGCGACGTCACCGACCTGTCGCACTTCGGCGGCGCGGTCATCGACCGGCGGGCGTTCACGAAGCACGCCGACCTCTTCGACCGCGTGCGGGGCGACGCCTCGGTGGAGATCCTCACCGGCGGCACCGCCGACGACAGCGTCGGCTACTTCGTGCAGCCGACGATCCTGGTCTCGGACAACCCGAACCACGAGATCTTCTCGACCGAGTACTTCGGCCCGATCCTGTCGGTGTTCGTCTACGAGGACGGCGGCTTCGACGACGTCCTGAAGCTGATCGACTCCTCCGCCGCGTACGCGCTGACCGGCGCGGTGATCGCCAACGACCGCACCGCGGTCGCGAAGGCCGCCGAGGCGCTGAAGTTCGCCGCGGGCAACTTCTACGTCAACGACAAGCCGACCGGCGCCGTCGTCGGCCAGCAGCCGTTCGGTGGCGCGCGGGCCTCGGGCACCAACGACAAGGCCGGCTCGATCTTCAACCTGCTCCGCTGGACGAGCCCCCGCTCGGTCAAGGAGACCTTCGTGCCGCCGACCAGCGTGCGTTACCCGCACCAGGGCTGAGGAGGACCGACATGCTGCGCGCCCCGCTGCTCGCCGCCGCCCGCTCCCGGAAGATCCGGGCGCTCGTCGAAGCCGTGCCCGCCACGCGATCCGTGGTGCGCCGGTTCGTCGCCGGGTCCGAGACCGCCGACGCCGTCCGCGTCGCCGGGGAACTGGCCGCGGACGGCCGCCGGATCACCCTCGACCACCTGGGCGAGGACACCACCGACGCCGCCCAGGCGGCGGCGACCGTGGCGGCCTACGAAGCCGTGCTCTCGGCGCTGGCCGCGGAGGGCCTGGCGTCCGGTGCCGACGTGTCGGTGAAGCTGTCGGCGGTGGGCCAGTTCCTGCCGGCGAACGGCGAGGACGTCGCCTTGGAGAACGCCCGCAAGATCTGCGCGGCGGCCGAGGCGGTCGGCGCCACCGTGACGCTCGACATGGAGGACCACACGACCACGGACTCGACGCTCGGCATCCTGAAGGAGCTGCGCGGCGAGTACCCGTGGGTGGGCGCGGTGCTGCAGGCGTACCTGCGGCGCACCGAGCAGGACTGCCGGGAGCTGTCCGGGCCCGGCTCGCGCGTGCGGCTGTGCAAGGGCGCGTACGCCGAGCCGGAATCGGTCGCCTTCCAGGACAAGGCCGAAGTGGACAGGTCCTACGTCCGCTGCCTGCGCGTCCTGATGGCGGGGTCCGGCTACCCGATGGTCGCTTCGCACGACCCGCGGATGATCGGGATCGCCGCCGCGCTGGCCGAGGAGAACGGGCGCAAGGACGACGACCACGAGTTCCAGATGCTCTACGGCATCCGGCCGGAGGAGCAGACGCGGATCGCCGCGTCGGGCGCGCGGATGCGCGTCTACGTGCCCTACGGCGACGAATGGTACGGCTACTTCATGCGGCGGCTGGCCGAGCGCCCGGCGAACCTGGCGTTCTTCCTGCGCGGGCTCGCCACGAAGTCCTGAACATGCCGGAGGCCGCCCCGCGGGGCGGCCTCCGGCATGTGGTGGTGGTCAGGCCTGTTCGGCCTCGGCTTCGGCGGCCTTGCGCTTGACCTCGTCCATGTCGACGTCGCGGGCCTGCTTGATGAGGTCCTCGAGGGCGGCTTCGGGGAGCGCGCCGGGCTGGGCGTAGATCAGGGTCTTGTCCCGGATGATGGCCAGCGTCGGGATCGAGCGGACGTCGAAGGCGGCCGCGAGCTGCTGCTGCGCCTCGGTGTCGACGCTCGCGAAGACGATGTCTTCGTGCTTCTCGGAGGCCTTCTCGTAGACCGGCGCGAACTGGCGGCACGGCCCGCACCAGCTCGCCCAGAAGTCGATCAGGACGAACTCGTTGTCGGTTACCGTCTGGTCGAAATTCTCGGCGGTCAGCTCAACGGTGCTCATGCCCTGGTCAACGAACCGGGCGCGGCGGGAATTCCCGGGGCCGGGGTAGCGTCTGACCCGAGCGCACCCTGCGACGAGGAGGAACAGATGGCCGACGGCGAGATCCTGGGCCGGATCGACGAGCTGATCGCGGAGGAGCACGAGCTCCGGTCGCGGTCGGTCGGCGTGGGGCTCAACGGCGGCGACCGCGAGCGGCTCACCGCGGTCGAGCAGCAGCTCGACCAGTGCTGGGACCTGCTGCGCCAGCGGCGCGCGAAGACGGAGTTCCACGAGAACCCGGACGAGGCCGAGGCCCGCCCGGTCTCCGAGGTGGAGTCCTACCGGCAGTAGCCCGGAAAAATCTCCGCCGGCGACGTCGAAAAGCCCGAACCGGCTCCGTCCCCGGGGTGCGAGCGGCCAGAATGGACCGCCGAGACCCGAGGGAGCACGACGATGGCCAAGTACCTGTTGCTGAAGCACTACCGCGGCGCACCGGCTCCGGCGAACTGCGACGCGCCGATGGACCGGTGGACGCCGGAGGAGATTTCGGCGCACGTCAAGTACATGGAGGACTTCGGGACCAAGCTGGTGGCCACCGGCGAGTTCGTCGAACACCAGGCCCTCGCCCCGGAGGGGACGTTCGTCCGCTACGACGGCGAGGGACGGCCGCCGGTCACCGACGGCCCGTTCCCCGAGACCAAGGACCTCATCGCCGGCTGGACGGTGATCGACGTCGACAGCTACGAGCGCGCCCTCGAACTGGCCGCCGAGCTGTCGGCCGCGCCCGGCCCGGGCGGGGAGCCGATCCACGAGTGGCTCGAACTGCGCCCGTTCCTGACCGTGCCGCCCACCATCACGGAATGACGGGGGACACCATGGTCCTGCCCCGGTGGGAGCACGTCGTCGTCGGCGACCTCGTGCGGTACGAGGACAGCTTCGAGCTCGGCCACGTCCGCGGGCCCGAGGGGATCATCGTCGAGCCGGCCGAGCGGATCGGCTGAACCGTGGACGAAGCCCTGCTCCGGAGCCTCACCCCGGGCGTGCTGGCCGTCCTCGTCCGCCGCGGGGCCGACTTCGCGGCGGCCGAGGACGCCGTCCAGGAGGCGCTGGTCGAGGCGTTCCGCAGCTGGCCGGCCGATGCGCCGCGGGACCCCAAGGGCTGGCTGGTCACCGTGGCGTGGCGCAAGTTCCTCGACGCGACCCGGGCGGACGCCGCCCGCCGCCGTCGCGAGGACGTCGTCGACGCCGAGGTGGCGCCCGGGCCCGCGGCGGCCGAGGACGACACGTTGCAGCTGTACTTCCTGTGCGCGCACCCGTCGCTGACGCCGTCTTCGGCGGTCGCGCTCACGCTGCGGGCCGTCGGCGGGCTGACCACCCGGCAGATCGCGCAGGCGTACCTGGTGCCCGAGGCGACCATGGCGCAGCGCATCAGCCGGGCCAAGCGGACGGTGTCCGGGGCGCGGCTGGACCAGCCCGGCGACGTCGCCACCGTGCTGCGCGTGCTCTACCTGGTTTTCAACGAGGGCTACTCGGGCGACGTCGACCTCGCCGCCGAGGCCATCCGGCTGACCCGGCAGCTGGCGGCGGCCATCGACCACCCCGAGGTGACGGGCCTGCTCGCGCTGATGCTGCTGCACCACGCCCGGCGCGCCGCCCGGACGGCGGCGGACGGCAGCCTGGTCCCGCTGGCCGACCAGGACCGCACCCGCTGGGACACCGCCCTGATCGCCACGGGCGTGGAGCTCCTGCAGGCGGCCCTGGCCCGCGACCGGCTGGGCGAGTTCCAGGCCCAGGCCGCCATCGCGGCCCTGCACGCCGACGCCCAGGACGCGGCGGAGACCGACTGGGTGCAGATCGTTGAGTGGTACGACGAGCTGGTCCGCCTCACCGGCAGCCCGGTCGTGCGGCTGAACCGCGCGGTGGCCGTCGGCGAAGCGGACGGACCGCGCGCCGGCCTCGCGGCCCTCGCCGAGCTGGACCCGGCCCTGCCCCGCTACGCGGCGGTGTCGGCCTACCTCCACGAGCGCGACGGCGACCTCCCGGCCGCAGCCCGGCTGTACGCCGAGGCGGCCCGGAAGGCGTCAAGCCTCGCCGAAGCCGACCACCTAACCCGCCAAGCCGCCCGCCTCAACACCCGCCACCCGTGATCCGAGGGGCATCACGTGTGTCTGGCGGGGCATCACGCGTGTCTGGCGGGGCATCACGTGTGATTGGCGGGGCATCGCCGTGATGCCCCGCCAGACACGCGTGTGTCCCTTCTGATCACGCGAGATGCCTGCCCAATCACGTGGTCAGGCGGGGCAGAGGGTGCCGTCGGCGGGGATTTTGCCGTCGATGAGGAAGGCGCGGGTGGCTTCGGTGACGCAGGGGGAGGCGGGGAGGGCGCCGTGGCCCGCGCCCTGCCAGGTGATCGTCACCGCGGACGGCATCTGGTCGGCCGCGCGGGTGCTGCCGACCTGGGGGGTCGCCGGGTCGGCCGCGGTGGCCGCGACCAGGATCGGCGGGACGCCGGCCACGCCCGGGGCCGGCAGCGGCTCGGTCCGCACCGGCCACGGGCCGCACCAGGCCAGCTGCTGGGCGACGACCGTGCCGAACTGGGGGTACTTCGCGCGCATCCCGGCGGCGACCTGGTCGAGCTGGTCGGCCGACAGGCGGGTCTGGCTGTCGTTGCAGCGGGTCGCGATCGTGGAGTCGATCCGCGACGGCTGCGCGCGCGTGTCGTGCAGCACCGGCGAGACGAACGCGGCCAGGGGCTCGATGTTCCCGGTGCCGGCCGCGGCGAGGGCGTCGGCCAGCTCCGGCCACCGCGTGCGCTGCGTGAGTCCCGAGTAGACGGCGAACATCGCGACGCCCGGGCCGAACGGGATGCCGTCGGCCGTCGACGCCGGGGTGCGCCGCAGCCGGTCGGCGACCGCGGCCAGCGCCGCCTTCGGGTCGCCCAGGGCGCAGTGCCGCGCCGCGCAGTCCGCGGCGAAGGCGTCCAATGTGGACTGGGCACCGGCGGCGACGGCGTCGAGCACCGCGGCCGTGTCGGCGCCCGGGTCGGGCACGCCGTCGAGGACCACGCGGCCGACCTGGGCGGGGAACCGCACCGCGTACTCGGTCAGCACCTTCGAGCCGTCGCCGTGGCCGAGCGCGTCGAGCCGCTCCATCCCCAGCTGCTTGCGCAGCTCGTCGAGGTCGCCCGCGGCGCGCCAGCTGTCCAGCGCCGTCTGGGAGTCGTCGAGCTCGATGGCGCACTGCTGGCCGGCCTTGCGGGCCGCATCCAGCACGTCGCCGAGGCCGCCCTGGGCCGGGTCGGCGTCGATGAGGTCGTGCCGGATGTCGGGCGGGACGCACTGCGCGGCACCGGAGAGCCCGGTGCCGCGCCGGTCCAGGCCGATCAGCGAGAACTTCGCCAGGAACGCCGGCGGCAGCGCCGCGGCCAGCCGGGCGGCGTACACGCTGCCCGGGTCGCCGTCGACGTCGTTGACCACGACCAGCGGCACCGGCCCGCTGCCCACCTTCAGCGCCAGCAGCCGCACCACCGAGCGCCGCGGTTCGCCGGGCGCGTCGAGCGGGGCGGTGACGCGGGCGCAGGTGAAGTGCAGGCTGTCCGGCACGGCGGGGGTGCCGATGCGCTGGCGCGTGTCGTCGTCGCAGTCGGCCCACTTCAGCGTCGGCGACTGCGGTTCGCCCAGCGGCGGCAGCGGTACCCCGGGCGTCCGGGCGGGCGTGCTGCCGGTCGTCTTCCCGTCGTTCTCGACCAGCGCCGGGCGGACCGACGGCCCGGCGGCGCACCCGGCGGCGGAGGCCAGGGCGAGCAGCGCGACCAGGAGACGGGTACGGCGGCGGCGCACGGGCGGGATCCTCACGTCGGACGTCGATCAAGGGGCAGGCCGAGCTTCGCACGGCCGGTGTGGGACGCGGGTTAGCGGGTCCGCACCACCTGGCCGCGGAAGACGGCGTCGAGGTCGTAGCGGGCCGGCTCGTCGAGCTGGCCGTAGTCGCACGACGCGGGTTCGCGGTCGGGCCGCCACCGCACGAACCGCGCGTTGTGCCGGAACCGCGACGGCATCCCGCCTTCGGTGTTCTCGTAGGCGACTTCGACGACGCGCTCGGGCCGCAGCGGCACCCATTCGTGTTCGGTGGCGCGCCAGCGGGTGATGCCGCCGGGGACGCGCTGCGCCTCGCCGGTCGCGCGGCCGCCCCAGGGGTGGTCCTCGCCGTCGGTGATCAGCGGCGCCAGCTCTTCGGCCAGCTCGCGGCGGCGGTCCTTCGGGAACGACCCGACCGTGCCGACGTGGTGCAGCACGCCCTTGTCGTCGTGCAGGCCGAGCAGGAACGACCCGACCAGGTCGCCCGGGCCGCCGTCGACGTGCCAGCGCAGCCCGGCGAGCACGCAGTCGGCGGTGCGCAGGTGCTTGTACTTGAGCATCGCGCGCTTGCCCGGCGTGTACGGCTCGTCCAGGGGCTTGCCGATGACGCCGTCCAGGCCGGCGCCCTCGAACAGCTCGAACCAGTGCCGCGCGGTGTCCGGTTCGGTGGTGGCCGGGGTGAGCGGGAACCGGTCGCCGGCCAGCTCGGTGAGGCGTTCGCGGCGGACGGACGTCGGTTCGTCGAGCAGCGTTTCGCCGTCGAGCGCGAGCACGTCGAAGGCGACGAACTCGGCCGGCTGTTCGGCGGCCAGCAGCGTGATCCGGCTTTCGGCGGGGTGGATCCGTTCGGTGAGCGCGTCGAAGTCGAGCCGTCCCCCGCGCGCGACGACGAGCTCCCCGTCGAGCACGACCCGCGGCGGCAGGGTGTCGAGCAGCCGCGCGACGGCCTCCGGGAAGTACCGGTTGAGCGGCTTCTCCGCGCGCGACTGCAGGTACAGCTCGTCGCCGTCGCGGAAGACGATGCAGCGGAAGCCGTCCCACTTCGGTTCGAACAGCAGGCCGCCGGAGTCCGGGATGGCCTTGGCGGGCTTGGCGAGCATCGGCTTCAGCGGCGGCTGCAGCGGTAGGGGCATGCCCCGCATTCTGCGGAAAACCCCGGCTCAGCGCACGCGTTTCGCCGGGCTCGTGTCGAGTTCCAGCCGGACCGCGGCCGGCAGCGACGGCAGGCCGAGCGAGTCCCGGGCCCTGGTCAGCACCTGCGCGTCGAGGTCCGCCCAGACACCCTTGAGGTCGGTGCCTTCGTGCAGCCACAGCGTGATGCGCAACGCCGGAGAAGTGCGCGAGCCGACCGCGCGGACCCGGGCGCGGCTGACGCCGCCGAGGCGCTCCGCGTCGGCCTGGACCGCGCCGGCGACCGCGGCCGCCGTGACCACCAGCTCCGCGCCTTCCGTGCGGTCGAGGTCCAGGTCCGGGCGCGGTTCCGGGCGCAGCGAGCGCACCGCCCACCGCAGCCCGGCGGCGAACAGCAGCACCCCGAGCACGATCGCGGCGATCCGGGCCGGCGTCGCGTGCCCGCCGAGCCAGCCGGTGGCGATCGGGTCCAGCAGCGGACGGCGGCCGCGGAACTCGCCGAGCCAGCCGAAGCCGACCACCAGGGCCAGGACGCCGCCCGCCAGGGCCAGCAGCCCGACCAGGAACGTCAGCGTGCGTTCGCCGGTGTACGACCGGGCGAGGGCCTTCGCGGCGATCGAGCGGCTCATCGGCGGTCCTTCGGCGAGTCGACGACGACCGAGACCTTCGGCCGCCGCACCAGCGGGACGTCGTCGAGCAGCGCCGACACCGTGGCCAGCAGCCGTGGCCGCAGCTCGCCTTCGCTCTCGAGGGTGCTCTTGGCGCGGACGCGGACGCGGCGGGCACTCGCGGTGACCGATGCGCCCGCGACGTTGTCCTGCGCGCGCACGGTGAGCCCGACGAGCCGGGCCAGCGAGCGCGGCGACGTCGAAACGCTCACGTCTTCGGCCGGGTCGGTCAGCCGCACCGCGCGGTTGCCTGCGGCCAGCGCGCAGCCGACGAGCACCAGGCCCACGGCGGCGACCACGCCGGCGCCGACGCGCACGGCGTAGGCATCCCAGCCCAGCGACGTCAGTTCGGCCTGCCAGCGCGGCCACGGCACCAGCAGCGGCGCCGAGCCCGGGCGCCACCACTGCCAGCCGACCTCCAGGGCGAGCAGTGCCCCGGCCGCGGCGAACGCGAGGCCCAGCAGGGTCGAGAGGATGCGGACGAACGGGCGCACGGCTACCGCACCCTCGGCGCGGCGTCCGGCAGCAGCGCGGACACCGTCACGGCCAGCGTCCGGACGTGGTAGCCGGTGATCAGCTCGACCTCTTCGGTGACCTTCTCCCGGACGTCGCCGACGACCGCGCGGACCGCCGCCGGGTAGCGCAGGGCGAGGTCGAGCGCGAGGTCGACGTCGTTGTCGTGCCCGCCGACCTTCGCCTTCGCGCCCTTCTTGCCGTCGCGGGCGGTGCCGGGGACGCCGTCCGCGGCGTGCTGGGCGACCTTGCGGACCACCGCGTGCCCGATGGTGAGGGTGCCGCGCTCGCCGGGTTCGGCGAGCTCCCGCGGCACGTCGAGGGCGGGGCTCACTTGTCGCGGCCCTTCCCGAAGAGCTCGCCGAGGTCGAGTTCGCCGTCGAGGACCCGGCCGGCGACCAGGCCGATGATGCCGACGGCCAGGGTCACCAGGAACGCGGTGAACCCCTGGGTCGCGGCCAGGCCGAGGATCAGCCCGGCCAGGAGCCCGGTCTGCGTTGCGTTCACGTGTCCTCCTAGGACATGGGACGGAAAGTGTCACCGCACGCGGGGCGGGCGGCGGCGGAAGCGGGCGAGCAGGGCCGCGATGCCCCGGCGGCGGGTCACGAACCGCACCGGTGCGTCGAAGCGGGAAGGCGGTTCGCGCAACCGCGCGAGCCCGGCGGCGAACTCGGCCGGGTCGCCGCCGGCGTCGGGGTGGTGGGCGCGGACGAACGCCCGGAAGGCCGCCCGGCCGGGCCCGGTCACTCCACCCGCGCCGGTTCGGTTTCTTCCTCGCCCGGCAGGAAGATGTCGTTGACCGCGATGTTCACCTCGATCACCTCGAGGCCGGTGATCTGCTCGACCGCGGTGATCACGTTGCGCCGCACCGCGCGGGCGACGTCGGTGATGCGCGCGCCGTACTCCACCACGACGTCGAGGTCGATCGCCGTCTGCTTCTCGCCGACCTCCACCGACACGCCGGTCGTGGTGACTGTGCCGGAGCCCGGGATCCGCTCGCGCAGGGCGCCGAGCGCGCGCGACACCCCGCCGCCGCCGAGGGCGTGCACGCCGGCGATCTCGCGGGCGGCCAGGCCGGCGACCTTCTGCACCACCAGCGACGAGATGGTGGTGCGGCCGGCGGCGCCCTCCTCGTTGAGCGGGGTGACCGTGCCGGGGCTCTCGATCCGTTCCGGGTGCATGCGTGCGGGCTCCTCTCGCGGGCGGGCTCTCGCCCCTACGATGCCCGGGCGGGCCGGACCCTCACGCAATGTCGCCCGATCGGGCTAATCCCGCTCCCGGTGGACGTCCACGACGTGCACGTTCACCGCCATGGTGGTCCCGAGCTGCCGGCCCAGTTCGGCGGTGACGGCCCGCCGCAGCGCCTCGGCGGCCCGGTCGGCGACGACCCCGAACCGGACCGACACGAGCACCTCGACGGCGTCGTCCTCGGCCGCGACGGCCGAGACGCGCACGCCGTCCGGGGCCCGGGCCGCGGCGATCGTCCGGGCCAGCCGGGTGACGACGTCTCCGGTGACGCGCAGCCGGCCCGCCTCGCCGGGCACGTCGACCGCCGTCCGGCCGCCGCGCGCGACCGCCCGCAGCACGCGTTCGACCAGGCCGGGCGGGGTCGGCACCCGGCGCCGGGCGGCGGCGCGCACGGCGTCCCACCGGGGATCCCGCTCGGGATCCGCTGTCTCGGCCATCACCGCTCCCTCAACTCGGCGAGCAGCGCCACCCTGGCCCGGTGCAGCCGGGAACGCAAGGCGCCGACGTTCACGTCGAGCACTTCGGCGACCTCTTCGTAGCTCAGCCCCTCCAGTTCGCGCAGCACGAGCGGCACGCGCTGGGACACCTCCAGCCGGCCGACCGCCCGCAGCACCGCGTCGACCTCTTCGGCGCGCACGACCCGGCCTTCCGGGCCAGGCACCGCCGCGGCGAGCAACGCGCTGTCCACAGTGGACTGCGGATCCGGGGCGTCGAGGGAGACCGTCGGACGGCGGCGGCGCAGCGCGGCCAGCGCGCCGTTGGTGACGACGCGGTAGAGCCAGGTCGACACCGCCGACTCCTGCCGGAACCCGCCCAGGGACCGCCAGGCGGCGAGCCACGCCTCCTGCACGACGTCCTCGGCCTCGGCCGCGCTGCCGGTGATCCGCAGCGCCACCCGGTACATCCGGGGCGTGTGCTGCCGCACCAGCACGCCGAACGCCGTTTCGTCGCCGCCCGCGGCCTTGGCGAGGAGCTCGGCGTCGTCGCTCACCCGGCGTCCCGGCGGTAGCGCAGGAGCGTGAAGCCGTCCTCGACCAGCACCGACGCGAGGGCGAGCCGGCGCGGCACGGCGGGCGCGGCCCCGGCGGCGATCCGGCCCGCGGTCCCGGCCACCAGCAGCGGCGCGACGGTCAGGCACAGCTGGTCGACGAGGTCGCCGGCGACGAGCCGGGCGAAGAGCCCGGGCCCGCCTTCGCAGTCGATCCGGCGCAGGCCGCGGGCGGCGAGCAGCTCGAGGGCGCGGGGCAGGTCGACGTCCTCGGTGCCGGCACGCAGGACTTCCGCTCCGGCGGCTTCGAGGGCGCGCGTGTCGGCGGTGTCCGTGGTGACCACGATCGGGGGAACGGCGGTTTCGGTGAACAGCCGGGACGCCGGGTCCAGGTCGGCGGTGCGCGTCACGACGGCGATCGGCGGGACGCCTGCGAACCCCAGGCGGCGTCGGCGTTCGAGGCGTTTCGGGCCCGCGACGACCCCGCGGTAGTTCTCGGCGCGGGCGGTGCCCGCGCCGACCAGGATCACGTCGGCGAGATCGCGGCCGAGCAGGAAGACCTTCCGGTCGGCGGCGTGCGAGAGCCCGGCCGAGGTCGTGTCGATCTCGACGGCGCCGTCCGCGGACGCGACGAAGTTCACCTGCACCCAGGGCCGGTCCAGGTCCTCGGGGTAGGCGTAGAGGTCTTCGAGGTCCGAACCGGTCAGTCCGCCCGTCCGATCGGGCCACACAAGCTGCACCCGATCATCCCAGCACGAGCGTGGATCACGTCTCTACCGGGGACTGTGTCTCCTGGGGGCCGAGCCCCCGGACCCCGCCGGGGGCAAGCCCCCGGACCCCCGCGTGTGGTCGCGTCGGCAGGTCATGGTCTCTTTGGTCATGCCCGCGCACCTGACCGGCCGCCGTCCCGAGCTGTCCGCCGACGAGCTGATCGGCGCCCTGGTGCCGCCGCCGCGCTTCGACGCCGTCCGGTTCGAGACCTACGTCCCCAATCCCGGCGAGCCCAGCCAGGCCGCCGCGGTCGAGGCGTGCTCGGCGTTCGCGGAGAGGATCGGCGTCCGCCGCGAAAAGAAGCGCTTCAAGCTCTTCGGCGGGTCCCCGGAGCCCGCCGGGCCGAGGGGGCTCTACCTCGACGGCGGGTTCGGCGTCGGCAAGACCCACCTGCTCGCCTCGACGTGGCACGCGGCGCCCTCGCCCAAGGCGTACGGCACGTTCGTCGAGCTGACCCACCTGGTCGGCGCGCTGGGTTTCGCCGAGGCCGTGCGGCGGCTGTCGGAACACCGGTTCCTGGCCATCGACGAGTTCGAGCTCGACGACCCGGGCGACACCACGCTGGTCACTCGGCTGCTGCAGGAGCTGATGGACGCCGGGGTGTTCGTCGCGGCGACGTCGAACACGCTGCCGGAGAAGCTGGGGGAGGGCCGGTTCGCCGCCGAGGACTTCCTGCGCGAGATCCAGACGCTCTCGGCGCGCTTCGGCGTGGTCCGCGTCGACGGCCCGGACTACCGCCACCGCGGCCTGCCGGACGCGCCGCCGCCGGTTTCGGCCGACGAGCTGGAATCGTCGGCCGCCGCGCACGACGGGTCCACTGTGGACGATTTCGACGCGCTGTGCGCCCACCTCGCCGAGCTGCACCCGTCGCGCTACGGGCGGCTGCTCGACGGCGTCACCCGCGTGCACCTGCGGGGCATCCACCCGGCGCCGGACCAGAACGTGGGCCTGCGGCTGGTCGCCTTCGCCGACCGGCTCTACGACCGGGCCATCCCGCTGGTGGTGTCGGGGGAGCCGCTGCCGTCGCTGTTCACCGAGGAGATGGTCGACGGCGGCTACCGCAAGAAGTACCTGCGCGCGGTCAGCCGGCTGACGGCGCTGGCTCGGGACGCCGTGCCGGCCAGCTGACCAGCACGACCGCGACGGCCCACAGCGTCCCGCCGACGACGTCGGTGAGGTAGTGGTAGCCCAGGCCGACGAGCCCCGCCGTCGCGGCGAGCAGCGCCACCGCGGCCAGCACCACCACGACCACCCGGCGCGTGACCAGCACGAGCACGGTCAGCACCGCGACCAGGCTCACCGTGTGGCCGCTGGGGTAGACGAGGGTGCCGTTCTTCCACCGGTCGTAGAGCGGCTTGAGCAGGAAGGCCGTCAGCAGGATCGCCAGCACCGGCACGGCCAGCGCGAGCCCGGCCTCCAGCCGCCGCCCGGCGCGCAGGCACAGGACGACCGCGAGCAGGCCCAGCGCGAGCACGACGTACGGCTCGGTCGGGAACACCAGCGCCCGCAGCACACCGGGGCTCAGCGGCGCGACGGCCCGGGCGGCGGCGGCGTCGACCGCGCCGGGTGCGGTCCCGCCGGCGAACGGCAGGCCCAGCAGCAGCGCGAACAACGCGCAGATCACGGCGATCGTCCTCACCCGCGCGAGGGTAGCCGGGCCCCCGCGGCGCGCCGGGCGCCGCCGGTGCGTCACCATGCGGGGGAACCGACCTCGGGAGGAGCGGATGCGGGTCACCGTCGCCGGCGCCGGAATGGCCGGGCTGAGCAGCGCGTACCGGCTGGCGGAGGCGGGCCACCACGTCACGGTCGTGGCGGCGGCCCCGCCGCGGGAAACGACGTCGGCGGTCGCCGGCGGGGTCGTGTACCCACCGGGACCCCACCGGGACGAGCGCGTGGTCCGCTGGACCGCGGCGAGCCTCGCGGTGTTCCGCGGGCAGGACGCCCCCGGCGTCCGCTTCCGCCGCGGCCGCGTCCTGCTGACGGCCGGGGCGCCCGACCCGCAGTGGCTCCCGGCGGTCGGCGCGGCCCGCGACGGGGACCGCGTGGAGTTCACGACGGCGGTGGTCGACACCCCGGTGTACCTGGGCTGGCTGCTCGCCGGGGTGCGCGCGCTGGGCGTGCGGGTGGAGTACCGGGCCCTGACGTCGCTGTCGGAGCTCGACGCGGACGTCGTGGTCAACGCGGCGGGCCTCGGCGCGGGTCCCCTCGCCGGCGACACCTCGATGGTCCCGGTCGGCGGCCAGGTGGTGCACGTGACCGACCCGGGCCTGGCGGAGTTCGTGGTCGACGAGGCGGGCCCGGGCGTGACGTACGTGATCCCGCACGGCGGGCACGTGGTGTGCGGCGGAACGGAGGAGCCGGGCCGCGGCGACACGGACCCGAACCCGGGCGTGACGGCGGACATCCTGCGCCGCTGCCGCGAGCTGGAGCCCCGGCTGGCGGACGCGGCGGTGCTGCGGTCGCTCGTGGGCCTGCGCCCGTTCCGGCGCGAGGTGCGGCTGGAGCGGGAGGGCGACGTGGTGCACTGCTACGGGCACGGGGGCGCGGGCATCACCCTGGCGTGGGGCTGCGCGGCGGACGTCGCCGCGCTGGTCACGGCCGGATGAGCTCGGTGATGCCGCGGGCCCGCAGGTAGGCCGCGTCCGCGGCG
This sequence comes from Amycolatopsis sp. NPDC004625, assembly GCF_040609695.1. Classification (NCBI taxonomy): domain Bacteria; kingdom Bacillati; phylum Actinomycetota; class Actinomycetes; order Pseudonocardiales; family Pseudonocardiaceae; genus Amycolatopsis; species Amycolatopsis sp. NPDC004625. The sequence continues at coordinate 89,753 of NZ_JBEXKX010000024.1, forward strand.
CGGCTCTGCAGCACGAACGCCACCCGGTCGCCCTCGGCCGCCAGCTCGAAGAACCGGTCGCTGCCCGCCGTCGGCGTCAGGTCGGGGATCACGATCGCCTTCGTGCGCGGCGCCGGGGACGGCGGGGTCCGGTCGAACTCCGCCGCCAGTGCCTTCAACGCCTGACCGGCCGGTTTCAGCTTGCGGTCGTTGGTGTACAGCCCCAGGTCGTATTCCAGCGGGTTCAGGTTCGGGACCAGCGCCGGGTTCACGTCGTGGGAGCACCACCACGTGAAGCCCAGCGTGTGCGCGCAGGAAGCCGCGTTGCGGATCGAGCGGGACAGCCACTCGCCGTACTGCGGGCGGGTTGCGTCGCTGAAGTGGATTGACGGTGCCGCGCCGTCCTCCTGGATCCAGACCCGGCGCGCCGGGTCCGTGGCGTACGCCTGGGCCACCTGGATCAGGCGCTCGGCGTTGTGCGTGGCGAACGCGGCGAGCGGGTCCGTCTTCAGCGTGCCGAAGAACGACGTCCACGGGTGGATCGCCACCACGGTCCCGGCGTCCGCGAGCCCGGGGCGGGTGAAGTACGTGCCGTTGTCCCACGGCGCCCGGTCGCAGCCGACCGTGTGCGCCTTGCCGGGCGCCACCTGCTCGGCCGTGGCGCACAGCGTGCGGGCCCACGCGTCCGCCTGCGCCGGGGTGACGGCCAGGCCGGCGTAGGAATCCCAGTAGTAGTACGGCTCGTTCGACAGGTCGAAGCCGAGGAACCGCGGGTGCGTGCCGATCCGCTCGGCCAGGGCCGCCAGCAGCGTGCGCTGTGCGTCGAGGGCCGCGGGGTCGGTGAACCAGTTGACCGGCTTCGGCGTGGTCTGCAGCCAGTTCGGCGTCCAGTAGCGGGCCGAGATGTGGCCGTTGAACACGGTGACCTCGACGTCCAGCCCGGCCGCGCCCGCGAGGTCCAGGAAGCGGTGCAGGCGGTCGAGCTTCTCGCCGCTCACCAGGTGCGGTTCGGGCTGGAAGGCCGACCACAGCAGCATGATCCGGATGTGGTCGAGCCCGAGCGCGGCGATGTCGGCGAGGTCGCGGCGCAGGTCGGCCTCGCGCCAGTCCTCCCACATGTGGAACCAGCGCGTCGAGGGCGTGTAGTTGACGCCCAGCCGGAACGCCCGCCGCCGAGGTGTCGCGAACGCGGGCGCCGCGGTGGCCGCCAGCGCCGTCGCGACCGCTCCCGTGAGCACCGACCGCCGTCCGATGTCCGCCACGCCGCCTCCCTCGCCGTCACCCGTTCACGAACATCTAGCACGGCGGGGAATTCGTTCTCCAGCGTTGACCGGCAACCTGTCCGGTCAGGTCCCCGAGAAGGCGGCGTGGTCGGCTTCCGTCCGGTCGGCGTAACGCACGGCGTAGGCCCCCATCGCCTCGTCGAGCTCGGAGTCGTCGGCGAAGTAGCCCGAAAGCAGTTTCGGGTGCAGCGAGCGCGTGTGGGCGCGGGCGAGCAGCGCGCCGGCCAGCCGGCCGTAGTCGTCGAGGTGGTCCTTCTCCAGCGCCGACGGGTCGATGTCGCCCTTGAGGTTGCGGAACTGCCGGACGATGAACGGCACGCCGCCGATCGTGGTCCAGCCGAGCAGGATGTCGGTCTCGGCCTGCACCAGCCGGGCGCCGTCGACGATCCGGCGGCCTTCGTGCTCCGCGGCGGGCAGGTCCAGGTACGGCGCGAGTGCGGGCCGCTGCGCCTGTTTCACCTGCAGGACGAGGTCTTCGTCGTCGTTGCCGTGCAGCAGGGCGACGTAGCTGCGCAGGCCGACGCTGCCGGTGCCGACCACCCGGAAGGCGACGTCGGCGAGCCGGTACCGCGCGATCAGCGTCCGCCGCGACTCGCGCAGGGTGTCCACATAGGACACCAGTCCGGCGTGCACGGCCTCGGCGGTCTCCGCGTCGACGTGGGTCAGGACGGGCGGGTCTTCGACGAACCGGTGCCGCGCCAGGCCGGTCTCGTGGTCGTCGACGCGTTCGGTCCACTTCGCGGCGACCTTCGCGCTGTCGTTCTTGCGGGCTTTCTCGGCGGCGTCGGCGAAGTCGTCGATCAGCTCGTCGGCCCGGGCCTTCGACAGCACCGAGGAGTCCGGCAGCGCGTTCCAGCTCCGGAGAAAGGGCAGCTCGGCCAGCGCCCGGATGGTCCGGCGGTAGGACTTGACGGCGTCTTCGGCGGCCTCGCGGCAGCCGGACTCGCCGATCCCGCCTTCGCGGCCGGCGAGCACGAGGCTGGCGGCGAGCCGCTTGAGGTCCCATTCCCAGGGGCCTGGCACGGTCTCGTCGAAGTCGTTGATGTCCATCACGATCTTGCCTTCGGGCGTGCCGTAGAGCCCGAAGTTGGCGGCGTGCGCGTCCCCGCAGAGCTGCGCGGTGAGACCGGAGTCCGGCGTCCCGGCGAGGTCGGCGCCCATCAGTCCGGCGGCCCCGCGGAAGAAGGTGAACGGCGAGGCGAGCATGCGTTCCCGCCGCAGTTCGACCAGCTCCGGCAGCCGCCCGGTGGTGGTGGCGTCGAAGTACTGCTGCGGTGACGGCCGGTCGTTCGCCGCGGCTTCGTGGTCGTGCGCGGCGGCCGGGGTCTTCTCCCGGAGGCGCTTCCCCTGTTCGTACAGCTCGGCCGGTGTCACGCTTTCGGTGCCCACGAGCGGGCGTTCCCCTGATCCCATACCGGGCACAACGTCCGAAGGGGACATTGTGCTCCCGGACGCCGCCGGGGCGGGAGGCTCAGCCGGCGGCGTCCGGGTGGTCTCAGGGGCGGATCACCTCGGCGATCGCGTCGATGCCGCGGTCCAGCTCCTCGCGCGTGATCACCAGCGGCGGCGCGACGCGCAGCGTGCGCTCGTGCGTCTCCTTGCACAGCACACCCCGCGCCGACAGCGCCACCGACGCCTCGCGGCCGGACGGGCCGCCCGGGGCGATGTCGATGCCCGCCCACAGGCCGCGGCCGCGGACCTCGGACAGCCCGCTCCCGATCAGCGCGTTCAGCCGCGCGTGCAGGTGGGCGCCCAGCTCCGTCGACCGCTGCTGGAACTCGCCGGTCGACAGCAGCTTGACGACCGCCCGGCCGACCGCGCAGGCCAGCGGGTTGCCGCCGAAGGTCGAGCCGTGCTCACCCGGCTTCAGGACGCCCAGCACGTCGCGGCGGCCGACCACCGCGGACACCGGCAGGATGCCGCCGCCGAGGGCCTTGCCCAGCGTGTACACGTCCGCTCGGACGCCTTCGTGGTCCAGCGCCAGCACGGTGCCCGTGCGGGCCAGCCCGGACTGGATCTCGTCGGCGATCAGCAGCACGCCGTGCTCGTCGCAGGCGGCGCGGACGTCGGCGAAGTAGCCCTCCGGCGGCACGATGACGCCCGCCTCGCCCTGGACCGGCTCCAGCAGCACCGCGGCCGTGCGCGGGGTGATCGCGTCGCGCAGCGCGGCCGCGTCGCCGTACTTCACCGTGACGAAGCCCGGCGTGAACGGGCCGAAGTCGGCGCGGGCCGTCTCGTCGGTGGAGAACGACACGATCGTGGTGGTCCGGCCGTGGAAGTTCGAGCCGGCGACGATGATCTCCGCCGTGCCGTCCGGCACGCCCTTGACCCGGTGCGCCCACTTGCGGGCCACCTTGACCGCGGACTCGACGGCCTCGGCGCCGGAGTTCATCGGCAGCACCAGCTCGGTGCCGGTCAGCTCGGCCAGCTCCTGGCAGAACAGCCCCAGCTGGTCGTGGTGGAACGCCCGCGACGTCAGCGTGACGCGCCCGAGCTGCCCGACGGCGGCGGCGATCAGGTCCGGGTGGCGGTGGCCGAAGTTCAGCGCCGAGTAGCCGGACAGGAAGTCGAGGTAGGACCGGCCCTCGACGTCGGTCACCGAGGCACCGGAGGCTTCGGCGATCACGACCGGCAGCGGGTGGTAGTTGTGCGTGCTCCATTGCTCGTCGAGCTCGATGAAGCTCGCGGCGGTGGGGGCGGCGGTCTCCCGGCCGGCGAACGTCGTCATGCGTTCAGGTTAGAGGCAGAACACGCAGAGTTCAGCCGGGAATCGTTGCTTTCACCCGTTGTTCGTTGCGCAATATCCTGTTCACACCCCCGAAACACTGCGTGGCCGTTGACGGGTGTGTCGGTAAGTCGTAACTTACCGTTCGTGGCGACTTACGGAAGCGACCGGCTGGCCGCCCTCGCCGACCCCTCGCGCCGCGCGATCTTCGAGGCGCTGCGGGCCGGGCCGCGGGCGGTCGGCGAGCTGGCCGCGGACCTGCCGATCAGCCGCCCGGCCGTGTCCCAGCACCTCAAGGTGCTCAAGGCGGCCGGGCTGGTCACCGATCGGGCCGCCGGCACCAAACGGCTCTACCGGCTGGAACCGGCCGGGATCGCCGCCCTGCGCGCCTACCTCGACGGCATGTGGTCGGACGCGCTCAAGTCCTTCGCCGACCTGGCGGAACGCACCGAAGAGGAGCAGTCATGACCACCCTGGAGCCGATCCGCAAGAGCGTCACCGTCGCCTGCTCGCGGGAGCACGCGTTCAAGACCTACACCGAGGCCTTCGACAGCTGGTGGCCGCGCGAGCACCACCTGGGCGACGCCGACCTCGTCGAAGCCGTCCTGGAGCCGAAGGCGGGCGGCCGCTGGTACGAGCGCACGGTCGACGGCGCCGAATGCCAGTGGGGCGAGGTGCTGGTCTGGGAGCCACCCGCCCGGGTGGTGCTGTCCTGGCGCATCGACGGCGGCTGGAAGATCAACCCCGACCCGGCGTACGCCAGCGAAATCGAGGTCAGATTCATCGAGGAGGGGCCGCGCAGCACCCGCGTCGAGCTGGAGCACCGCGGCTTCGAGCGGCACGGCGAGACCGGCCCGAAGGTCCGCGAAGGTGTCTCCGGCGAAGGCGGCCACGGCGCGCTGCTGGAACTCTTCGCCGAGAAAGCTGCCGCCTGAGTCGTTATCGTGCCGGGATGGCGAAGAAAGACGACGGAAGCCGGGTCCGGGACGCGCTGCGCGTCGGCGGTGACCTGCCGGACCCGGGTTCGACCCCGGTCGGGCCGGGCAAGAAGGCCAAGGCGCTCGCCGGGCTCGAAAGCGCGGGCGAGCGGCTGTCGGCGCTGCAGGAGGCGCTCTACGCCGAGGGCGTCGGCGGCGGCCCGCGCCGGGTGCTGCTCGTGCTGCAGGGCATGGACACCTCCGGCAAGGGCGGCACGGTGTCGCACGTGCTCGGCCTGGTCAACCCGATGGGCGTCCGGTACGCGGGGTTCAAGAAGCCGACCGCGGCCGAACGGCGCCACGACTACCTGTGGCGGATCCGCAAGCAGCTGCCCGCGCCCGGCCAGATCGGCGTCTTCGACCGCTCGCACTACGAGGACATCCTGGTCCCGCAGGTCACCGGCCTGCTGACCACGGCCGAACGCCGCCGCCGCTACGCCGAGCTCAACGCCTTCGAGGCGGAGCTGGCCGAGGCCGGCACCACCGTGCTCAAGGTGTTCCTGCACATCTCGCCCGAGGAGCAGCTCAAGCGGCTCAAGGCTCGGCTCGTCACACCCGAGAAGCACTGGAAGTACAACCCGGGCGACCTGGAGGCGCGGTCGCACTGGCCGGCCTATGCGAAGGCATACGCCGGGATCTTCGAGAAGACCTCGACCGCGCACGCGCCCTGGTACGCGGTGCCCGCCGACCACAAGTGGTACCGCAACTGGGCCGTCGCCGAGCTGCTGATCGAGACCCTCGCCGACCTGAAGCCGGCGTTCCCGGCGCCGGACTACGACGTCGACGCCGAGCTGGCCAAGCTGAAGGGCGTTGGCGCCCCGGCGTGATCGTCTGGAAGAGTGCGGGCGTGACCGATGTCGACGACCTCCCGTTCCTCCGCAAACAGGCCCGGACCCAGCGCTTCACCCTCGGCGCGCCGAAGGAGTTCCGGGTCGCCCCGGACGGCTCCCGCGTGCTGTTCCTGCGCGCGGAGTCGGGCACCGACCCCCGGCACAGCCTGTGGTCGGCCGACCTGGCGACCGGCACCGAGACGAAGGTCGTCGACGCCGCCGAGCTGCTGCCCGGCGAAGAGGAGCTGCCCGCCGAAGAGCGCGCGCGGCGCGAGCGGGCCCGGGAGACCGGCGGCGGTGTCGTGCACTACGGCGTCGACGCGGCCTTCACCGTCGCGGTGTTTTCGCTGTCGGGAAAGCTCTACACCCTGGACCTCGCCTCGGGCGAGGTGACGCTGCGCGTCGACGGCGCGGTCATCGACCCGCGGCCGAGCCCGGCCGGTACGCACGTCGCCTACGTCCAGAACCGGCGGCTGCACGTGCTGGAGCTGGCCACCGGCGACGACCGCGTGCTGGCCGAGGAGGACGGCGAGGACATCGCCTGGGGCCTCGCCGAGTTCATCGCGGCCGAGGAGATGGACCGCACCCGCGGCTACTGGTGGGCGCCCGACGGCCGCAGCATCCTGGCCGAACGTTCCGACCGCGGCCCGGTCCCGCGCTGGACCATCGCCGACCCGGCCAACCCGCAGAACCCGGCGAACGTCGTCGCCTACCCGGCCGCGGGCACCACGAACGCGCTGGTGTCGCTGGCCGTGCTCGGCCTCGACGGCTCGCGCGTGGACGTGGCCGACGGCGGCTGGGAGTACCTGGCCTCGGTGCACTGGTCGGCCGGCGGCGCGCCGCTGCTGGCCGTGCAGCCGCGCGACCAGAAGCGGATGGACGTCCTCGCATTGGACGTCACCGACGGCTCGACGTCGGTCGTGCACACCGCTTCCGACCAGCACTGGATCGACATCGTCGGCGGCCTCCCGGCGTGGACGCCCGACGGCCGCCTGGTGGTCGAGGGCATGGTCGACGGCGACCACCGGCTGTTCGTCGGCGGCGAGGCCGTCACCCCGGCCGGGCTGCAGCTGCGGGCCGTGCTCGACGTCGGCGACGAAATCCTGTTCAGCGCGTCGGAGGACGACCCGACCCAGATCCACGTGTTCCGGACCGAGGGCGCGTCGGTGCGCCGGTTGTCCACTGTGGACGGCGTGCACGTCGGCGCCGGGTCCGCCGCGGTCACCGTGCTTTCGTCGTGGAGCCTGGAGTACAGCGGGCCGCGCGTTGCGGTGCTGCGGGACGGCTCGCCGGTCGCGACGATCGAGTCGTCCACTGTGGACCCGGACGTCGTGCCGAACCTGACCTGGCTGACGCTGGGGGAGCGTGGGTTGCGGGCGGCGTTGCTGCTGCCGCGCGGGTACGAGCCGAGCGAGGGCAGGCTGCCGGTGCTGCTCGACCCGTACGGCGGGCCGCACGCGCAGCGCGTTCTGCAGAGCCGCAACGCCTTCCTGACCTCGCAGTGGCTGGCCGACCAGGGCTTCGCGGTGCTGGTGGCGGACGGCCGCGGCACGCCGGGCCGCGGCGCGGTGTGGGAGCGCGAGATCCACGGGCGCCTCGCCGACGTCACGCTGCAGGACCAGGTCGACGCCCTGCAGGCGGCGGCCGCTCGGTTCCCCGAACTGGACGTCGAGCGGGTGGCGATCCGCGGCTGGTCGTACGGCGGGTACCTGTCGGCGCTGGCCGTGCTGCGGCGCCCGGACGTCTTCCACGCGGCGGTCGCGGGCGCGCCGGTCACCGACTGGTCGTTGTACGACACGCACTACACCGAGCGGTACCTCGGGAAGCCGCAGGACGAGGTCGAGAGCTACGCGCACAACTCGCTGATCGAGAGCGCGGGCGAGCTGAGCCGGGCGCTGCTGATCGTGCACGGGCTGGCGGACGACAACGTGTTCGTGGCGCACGCTCTGCGGCTGTCGTCGGCGCTGCTGGCCAAGGGGCGGCCGCACGTCTTCCTGCCGCTGGCGGGCGCGACCCACATGACGCCGCAGGCCGAAGAGGTCGCGGAGAACCTGATGCGCACGCAGGTCGACTGGCTGCTGCGTGAACTCTCGGCCGTCGAGAAGGAGACAGCATGAGCCGCTGGGGCCTCACGATCCCGCTGACCGGGGTGCCGCTGACGGCACACCGCGAACTGGTCGAGCAACTGCCGGACCTGGGCTACACCGACGCGTGGACGGCGGAGACGGCCGGCACGGACGCGTTCACGCCGCTGGTGCTGGCTTCGCAGTGGGCCCCGCAGTTGCGCCTGGGCACGGCGATCGTGCCGGTGTACACGCGCGGGCCGGGCCTGCTGGCGATGCAGGCAGCGACGGTGGCGGAACTGGCGCCCGGCCGGTTCGTCCTCGGCATCGGCGCGTCGTCCCCGGTGATCGTGTCGAACTGGAACGCGGCGCCGTTCGAAGCGCCCTTCGCGCGTTCGCGGGACACGCTGCGCTTCCTGCGTTCGGCGCTGGCGGGGGAGAAGGTCAGCGAGAAGTACGAGACGTTCGCGGTCTCGAAGTTCCGCCTGGAGCGCCCGGCCGACCCGCCGCCGTCGATCATGCTGGCGGCGTTGCGCCCGGGCATGCTGCGCCTGGCCGCCCGCGAGGCGGACGGCGCGATCACCAACTGGCTGGCGGCTTCGGACGTGCCCCGGGTGCGTTCGGTGGTCGGCCCGGACGTCGAGCTGGCGGCCCGGATCTTCGTGTGCCCGACGGAGGACGCGGAGGCGGCGCGCGGACTGGGCCGGATGCTGATTTCGAGCTACCTGACGGTACCGGTGTACGCGGCGTTCCACGAGTGGCTCGGCCGCGGCGAGGCACTGGCCCCGATGCACGAGGCCTGGGCGGCCGGCGACCGGCAGAAGGCGAACCAGGTGATCCCGGATTCGGTGGTGGACGAGCTGGTGATCCACGGGAGCGTGGACTCGTGCCGGGAGCAGGTCCGGTCCTATGTGGACAACGGGCTGACGACGCCGGTCATCGCGCTGCTGCCGACCGGGGAGGACCCGTTCGAGCAGGTGCGCGGCCTGGCACCGCGCTGATCCTTCGATGGCTGTCGCTCGCGCCGGTGAGTGCTGCACCGGCGCGAGTGGCGCGGTCATTTGATCTGCGTGTTCGGTTTGTTCTGTGCCGTTTCCGGTCCGGAGGGCTGGTTCGCGGGCTTGGAGTCGGTCTGCGGCCCGGCGATGACCGTGAAGGCGAGCGCGATGACCGCCGAAACCGGCGCCAAGGCCGCGGTAATCCGGGACGGCAGATTGCTCACACCGTATGCCGCTACGCCTTCTTTCAAAGTCAGGTACTTCGCTGCGCCGAGATCCCGCAAGGTGCGGATGTCCATGGCGAGCCCGAGGAAAACGAAGACGATCGTGAACACGGCGGCATCGATGAGCCCATCCGGGTCAGCGGCACCGCCGGTGAGCTTTGCCACGAGCAACCTGCAGAGGGGGCCTACGGCGTTCGCAACGACCAGTGGCAGTACCTTCATGGGGCCGCGTTTGCCTGGTAGGTATTGCCAGAGGAGGCCGACTGCGGCCGCGCCCAATACCCAGCTTGCCGTCATCAGCGCGATGTCGTTGGCGTACGCGAGGACAAGGGTGCCGGGCGATGTGAGGGTGAAGTCGGCGCGAGCGATCTCGCGGAAACAGTACACCGCCAATCCGACCGCGACTCCTGGCCACAGCGAAAACCTGACCATGGTCCGCATGTTCTCGTAGGGTGTGTTGCCCGGCCCGATGGCCAGGATGACGTCGACCGGGGACACGCGTTTCGGTAGATCCGGGTGGTGGAGGGCTCCGGCCGGATCGGTTGTGTGCCTGAGCCATCGCGTCGCACTCAGCCGGACGGCGGTGGCCCCTCGCCGGGCCACGTAGGCACGAATCGTGCCGCCCGAAAGGAGGTGACGATCCAGCGCGGACTTCCCAGCCCGCCAGCACAGCCAGTACGTCGTCGTTCCCAGCAGCCAGAGGGGCAGGGCGAACCCGTAGATCGGGAGCGCCCACGACGCGGGCCCGGCTACGAACAGTGCCAGTGAGAGCTCCATGAGGGTGCGGCGGCTGGGAGCGACCTCGTGCTGGAGCAACGTACGAGTCAACACGTAGACGACGACAGCCGGCAGCGTGGCGAAGACCCAAAGCCAGTCGCCCGGAAGTCCCCACAGTACGAAGCGGAAGACGCCCCAGAGGGTGTCAGTCGAACCTGGGTCGTTCAACCACAACTGGATCGAGTAGTTGTGCAAGGCGGTGGCCACTCGCTCGAGAACCAGTACTCCGGCCGTGATCGATGCCGCCGGCCAGAGCCACCAAGCCCGTTCGGGTCGGTTGCCGTTCGACCGCGTCAACGAGCGGAGGGCGTGAATGAGGGCGGCCACGGCAAAAAGGACAACCACGAAGACCATCGCGCTTTCGCACAGCCGGAGGATGAGGGCATAGTCCACCCACTGGCTGTTGGTGAAAGCACTGCCGTCGTCCAGCGCCAGGCCGAGTGTCGAAGCTGCCAGGAGCACCGGTAATGCGGTGAACAGCGGCTTCTGCCGGACACCGGAGCAGAGAGCGAACCCCAGGACCGTCACCGTGACGGCGATGTCGACCGCCCAAGCGACGGTCGACCAGTCCGGCACCTGGTCGCTCTGCGCGGTGAGGATGGCTCGAGTGATTTCGATACCGAGGCCGACGGACTGGAGGACGAGCACCGCAATCGTGATCAGCCGCGCGCGCCGGACGAGTTTGCCGGCGGTGTCGGGCAGGTGCTTGCGGGTGCGCCGGATGAACAAGAGGATCACGGCCGGGAACGCTGCTTCGCTCACCGCGTCGGTACCTTGCACCATGAGGTCGCCCAGAGTCGAACCGTGCCAGACGTACACCGTCGCGCGGACGTCCGGAGTCAGCTCGGCGACGGCCAGTTCCACCTGGTCGTCGGTCGGCGAGGTCGTCCCGTAGAACCAGGTCAGCTCGCCCGGCTTCGCGTCGTGAGGCGGCCAGGGCTGGGGAACGGACGAGGCCAGCCAGTGCGCGGGCGCCGCGATGGTGACGTTCCACGACGTGGCCTTGCTGAGGCCGCCGCGGGAGACGACGGCCAGCCGCCACGGCTTCCCGCGTTCGATGTTGAGGTCGAGCATCCCGACGGCACCGTGGCCCGACTGCACCAGTTCCGTCCAGACGTGGTCGTGGACGACCACCTCCCCGTCCGAGACCGTGACCGCCGGTGGCTCGCTGCGGTACAGCGGGAAGTCGGTCTCGTACGCGCCAAGGAGACAGCGGAGCGCAGAGCGGTAGTCGCTGTGGTCCGGATCGCCGAGGAGGTCGTCCGCGCGGTTCCACATCCGTGGGGCGTGGATCACCACGTCGCTGCTGATCCGCGGGTAGTCGACGTTGTCCGTCTCGACCGCGGCCCGCACGGTGACGGCGGCGCGAGGGAATTCGTCCGGAGTGCAGTCCGGCGTGGATTCGACAGCCTGCGCGGCCTCGTGCTGCTGCAGGCCCTCCACCGTGGCGACGACCGCAACGCCCACCGCGGCCACTGCCACGGCAATGGCCCACCGGATCGCCGTGGTTCGAGCACGTTTCGAGAGCCGCCGTTTTCCCATGCCACCCAAGTCGCCGCACCGGAGCGGCGTGTTAAAGGTGATAGCGGATCGTGACGGACAACGGTTCCGGCGCGATCAAGACCAGATCGCGATAGCCAGTGTCAACCCGGCCGCGCCCGAGGCCAGGCCCGCGGCCACCGTCGCCACCACGTTCAGCACCGCGTACAGCCGCGTCTTCTCCAGGAACAGCCGGACCGTCTCGTAGCCGAACGTCGAGAACGTCGTTAGGCCGCCGCAGAACCCCACCGCCACCAGGGACCGGACCGACGACGGCTCCGCGCCGTGCAGGAGCCAGCCGCTCAGGAAGCCGAGGATGAACGAGCCCACGATGTTCACCGTCAGCGTTCCGAACGGGAACGGCGAGTCGCGCCACTGCTGGACGCGGCGGTCGGTCAGGTAGCGCAGCACCGATCCCGCCGCTCCGCCCAGGGCCACCAGGACCGGCGTCACTCCGCCCGCCCCACGTAGCGGACCACCTCGACCTGGTCGAGCGTCACCAGGCCCTCGCCGATCAGCTCGTCCAGCTGGGGCAGGAACGCGCGCAGCTTGGCCTCTTCGTCGATGATCACGATCACCACCGGCAGGTCTTCCGACAGCGACAGGATCCGCGTCGTGTGGATCAGCGACGACGCGCCGTAGCCCTCGACGCCGCGAAGCACCGAAGCGCCCGCGAGGCCGGCGTCGCGGGCTCGGCGGACGATCTCGTGGTACAGCGGTTTGTGGTGCCAGTGGTCGTCTTCGCCGAGGTAGATCGTCAGGCGGGTTGCGGGTCCGTCCATCAGCGTCCCTTTCGCACAGCTCGCGTCGCCGTGAGACCGGCGGCGACCGCGGTCAGGCACAGCACCAGCGAGGCCAGGGCGTAGGCCAGCGAACCCAGTATGCGCCCGGCCGTGGCCGCGTCGAGGGTGTCCGTCACGAACGTGGAGAACGTCGTGAACCCGCCGAGGATCCCGACACCGAGGAACGGCCGCAGCAGGTGGTGGGGGCGGGCCGTCGTGGTCAGGATCGCCATCAGGACGCCGATGAGCAGGCAGCCGAGGACGTTGGTGAGCAGGGTCGCGAGGGCGAACTCACCGCGCGCGTGCGGGATCGCCACGGACAGGCCGTACCGGGCGAGACTGCCGAGCGCTCCGCCGGCGGCGATGGCCAGCAGGACGTCCCAGCGGGTCGCGGGCACGGTGATCACCTCCTCGCGGTGAACCTACTCCCGATGGCCGACGCGTCCCCGCCACCCGGTCGAGCATGCTGGACGGGACCGGATGACAGGCAGCCGTCGGTCGCCGTACTGTTGCTCAGTGTAGGCAAGGCAACCCTAAGGAAGGCGGAGCACATGCGGGCAGACGGGCTGGCCGGCGGCGAGGGTGGCGCGGACCGCCTCGGCGAGCTGATCCCGGTGGCGCTCCGGGCCATGGCGGCGGGCATCGCGGAACGCGGCGGCCCGGTCCCGGCCGGCGGCCCGGCCGCGGTGGCGGCGGCGTTGGTCGCGGAGCGTGGCGAGCTGGGCCAGGTGACGGCGGCTTCCGGGCCGATTTTGGCCGGCGCCGCGACCGCCGACGAAAGGGCGAAGCCCGAAGCCGGTCCCCTCTCCGCCGCCCTGCCCCGCACCGGCGTCGGCGCCGAAGCCGCCCTCGAACACCTCAGCCGGCTCCTCGCCGCCGGTTCCGCCGACCCCGGCGATCCCTCCTGCGCCGCCCACCTGCACTGCCCGCCGCTCGCCGTCTCCGTGGCCGCCGATGTCGTCGCGAGTGCCCTCAATCCCTCCATGGACTCCTGGGACCAGGCCCCTGTCGCCAGCGAGCTCGAGCGAGAGTTCACCGCCGGCATCGCCCGGATGTGCTACCCCCACGCCGAAACCCCCGACGCCGTCGTCACCACCGGGGGCACCGAATCCAACCTCCTCGGCCTGCTCCTGGCCCGCGAACGCAACCCCCGCGCCCAGCCCGTCTGCGGCGCCAACGCCCACCACAGCGTCGCCCGCGCGGCCTGGCTGCTCGGCCTGCCCGCCCCCGTCGTCGTCCCGTGCGAAGGGGACCGCATGCTCCCCGGTGCCCTCGCCGACGTCCTCACCCCGGACTCCGTCGTCGTCGCCACCGCCGGGACCACCAACACCGGCACCCTCGACCCGCTGCCCGAAATCGCGCGGATCTGCCGCCGGAACCACGCCCGCCTGCACGTCGACGCGGCCTACGGCGGCATGGCCCTCTGCAGCCCCTCGCTCAAAACCAAACTCGACGGGCTCGAGCTGGCCGACTCCGTCGCCCTCGACCTGCACAAGTTCGGCTGGCAACCCGTCGCCGCCGGGCTCTTCGCCGCCCGGGAAGCCGCCGACCTCGGGGCTCTCACCGTCCGAGCCGAGTACCTCAACGCCGACGACGACACCGAGGCCGGCCTGCCCGACCTGCTCGGCCGCTCGATCCGGACGTCCCGGCGGCCCGACGCCTTCCGGATGGCCGTCACCGTGCACGCCCTCGGCACCGACGGCCTCGGCGCGCTCGTCGAACGCTGCTGCACCACCGCCACCGAAGTCGCCCGGATGGTCGACGACCACCCGGGCCTGCGGCTCTGGGGCGCGCCCGAACTGTCCACTGTGGTCCTCCGGCCGGTCGTCGCGGACGAGACGGGCGACGAGCTCGTGGCCCGTGTCCGCCGTGCGCTGCTCGAAGCCGGGACCGCCGTCATCGGCCGGGCCGCGCTGCCGACCGGTCCGGGCGGGGAAAGCCGGCTGTGGCTCAAGCTCACCCTGCTGCACCCGCACACCACCGCCGAGGACTACCGCCCGCTGCTGGACCGGATCGCCGCCACGGCGGGCGCCGAGCTGGTGGCCGGCCGGGAAAGCCCGGTCGCTTCGTGAGGCGCCACCACCTCGCCGGCATCGGGATCGGACCCTTCAACCTCTCGCTCGCGGCCCTCGCCGCCCCGGTCGACGGCCTGGACGCGGTCTTCTTCGACGCGCGCCCGGAATTCCGCTGGCACCCGGGCCTGCTGGTCGAGGGTGCGACGCTGCAGGTGCCGTTCCTGGCCGACCTCGTCACCCTCGTCGACCCGACGAGCCCGTTCTCCTTCCTCAGCTACCTGCGCGACCGAGGCCGGCTGCTGCCGTTCTACTTCGCCGAACGATTCCACCTGGCACGCGCCGAATACGACGACTACGGCCGCTGGGCCGCCGCCCGGCTGCCGTCGTGCCGGTTCGGTCACGAGGTCACCGGTGTCCGCTGGAACGCCGCCGAGGCGGCGTTCGAACTGACCGTCACCGGGACCGAGCCGGTGCTCGCCGACGCCGTCGTGCTCGGCGTCGGCTCGGTGCCGTCGGTGCCGGAACCGTTGCGCGGCCTGGCGGACGATCCGGCCGTCCCGGTGCTGCACTCGGCCGACTACCTGTCCCACCGGGACACCCTGCTCGCCGCGGACAGCGTCACGGTGGTCGGCTCCGGGCAGTCCGGGGCCGAGGTCGTGCTCGACCTGCTGCGCGGCCGCTCCACTGTGGACGGTCTGCGGTGGCTGGCCCGAACGCCGGCGTTCGCGCCGATGGAGTACTCGAAACTCGGGCTGGAGCAGTTCACCCCGGACTACACCGCGTACTTCCACGGCCTCCCCGAAGCCGTCCGCGACCGGCTGCTGCCCGCGCAATGGCAGCTGTACAAGGGAATCGACACCGAGACGATCGGTGCGATCCACGACGAGCTCTACCGCCGCAGCGTCACCGGCCCGCCCGGCGCGGTGCTGACCCCCGGCGTCGAGGTCGTCTCCGCGTCCACTGTGGATGGCAGGGTCGAGCTCGGCGTGCGGCACGCGCAGCAGGGCCGCAGTGCCACCGTGCGCACCGCCGCCGTCGTCGCGGCCACCGGGTACGCGGAGACGCCGACCGGGCCGTTGCTCGCCGGGCTCGGCGACGCCGTCCACCGCGACCAGCGGGGCCGCCTGGTCGTCGACGCCGGCTACCGCGTCGCCCTCGACGTGCCGGGACCGCTGTTCGTGCAGAACGCCGAACGGCACACCCACGGCCCCGGGGCACCCGACCTCGGCCTCGGCGCCTGGCGGGCGGCCGTGATCCTCAACGCCGTGTGCGGCCGGACCGTGCACGAGCTGCCCGACCGCACCGCCTTCACCACGTTCGGCCTGGAGGACCTGTGACCCTGGATGAGGCGGCCGCCTGGCGCGCGGCCGGCGCCCTGATCACGCACAAGATGCTCGGCGAGCTGTCCTACGAGCACATGCTGGAGCCCGTCGCGGACGGCGACGGCTACCGGCTGGACCTGCCGGACGACGTGACCTACACCTTCCGCGCCCGGCGCGGCGCCTTCGAGGCGTGGACGGTCGAACCGGGTGGCGCCCGGCGGGGCGGCGAGCCGGTCACCGATCCGCGCGCCCTGGTCGTCGACGCCCGCGCGGTCCTGGGCCTCGGCGGCCTGCGGCTGGCGGACGTCCTGGCCGAGCTGACCGCGACGGTCGCCAACGAGGCCGCCCGCCTGCGCCGCGCGCCGACCGCGGCCGATTTGTCCACAATGGACTACAACCACGCCGACGGGCACCTGACCGGCCACCCGCGGCTGGTGCTCAACAAGGGGCGCGTCGGCTTCTCCGCCCGTGACCGCGCCCGGTACGCGCCCGAGGCCGGCGAAGACCTGCGGCTGCGGTGGTTCGCCGTCCACCCCGGCCACGCCGAGTTCCGCTGCGTCGGCGAGCTGAGCCGGGACGCGCTGCTGGACGCCGAACTCGGCGACCTGCGGCGGGAGTTCGCGGCGCGGGCGCCCGAGGACTACGTCTGGGTGCCCGTGCACCCGTGGCAGGCCGACGAAATCGTCGGCACGCTCTACGCCGCCGAGCTCGCCAGCGGCGTCGTGATCGACCTCGGCGAGAGCGCCGACGCCTACCGGCCGCACCAGACGGTCCGGACCCTGGCCAACGTGAGCACGCCGGGCCGCCACGACGTCAAGACCGCGGTGTCGGTGCGGAACACGCTCGTCTACCGCGGGCTCAACTCCGCCGCGACGCTCGCCGGGCCGTCGGTGACGACGTGGCTGCGCCGGGTCGGCGCGGCCGACCCGCTGCTGGCCGGGAAGTACCGGTTCGGGCTGCTCGGCGAGGTCGCGAGCGTGTCGGTCAAGCACCCGCTGTTCGGGCAGATCGAGGAGCTGCCGTACCGGTTCCACGAGACGCTGGGCGCGCTGTGGCGCGAGCCCATCCGGCTCGGGGCGGGAGAACGCGCGATTTCGTTCGCCGCCCTGCCCTACCGCGGGCCGGACGGCGGTTCGGTGCTGGCGCACCTGATCGGTGGCGGCGACGCGATAAGTTGGCTGACGCGCCTGTTCGACCTGCTGCTCACCCCGTTGCTGCAGTGGCTGCTGCGCCACGGCGTCGGGTTCTGCCCGCACGGCCAGAACCTGATCCTCGTCGTCGACGCCGCCGGGTTCCCGCAGCGGGTGCTGATCAAGGACTTCGCGCAGGGGGTGGACCTGCTCGACGAGCAGCTGGAGAGCTACGCATCGCTCCCGCCCGAGGCCGCGGCGGACATGCTGCGCTGGCCCGCGCACCTGCTGGCCCAGTCGTTGTTCAGCTCGGTGTTCTCCGGGCAGTTCCGGTTCTGGGCCGAGCTCCTGCTCGACGAGCTCGGCCTGCCGCGGGCCCGGTTCTGGGCGCCGGTGCGGGAGATCGTCGGCCGCTACCGCGACGAGAACCCGGACGTGGCTGCGCGCTTCGACGCCTGCCGCCTGTTCGCGCCGGACGTCGAGCGGGTGACGCTCAACCGGGAGCACTTCGCCGGCCAGGGCTTCGACAAGGTCGAACGCGACGACGAGTTCGACGTCCGCTGGGGCCGGGTGCCGAATCCGCTGCACTCGGCGGATCCGGGCGGGGCGTGGTGACGCCGTTCGCGCGGCCGGCCGGGCCGCGGTCCCTGGCCGTCCGGCGCGCGGCGGCCGCGGCGGGGGAGGCGGTCCTTCGCGGCGTGCTCGCCGAGGACGGCGCGCGGCTGCTCCTGCTGGTGCCCGACCCGCACGCCCGGTTCGCCGCGGTGGAGGTGGCCGCGCCGTTCGCCGCTTCGGTGCTCGATGACGGTTATGGCTTCTGCAGTTACGTCTTCGCGTGGACGCCGTCGCGGGAGCCGCTGCCGGCGTCCGGGGTGCTGGGCGGGTACCTCGAAGGGTTCGGGGACCTGCGGGTGCGGCCGGATGCGGCGTCGGCGATCCCGCTGGGGGACCGGACGTGGGCTGTGGTGTGCGACGCCGAATGGCCGTCGGGGGTGGCGGCCGAGCTCGCGCCGCGTGAGGTGCTGCGGGGGCAGCTCGCGGCGTTGGAGGGGCTGGGGCTGGTTCCTTCGGTGGGTATCGAGCACGAGGTCGTTTTCCGGGACGAAGACGGGCCGGTCACTTCGCACGGTGTCGACTACGCGGTGGGGGGTACCGAGCGGTTGGCGCCGCTTTTGGGGGAGCTGCGGACGGCGTTGGACGATGCCGGGCTGGGGGTCGAGAGCGCTCGCGCGGAATGTCATCCCGGGCAGTACGAGATCGTGCTGCGGCATCGGGATGCTCTTGCTGCTTGTGATGATGTTCTGTTGCAGCAGCTTCTCGTTCGTCGGGTTGCCGCCCGGCACGGTATCACTGCCGACTATCTTGCGGCGCCGGAGGTGGGGCAGGGGAACTCCGGGCACGTGCATCTTTCTCTGTCTGCTGTGGACGGTTCGGGGCCGGATCTGCTGGGTGGGTTTCTGGCGGGGGTGCTTCGGGATGCTCGTTCCTTGAGTGCTGTTTGGGCGCCTACTTGGAACAGTTATGTTCGGTTGCGGACCGCGCCGTTTTCTCCTCGGGAGGTCCGGTGGGGGTATGACGATCGGACCGCTTCCGTTCGGGTGGCTGGGTCGTCTTCCCGTCCGCGGTTGGAGTTTCGGTTTGCCGGGGCTGATGCTCAGCCTCATCTGGTGGTTGCCGCTTTGCTTGCTGCGGGGCGGTTCGGGTTGGAGGAGGATCTGGTGCCGCCCGAGGCCGGGGCCGTGGTTGGTTCGCTTGCGGGGTCGCCTTGGGAGGCTTTGTCTTCTCTGGAGCGGGTTGGGGAGTTGCTGGGGGCTGATGTTGCCGGGCAGGTGGGGGCTTTGCTTGATGAGGAGATTTCTGCCGGGTTGGGTGTTGTCACCGACTGGCAGCGGGTGCGGGGTTCTCTGCGGGCTTGATTTGGTTTGTCCGCAACCCCGAAGCCGGATTGTGACTACGGCCGGCGGCAGGTTGTCAAGGCGGGAAAGATGCCTTGACAACCTGCCGCCGGCCGTGTTCTGGCTTCGGATCGGGGTTGCGGGGGGTCTGGGTTGCTGCTGTGGTTGCTTGCCGTTGTCGGGCGGCGGTGTTTTGCGGCGGTTTCTATTTGGGGTGGATGTTCTGGTTGATGTGGAACGCGTTGTCCGGGTCGTACTTGCGCTTCACCGTTGCCAGGCGCTCGTAGTTGTCTCGGTATGACGCCTTGATGCGGTCCTGGCCCTCCTCCATCATGAAGTTCACGTACGCTCCTCCTGCCGATGTCGGGTGGAGGTCCTCCCAGTAGGCCTTTGTCCACTGGGCGATCTCCTCCGCTTTCTCCGGGGAGGGGTCCACTCCGACGATCACGCCCGACCAGCCTCCCGAACGGTGGGGGAATGCCGTTGCGTTCTCGGGCACCCTGCTGGCCGCTCCGTCGATCGGGTACAGGTGCATCGACGAGTGCATTGTCGGCAGTGCTTCGCCGTGCTTGACGTGGGTTTCGATTGCCTCGTCCGAGATTTCGTGGAACACGTCCGCGCGCCAGTACCACTGCAGGCCCGCCGGGTACAGGGCGTCGAATGCTCCCTGCAGGGCCGTGTACGGCATTTGCTGCAGGCCCACCAGCAACGGTGCGCCGAAGTCGCGGACCGGGGCCAGCACCTCGTCCGCCTTGGCGTGCGCGCCCGTGTAGCACCAGACTATTCCGCAGGCCTTGCGGCCCCACAGCTGCTCCGGGAACGGGGGTGCCGGGGGCACCGTCAGCAGGCCGAACCAGCCGTTCAGCTCCTCCGGCAACGAGGGCAGCAGCTCGCGGTACCAGCGCAGCACCTCCGGGGTGTCGGCCAGGTCGTACAACACCGGGCCGGCGATCACCGAACCGTGCTCGCCGATGTCGTGGCAGCGGAACGTGAACGAGGTGACCACGCCGAAGTTGCCGCCGCCGCCGCGCAGGGCCCAGAACAGGTCGGGGTTCGCCGACTCCGAGGCCTGCACGAACGAGCCGTCCGCCAGGACGACGTCCGCGGCCAGCAGGTTGTCCACGGTCAGGCCGAACCGGCGGGCCAGGTAGCCGATGCCGCCGCCCAGGGTCAGGCCCGCGACGCCCGTCGAGGCCACGATGCCCGACGGGGTCGCCATGCCGAACGCCACCGTCGCGTGGTCGACGTCGCCCCACGTGCAGCCCGCGTCCGCGCGGACCGTGTGGTTCACCGGGTCCACCGTCGTGCTGCGCAGCCCCGACAGGTCGATGACCAGGGCGTTGTCGGCGACGCCGAGGCCGCCCGCGTTGTGGCCGCCGCCGCGCACCGCCAGGTCCAGGCCCTGTTCGCGGCCGTAGCGGACGCAGGCGACGACGTCCGCCGCGTCGCGGCAGTACGCGATCGCCGCCGGGTGCTTGTTGATCATGGCGTTGTAGACCGCCCGGGCTTCGTCGTAGCCCGGGTCCGCCGGTGTGACGAGGGTGCCGCGCAGGGTGGCGG
The DNA here is from genome assembly GCF_040609695.1 of Amycolatopsis sp. NPDC004625. Lineage (NCBI taxonomy): Bacteria > Bacillati > Actinomycetota > Actinomycetes > Pseudonocardiales > Pseudonocardiaceae > Amycolatopsis > Amycolatopsis sp. NPDC004625. The sequence continues at coordinate 109,852 of NZ_JBEXKX010000024.1, forward strand.
CCAGTGCTTCGTGCGGCAACGCGGTGGTGGTCATGGTGCCCCTCTCGGATTTTCCGGTTCGAGGCGAACGTAGGCACCGGGCGTTCGCGAAGCGTTCGGTCCGTTCGCCGGCGGCCGGGAACCCGCCAGATCCGCCTCGCAGCGCCGCAGCAGGGCGACACTGCCCTGCGCGCGGGCCAGCGCCGCGGCGGCCCGCAGGCGGGGCGCCGGGTCGGCGTCGTATGCGGCCCGCCGCCGCAGCACCTCCGGCAGCCACCAGCGGTCGTCGCGGGCTTCCCCGGCGGCGAGCGCCGCGTCCAGGGTCGCGCGGGCCGCCTCCGGCGCCGACAGCTCGGCCACCAGAGTCAGCCAGTACGGCATCCGCGCGAACGACCCTTCGGCCTTGAGGTGCGCGACGCCGTTCTGGGCGTCGGCCAGCCCGGCCGCGCCGCCGCGTAGCCGGCCGCCCAGGATCAGCGCCCACTCCCGGTAGTAGGCGAACCCGTACCGGCCGCACAGTTCGTGCAGCTCCGCCACGGCCGCCGCCAGCGCCGGCCGGTCGTCCCGCAGCTGGTGGGTGATCGCCGCGTAGGCCAGCGCGATGGTCAGGCTGTACGGGTGGCGCGCCGCCCGGGCCCGCTCGACGGCTTCGGTGCTGCTCGCCACCGCTTCGGCGTCGTGCCCGAGCAGCCAGTGGGCGTGCGCCGCCCAGGCCGGCCCGTGGACGTCCGGACGGGTGCCGATCGGCCAGGTCGACGCGCCGCGCGTGCGCTCGGCGCCCAGCTCGAAGTGCCGCAGCCCCTCGGCCGGGCGGCCCAGGCTCACCGACGAGCCCGCCACGATGAAGTGCGCCGAGCCGCTCAGCGCCGGGTTCGTCCCGGGCGCGACCAGGGTGAGTGCGCGTTCGGCCGATTCGTGGGCCAGCGCCGTCCGGCCCTGGACGAACCGGGACGACCACAGCTCCAGCAACGCCGTCAGCGCGGAATCCTTGCTTCCCACGGCTTCCGCGAGCACGAGCGAGCGTTCCAGGGTGCGCTGCAGTTCGGGGGAGGAGTAGCCCTGGTGGGCGTTGAGCGGCCCGGCGAGCGCTTCGAGGACGGCGAGCTCCGCGCGGTCGCGGTGGTCGCTCGGCGGCCGCGCGCGGACGAGCGTCAGCGCCTCCTGCAGCAGCCGGATCGCTTCGGCGTGGGCGAAGGTGCGCGCGGCGACGGCGGCGGCCCGCCGGTAGTGCTCGACGGCGCGGTCCGGGCGGCCGCCGCGGGCGTACTGCTCGGCCAGCTGCGCGGCGACGGCGTCCGGGTCGGCCGCGTGCAGCAGTTCCATGCCCTGGGCCAGCCGCCGGTGCAGCAGCCACCGGCGCGGCGGGCTGACCTGCTGGTAGGCGGCGTCGCGCAGCAGGTCGTGGGTGAAGTCGTAGCCGCCGCCGACCTCGCGCAGGATCCGGCGCCGCCACAGCTCGTCGACCGCGTCGACGACGGTGTCCGCGTCGAGGTCGCTCGCCTCGGTGAGCAGCTCCAGGGTGCAGTCGCGGCCCGCCGCGGCGGCCAGTCCGGCGACCTCCCGGGCGGCCGGGCCGGGCTGTTCGAGCCGGGCCCGCAGCACCCCGGTCACGCGAGCCGGCGGGGACGTTCCGGTGCGCAGGGCTTCCACGACGTACAGCGGGAACCCGCCGGTGGCCGCGTGCAGCAGGTCGCGGTCCGGCGCGGACAGCGGGCGCCCGGCGACCGCCTCGCCGAGGCGGGCCGTGCCCTCGGCGTCGAAGGGCCGCAGGGACAGCTCGGTCAGCTTGCCTTCGTCGCGCAGCTGGGCGATCCAGGTCCCGGCGCCGCCCTCGCGGAGGGTCGCGGCCACCAGCAGCGGCGCGTCCGGCCGGAGCCCCAGGCAGAAGGTGAGGAACGCGCTCGTCTCTTCGTCGCACCACTGCGCGTTGTCGAGCACCAGCAGGACCGGCCGCGTGCCGGCGGTGAGCGCCCGGGCCAGCCCCTCGAAGAACCGCAGGCGCTGCCACGCGTCGACCGTCGGGTGGCCGCCCGCGACCGGCGGTGACGCGGGCAGCAGCCGCTCGACCTCGGCCCGCCAGACGGGGTCCAGGGACGCCGCCGCCCGCTGCACCTCCGGTGTGCGCAGCCAGTCGGCCACCGGGGCCAGCGGGAGCCGGCCGGCCGAGCCGAAGCAGCGGCCGGTGGCGACGACGGCGCCTTCCGCGCGCGCCAGCGCGGCGAGCTCGGTGACCAGCCGCGTCTTGCCGACGCCGGCGTCCCCGCGGACGAGCGCGACCCCCGCGCGGCCCGCCGCGGCCGCGCGCCACGCTTCGCCGAGCCGGGCCAGCTCGGCGGCCCGCCCGACGAGCCCGGGCGCCGCCGCCCGCCGGACCTCGGGCTCGGGCCGGGCGAGCAGCCGGCGCAGCGCCGCGCGGGTCGGCTCGGCGGGCCCGACCCCGAGCTCACGCTCGAGGATCGACGCGCACCGGTGGTAGGTGCTCACCGCACCCGCCCGGTCACCGGCCTCGGCCTGCAGCCGCATCAACGTCAGGTAGCCGGTCTCCTCCAGCGGGCGCAGCCGGATCCGGCGGCGCGCGGCGGCGAGCGCGGCGGCGCTGTCGCCCGGTGTCCGGCAGATCAGGTCGCACAGCTCGACGCACTGGCGGTCGAGCTCGGCGCGGGCGGCCAGGACCCAGTCGTCGGCCAAGCCCGGCAGCAGGTCACCGCGGTAGACCGCGAGCGCGGCCAGGGCCTGAGCGGCGTCCCCGTCGGCCAGGGCGGCCCGGCGGGCGGCGTCGAACTCCCGCACGTCGACGCGGCTCGACGGCGTGTCCCGCCAGCACAGGTCCCGCCCGCTGACGGCCAGTGACGGCAGCTCGCCCAGCACCTGGCGCAGCTGGTGCAGCTCGCGGCGCAGGTTGGTCAGCGCCTGCGCGTCGGTGGAGTCCGGCCAGAACAGCCCGGCGATCAGGCGGCGGGGCTGCGCCAGGCCGGCGTGCACGACGAGGTAGGCCACCAGCGCGACCGACCGCGGCGACCGCGTCAGCACGGCGCCGGTCGCGTCGTCGGCGATCACCTGCTCGCCCAGCAGCGAAACCCGCAGCACCGGCTCACGCTAACCCCGTGGCAGCGGTGTTGGCGGATCTTCACCGGTGAGGGGTTGCGCCGGGACCGCCGGGTGCGCAGGCTCGACTCGTGAGCGAGCACGAGTACGACCTCATCGTCATCGGTTCGGGCCCCGGCGGGCAGAAGGCCGCCATCGCCGCGGCGAAGCTCGGCAAGAAGGTGGCGGTCGTCGACCGGCACGACATGGTCGGCGGGGTGTGCGTCAACACCGGCACCATCCCGTCCAAGACGCTGCGCGAAGCGGTGCTCTACCTGACTGGCATGAACCAGCGCGAGCTCTACGGCGCGAGCTACCGGGTCAAGCAGGACATCACCATCGCCGACCTGCTGGCCCGCACCCAGCACGTCGTCGGGCGCGAGGTCCAGGTCGTGCGCGCGCAGCTGATGCGCAACCACGTCGACCTGGTCGACGGCACCGGCTCGTTCGCCGACCCGCACACCGTGGTCGTCGAGGGCCGCCACCGCGGCGACCGGCGCACGCTGTCGGCCGACCACGTCGTGATCGCCACCGGCACCCGGCCCGCGCGGCCGGCCCACGTCGACTTCGACGCCGCCCGCGTGCTCGACTCCGACGAGATCCTGCGGCTCGAGCAGATCCCGTCGTCGCTGGTCGTGGTGGGTGCCGGGGTGATCGGCATCGAGTACGCGTCGATGTTCGCCGCGCTCGGCTCGCGCGTGACGGTGGTCGAGCAGCGCGACCACATGCTCGACTTCTGCGACCCGGAGATCGTCGAGTCCCTGAAGTTCCAGCTGCGCGACCTCGGGGTCACGTTCCGCTTCGGCGAGAAGGTCGCGGACGTGGCGGTGTCCGCCGACGCGACGATCACGACCCTGGTCAGCGGCAAGCGCATCCCGGCCGACGGCGTGATGTACTCGGCCGGCCGCCAGGGCATGACGGGCGAGCTCGACCTGGCGGCGGCGGGCCTGGCCGCCGACGAGCGCGGCCGCCTGGTGGTCGACGAGAACTACCGGACGGCGGTCCCGCACATCTACGCGGTCGGCGACGTGATCGGCTTCCCGGCCCTGGCGGCGACGTCGATGGACCAGGGCAGGCTGGCGGCCTACCACGCGTTCGGCGAGCCGGCGCACGAGCTGGGCGCCCTGCAGCCGATCGGCATCTACACGATCCCGGAGATCTCGTACGTCGGCGCGACGGAGGCCCAGCTGACGTCGTCGGCGGTGCCGTACGAGGTGGGCATCGCCCGCTACCGCGAGCTGGCCCGCGGCCAGATCACCGGGGACAGCTACGGGATGCTGAAACTGCTGGTGTCCACAGCGGACCGGAAGCTGCTCGGTGTCCACGTGTTCGGCACGGGCGCGACCGACCTGGTCCACATCGGACAGGCGGTGATGGGCTGCGGGGGCACGGTCGACTACCTGGTGGACGCGGTGTTCAACTACCCGACGCTGTCGGAGGCGTACAAGGTGGCGGCGCTGGACGCGACGAACAAGATCCGGGCGCTGGACCGGTTTTCGTCCTGAACCACCCCAGCAGTCACACCAGCACCACATGATCCGCCTGTCCCGAACCGGTTTGACACCCGTCTAGAACATATGTTCGACTGGCGCCGTGCGATGGGATCGGCAGCGGACAGGGGAGGGTGAACCGGCACTGCCCGGGCTGGAGGGCCTGGTGCGATCGGTGCGGTCACCGGAATTCGACGGCGTCACCTTTCACGAGGTGCACGCCCGGTCGGTGCTGAACAAGGTGCCCGCCGGGTCCGGCGTGCCGTTCGGCTGGACCGTCAACCCCTACCGAGGGTGCTCGCACGCCTGCACCTACTGCCTCGAAGGCGGCACCCGGATCCTGATGGCCGACGGCCGGACGCGGGCGCTGTCCGATCTGCAGGTCGGCGACGAGATCTACGGCACCCGCGGCCACGGCGCCGCCCGGCGGCTGGTGCCCACCCGGGTCGAGGCCCACTGGACCACCCTGCGCGCCGCCTACCGGGTGACGCTCGAGGACGGCACCCGGCTCGTCGCCGGTGGCGATCACCGGTTCCTCACCAGCAAGGGCTGGAAGCACGTCACCGGCAGCAAGTTCGGCGCCGCGCAGCGGCCGCACCTGACGCCCGGCACCGAGCTCATCGGCGTCGGCCGGTTCGCCCCGACCCCCGACGAGACGCTCGGCTACCGGGCCGGCTACCTCTGCGGGATGCTGCGCTCCGGCGGGTTCGCCGCGGAGCCGGACGCCGCCGCGCGGGCCCTGGAATACCTGCCGGACTTCGGTGCGTCGGTCGGTTTTCTCAAGGTGCCGCCGGATCCGGACGCCCATTGGCAGCGCGGGTTCCTCGCCGGCGTCTTCGACCTCGCGGGCGGCTACGGCCGCGGTGTGCTCGCGGTGGCGCACGACGAACCCGAAATCGCCGACGCCTTCATCGCCGCGCTCGCCGGCTTCGGCTTCACCCACCAGCTCGACGAGGTGCCGAAGTTCCCGACGCGCCAGGAAATCCGGCTGCTCGGCGGGGTCGGCGAAGTCCTGCGGTTCCTGCACGTGAGCAACCCCGCCGTGGGCTGGAAGCGGTCGCTCGACGGAGCGGCGATCGGCGCGAGCCGCCGCCGCATCGAGGCGATCGAGGCGCTGGGCCTGCAGCTGCCGCTGTTCGACATCACCACCGGCACCGGCGACTTCGTGGCCGACGGCATGGTGTCGCACAACTGCTTCGCCCGGAACACCCACACCTACCTCGACTTCGACGCCGGCCGCGACTTCGACACCCAGGTGGTCGTCAAGATCAACGCGCCGCAGGTGCTGGCCGCGCAGCTGAAGAAGCCGTCGTGGCGGCGCGAGCCGGTCGCGATGGGCACCAACACCGACCCCTACCAGCGCGCCGAGGGCCGCTACCGGCTGATGCCGGGCATCATCACCGCGCTGGCCCGGTCCGGCACCCCGCTGTCGGTGCTGACAAAGGGCACGGTGCTGGCCCAGGACCTGCCGCTGCTGAAGGACGTCTCCGCCGACGTCCCGGTGGGCCTCGCGGTGTCGATCGCGCTGCTCGACGAAGAGCTGCAGCACCGCCTCGAACCCGGCACGCCGAGCCCGCGGGCGCGGCTGGAGCTGGTTCGCAAGGCGCGTGACGCCGGGCTGCCGTGTTCGGTGCTGGTCGCGCCGGTGCTGCCGTGGCTGACCGACTCCGCCGAGGCCCTGGACGCGCTCTTCGCGCAGCTCGCGGAGGTCGGCGCGACCAGCGTCACGGCGTTCGCGCTGCACCTGCGGCCGGGCGCGCGGGAGTGGTTCGGCCGCTGGCTGGCCGGCACGCACCCGGAGCTCGTCCCGCGCTACCGCGAGCTGTACGCGCGGGGCAGTTACGTGCGGAAGGCGTACCGGGAGCGGCTTGCCGAGCGGGTCGCGCCGCTGCTGCGGCGCCACGGCCTCGACACCAAGACGGGTTTCGACCTGCGCGGCCCGGCGCCGGCCGCGCCGGCGGACGTCCCGTCAGAGCAGCTGCGCCTGCTCTGACGGTCCTTTGTGGACCGACCGGGTGACGCGCTGCGCCGTTCGCGTCAATCCGGGTCCGTTTGCGGTCCGGTGTCTTCGGCTTGCGCCAAAATGTCCGATCGTGTCGTTGTCGTCGCGTGTCACCGGCGCCTAACGTCGAAGGGATCGGAAGGAGCCGGACGTGACGACCTCGCAGACCGACCGCGTCGCGGCGGCCCGGCTCGCCTGGGCCGCCCTCAAGCTGACGCGGGCCGGCCGGCACCCGGTGGGGGTCGACCGGCTGGCCGCGACGGTCGGCGTGCCCCCGGCCGAAGCCCGGCGGCTGGTCGAGCTGATCGGTTTCACCCTGCACCGCGACCTGGTCTCCACCGGCCCGGCCCCGCGCGGCGCCCACCACCGCCTCGAACCGGCCGAAGGCACCCTCGGTGCCGGCCCCGACGGCACGGTGGACATGTTCCTGCTGGCCATCGCCACCGGCGAGCGCGTGCACGCGACGGCGACCTGCCCGGTCACCGGGACCCGCATCCGCATCGAGCTGACCGCCGGCGCGATCCTGCTGGTCGACCCGCCGTCGGTGGTGGTCGCGGCGGTCGACCTCGGCTTCGACCTGTACGGGGCAGACGCGGTCGCCTGCGCGGGGCAGCCGTTCTTCGCGTCGGCGTCCGCGGCCGCGAGCTGGCTGGTGGCGAACCCGGGCGGGCGCATCTACCAGGTGCCCGCCTACCTGGCCCAGGCCCACCGGCTGGTCGCCGCGCTGGAGATCCGGCCCAAGTACGTCCTCTGACCTCGGCGCCCTGCCAGCCTGCCGACGTCGTAGGCTGAGTGGTTCGTTAGCCTTTAGGCAGCTTGAACCACCCATGTCGAAGGAGAGCAGTCGCAGTGCTCCGCACCCATCAAGCCGGCACCCTGCGTGCCGGACAGGCCGGACAGACCGTCACCCTCACCGGATGGGTGGCCCGGCGGCGCGATCACGGCGGCGTCATCTTCATCGACCTCCGGGACGCCAGTGGCGTCGCCCAGGTCGTCTTCCGCGAGGGCGAGATGGCCGAGCGCGCGCACGCCCTGCGTTCCGAGTTCTGCGTGAAGATCGTCGGCGAGGTCGCGAAGCGCCCCGAGGGCAACGCCAACGCCGAGATCCCGACCGGCGAGATCGAGGTCCTCGCGACCCAGCTCGAGGTGCTGTCCGAGGCCGCGCCGCTGCCGTTCCCGATCGACGACCGCGTCGACGTCGGCGAAGAGGTCCGCCTCAAGCACCGTTACCTGGACCTGCGCCGCAGCGGCCCGGCCGCGGCCATGCGCCTGCGCAGCGAGGTCAGCCGCGCCGCGCGCGAGGTGCTGCACAACCAGGACTTCGTCGAGATCGAGACCCCGACGATGACCCGCTCGACGCCCGAAGGCGCGCGCGACTTCCTGGTGCCCGCCCGGCTCAAGCCCGGCTCCTGGTACGCCCTGCCGCAGTCGCCGCAGCTGTTCAAGCAGCTGCTCATGGTCGGCGGCATGGAGCGGTACTACCAGATCGCCCGCTGCTACCGCGACGAAGACTTCCGCGCCGACCGCCAGCCCGAGTTCACCCAGCTCGACATCGAGATGAGCTTCGTCGAGCAGGACGACGTCATCGCGCTGGGCGAGGACATCGTGTCCGCGCTGTGGAAGCTGATCGGGCACGAGATCCCGCGGCCCATCCCGCGCATCACCTACCACGAGGCGATGGCCAAGTACGGCTCCGACAAGCCGGACCTGCGCTTCGACCTCGAGATCACCGACATGACGGAGTTCTTCGCCGACACGCCGTTCCGCGTGTTCCAGGCCCCGTACGTCGGCGCGGTCGTGATGGCCGGCGGCGCCGACCAGCCGCGCCGCCAGCTCGACGCGTGGCAGGAGTGGGCGAAGCAGCGCGGCGCCCGCGGCCTCGCGTACATCCTCGTCAACGAGGACGGGACGCTCGGCGGCCCGGTCGCGAAGAACCTGTCCGAGACCGAGCGCGAGAACGTCGCCGCCGCGGCCGGCGCCAAGCCGGGCGACTGCATCTTCTTCTCCGCGGGCAAGGCCGCGTCGACGCAGCCGCTGCTCGGCGCCGCGCGCGACGAGATCGGCAAGCGGCTCGGCCTGATCGACGAGAACGCCTGGTCGTTCGTGTGGGTCGTCGACGCGCCGCTGTTCGCGCCGGTCGAGGACATCGGCGACGACGTCGCCGTCGGCTCCGGCAAGTGGACCGCGGTGCACCACGCGTTCACCTCGCCGACCCCGGAGTGGATCGACAAGTTCGAGCAGGACCCGGGCAACGCCCTGGCCTACGCCTACGACATCGTCTGCAACGGCAACGAGATCGGCGGCGGCTCGATCCGTATCCACCGCGGCGACGTCCAGAAGCGCGTCTTCAGCCTGATGGGCCTCGGCGAGGAGGAGGCGCAGGAGAAGTTCGGCTTCCTGCTCGACGCCTTCGCCTTCGGCCCGCCGCCGCACGGTGGCATCGCGTTCGGCTGGGACCGGATCGTCATGCTGCTGGCCAAGGCCGACTCGCTGCGTGACGTGATCGCGTTCCCGAAGACCGGCGGCGGGTACGACCCGCTGACCGCGGCGCCGGCGCCGATCACCGCGCAGCAGCGCAAGGAGGCCGGCATCGACGCGAAACCGGCCGCCGCCCCGCAGAACTAGTGCTGCACCTCAGGGCCGTGTGCCCGCCGGAGAAGACCGGCGAGGCACTCGGCATCCTGCGGGCCCACGCCGGCACGGCGCACCTCGTCGTGCACCGCGGCGCGGCCGTCGAACCGGCGGGTGACCTGGTCGAGGCCGACATCGCGCGCGAGGCGGCGGACGAGATCATCGACGCCCTGTGCGCGCTCGAGCTCGACCACACCGGCGGCATCACGCTGGAATCGCTGGACACGGCGCTGTCCGACGCCGCCGACCGGGCGGAAGAGGCGGCGCCGGGCGAGGCCGCGGACGCCGTGGTGTGGGAGGAGCTGGTTGCGCGCACCGGCGAGGAATCCCGGCTGAACGTGACGTTCCTGGCCTTCCTCACCATCGCGTGCCTGCTGGCCGCCGTCGGCGTGCTGACGAACTCCGCGGTCACCATCGTCGGCGCGATGGTGGTCGGCCCGGAGTTCGGCCCGCTCGCCGCGCTCGCGGTCGGGAGCGTGCTGCGCCGCTGGGACCTCGTCCGCCGGGCGGGTGCCGCGCTGGGCGCCGGCTTCCCGCTGGCGATGGTCGTGACGCTGGGCGGCGCGCTGCTCGTGCGTGCGACCGACGTCTTCGGCGCGGACGCGTTCCGGCTGGAACGGAACCACGAGGTCGACTTCGTCTTCTCGGTCGGCGTGCCGTCGCTGGTCGTCGCGATGCTGGCCGGCGCGGCCGGGATGCTCGCCATGACCTCGGCGAAGTCGGCCGCGCTGGTGGGCGTGTTCATTTCCGTGACCACGGTGCCGGCCGCGGGGTACGCGGTCGTCGCGGCGGTGGCGGGGGAGTGGAGCCGGTGCCTCCAGTCCGTCGGCCAGCTGCTGGTCAACCTTCTCGGAATCGTTGCAGCAGCGGCCATTGTGTTGATCGTGCGCCGGAATGGGCAACGTTCAGCGGTGGGAACGCGTCCGCTTTCACGAGGGTGACCCGTGTCCGGGCGGATGCGCCTTTCTGTCCGGATGTCAGTAGTCATGGTTGCTCAGTCACGAGTAGGGTCGGTGACAATGACAGTCGACACCTCGTCCACCGGCGACGCCGGCGTCGGGGCCGGAGCCGAGCAGCTCGCCGTCGCCGCGGCGGTCGCGGCGGGCGAGTCCGTTCTCTCGCGCCGGTTCGGCAGTCCGATCACCCTCGTCGCGCCGGAGGACCTCGCGGGTAGCGGGCCGGCGACGGTGGTCCGGGCGAGAGTGGTGTCGTCGTCCTTCGCGCTGCCGCGCACGCTGGTGATCAAGCACTACCCGGACCAGCCGGCGGCGGGCGCCGACCCGTTCGCCCAGGAGGCGGTCAGCTACCAGCTGTTCACGGCGCTGTCCCCGGACGAGCGGATGTGCCCGGAGCTGCTGGCCCACGACGGCCGCGACCGCGTGCTGGTGCTGGAGGACCTCGGCCGCACACCGACGCTGGAGGACAAGCTCTACGCCCGCGACTCCCGCGCGGCCGAACGCGCGCTGCTGTCCTGGGCCCGCTCCCTGGGTCGCCTGCACGCGAACACGGCGGGGCGCGAAGCGGACTTCAATGCGTTGCTGCGCCGCCTCGGCGGCCCGGCGAAGAGCGATTCCGGCGGCGTCGACGAGCTGTGCGCGCGGGTGCCGTCCCTGATCCAGGAGCGCCTGGGCATCCCGGTGCCCGACGACGTCCGCGCGCAGGTGACGGCGGCTTTGGAGCAGTCGCGGTCGGCGGGCTTCCGGGCGTTCAGCCCGGTCGAGCTGAGCCCGGACAACAACCTGGTGACGGGCCAGGGCGTCCGTTTCCTCGACTTCGAGTACGGCTGCGTCCGCTCGGCCCTGGACGACGCGGCCCACCTGCGGTTGCCGTTCGCGAGCTGGCCGGACGCCCTGGCCCTCCCGGCGGGCATGAGCGAGGCGATGATCGCCGCCTGGCGCGCGGAGGTGGTGGGCATCTGGCCGGCCTTCGCGGACGACGAAGCCCTGGCGACGCACCTGACGGCGAGCGAGCTGCTGCGGGTCTGGCTGATCACGGGCGAGGAACTGGGCGGCTTGAACCTCTCCCGCCACGCGGCCCCGGTCAGCCGCGAGGCGGCGTTCGTGACGTGGTGGCGTGATCTGGCGAAGCACGCGGGATATGTCCGGATGACGGCGGTATCGGAGTTTTCGGCCCGGGTGGCAGCGGCTCTGGCGGCTCGGCTGGGGCCGCATGCGGACCTGGCGTTTTATCCGGCGTTCCGCTGAGGCCGGGTGGTTGTTCACAGGGTGGCCGTGATGGGGATGGCTGAGGCGGGTCGGCGGCTTTTCGCGGTTCTTGTCGGTGGCTCTCGATACGCTGGAACCGGGACCGGCCCCCTGGGAGGGTGGGCGCTGTTCTGGGGCGGGAGGCGGCCCGGCTGGCCCGAGTGGCGACCGGCGCGAGCGGCCCTGCTGGCGACCGGCCCGACCGACCGGCCCCGACCGGCGCGATCGGCGTGACCGGCCCGGCTGGCGACCAAGCCGGCCGGCGACCGGCCCCGACCGGCGCGATCCGCAGCTGATCGCCGCCCGTGGTCACTTCGGCGCGGTACTCGTGGGCAAGCCTCGACCTTCGTGGGGAGCGACCTCCGTGGGCGCCGCCATCAGGACATTTCCGGCGTCCGTGAGCTTCGCGTCAAGAATTAGGCCCGGTGTCGCAGGCGCGTTACCTCGACCTCACCGCCTGTGAGCCTGCGTGGCCGATGGTCGTCACCGTGACCGTGATGAGCGTCGATGTCACCCCCGAACTCCCCGAACCCGGCCGCCGGCCTCAGCTGGCCGCCGTTCCGGCGCTGCGGCCGAGGCCGGCTCGGCGGCTGGTCGTGCTCGGGGACTCCACCGCCGTCGGGCTCGGGGATCCCCTGCCGCGGCGGGGCGGCTGGCGTGGGGTCGGCCCGCTGGTCGCCGCCGCGCTCGGGATTGCCGGTGACGGCTACCTCAACCCCTCCTTCGCCGGTGCACGGATGCGGTGCGTGCTCACCGAACAGGTGCCCGCCGCCCTTGCGCACCGGCCCGATGTCGCGCTGGTCGTCGCCGGCATGAACGACACCCTGCGGCCCGACTTCGACGCCGCCCGGATCGCCGCCGACCTCACCGAGGTGATCCGCCGCCTGCGGGAGACCGGGACCACCGTCGTGCCCGTCCGGTTCCACGACCACAGCAAGGTCTTCCGCCTCCCGCAGTCGCTGAAACGCGCCCTCAGCGCCCGCGTCGCCGAGCTCAACGCGGCCATCGACGAGGTCGTCGCCCGCGAAGGCGTGCCCTGCCTCGATCTCGCGCTGCTGCCCGGCGCCTACGACCTCGCGTCGTGGAGCGTCGACCGGCTGCACCCCTCCGAACTGGGCCACCGCATGCTCGCCGACGGCTTCACCGGGCTGCTCGCCGAAGCCGGGTACGCCGTGCCGGAACCGGTGAGCCTCACCTGCAGCGGCGGCGTCGAGCCGAGCACCGCGGGGCACGTGGGGTGGCTGGTGCTCAAGGGCATCCCGTGGCTGTGGCGCCGCGGCCGCGAGTTCCTGCCCTACGCCGCGGTGATCATGTGGAACTCGTTCCGCGCCCGCTGAACACCCGCAACGCCTCCACGTCCGAAGCCGGGTTGCGGACGAAGTACTCCTCGATGTCCGGATAGGCCGACCGCGAAGTCAGGTACCGGCACGCCGCCTCGGCGTCGTACTCCGTGCGCCGCAGCTGGACGCCTTCGCCGAGCAGGGCCCAGTGCGCACCCCTCGCCCCGTACGGCATCCCGACGCTGCCCGGGTTCACGACCAGCCGCCGGTCGGCGAACCGGGCGAACTGCAGGTGCGTGTGCCCGCAGACCACCGTCGGCGCGGAAACCCCCGCCGGCACCTCCGCCCAACGCTGCGGGGACGAGTCCACCAGCACGATTTCGGCGTCGTCGCGCGGGGTGGCGTGGCAGAACAGCACCTCGCCCAGCGTGACCGTCAGCGGCAGCGCGTCCAGCACCGGCAGGTCGGCCGGACGCAGCTGCCGCGCCGCCCACGGGAAGATCGGGTCCGGGACGAACGAACCGCCGGTGCGGGCCGACTCCGCCGGCTCGCGGTCGGCGTTGCCGCGGACCCACACCGCGCGGTCGCCGAGCGCCTGCAGCCGTTCGAGGGTTTCGACCGGCATCGGCCCGGCGAGCAGGTCGCCCAGCAGCCCGATCCGGTCCGCCGCCCGGACGTCCGGCTCCGCCAGGACCGCCTCCAGCGCCGGCCGCACCCCGTGGATGTCGGACAGCACGGCCACGTTCACCGCCCCACCATCGGGCACGCGCGGCGCCCCGGGCGAGGGATTTCGCCCAGGGCGCAACGCCCTCACGCCACGGTGAGCGGCAGTTCGCGCACCCCCGTCATGTTCGGGTTGACCTGGAACTTCGGCGGCTCACCCGGGATCGTGCGCAACGCCGGGTAGCGGTCGAACAGGATGTCCAGCGCCACCCGGCCTTCCAGCCGCGCGAGCGGCGCGCCGATGCAGAAGTGGATGCCGCGGCCGAACGCCAGGTGCGGGTTCGGGTCGCGCAGCGGGTCGAACCGGCCAGGGGCGGCGAACACCCGCTCGTCCCGGTTGGCCGCCGCCACCCACACCAGCAGCATCTGGTCGGCCGGCACGGTGACACCGCCGACCTCCGCCTCCCGCATCGTCGTGCGGCCCACCGCCGCGAACGGCGTGAGGTACCGCAGCGACTCTTCGATCACCGGCGCCACCAGCGACCGGTCGGCGCGCGCCCGCTCGTCCCACTCCGGGTAGGTGTCCAGGCACAGCACCACGTTGCCGAGCAGCATCGTGGTGGTGATGTGGCCGGCCAGCAGCAGGATGTTCGCGAAGTTGACGACCTCGGCGCGGGACAGCCGTTCGCCGTCCAGCTCGGCCTCGACCAGCTTCGTCAGCAGGTCCTCGCGCGGCTGCTTGCGCCGCTCGTCGACGTGCCCGCCCAGGTAGTCGATGAGCGCCTTCTGGCCCTCCAGGGACTTCTTGATCGCTTCGCCCTGCTTTTCGTCCTGATTCACCAGGGAAACCTGGTCGGCGGACTCGAACATGCGGTCCACCCAGCCCTTGAACAGGTACCGGTCGCTCGCCGGGACGCCCAGCAGCTCGGCGATCACGATCACCGGCAGCGGGTAGGCCAGGTCGGCCACCAGCTCCAGCCGGCCGCCGGTGGGGGCGGCGTCGAGCAGCTCGCGGGTGATCGCGGCGATCCGCGGCTCGAGGTCCGCGACCACCTTCGGCGTGAAAGCGCGGCTGACGAGCTTGCGCATCTTGTTGTGCAGCGGCGGATCCAGCTGCAGGATGCTGCCCGCCGCCAGCGCGTCCTCGTCGAGCTCCGGCATCATCTCCTTCGGCACCAGGCGGGACGTGTCGGACGAGAACGTCGCCGGATCGCGGAGGATCGCTTCGGCCTCCGGGTGCCCGTAGACGTTCCACATCCCCAGTTCCGCGGCGAACTCGACCTGCTTTTCCGGCTGTTTTCCCCGCAACCAGAACTGGGATTCGTGGAGTCCCCAGGTGTCGGCGAGTGTGGTGGTCATTTCCGCCCCTTTCCCCTGTGCAACCCCGGGAGCTACCCGGGTGGCCTGGCGGGATCGTGTGCGTAGATCCCGTTGCGGTAGCTCGACACGAGCTCCTCGAGCGCCGAGCCCAGTTCCGCTGCCACTTCCGCGACCACGCCGGGATCGGGCTCCCCGGCCGGCTCGAACGCGGTGCGGATCACGTGCGCGAGGACGGCCGCCTTCGCTTCGAGGGGAACGTCCTCGAACTCGTGCGAAAGCGTGTCGCCCAGGTAGAAGCCGAGCGTCGAGGCGCTCAGCGCGTAGCTCAGGTTCGGCACGTCCGCGCGGATCAGCCCGTGCCGCAGCATGGTTTCCTCGAACTGCGCGCGCAGCTCGTCCTGCTGCTTGTGCAGCGCGAGGTCGCCGAGGGACCCGAACATCTCGGCGTTGCCGCGCAGCATCGCCATCACCAGCGGACGGCGGTGCGTGATCAGGAACGACTCCGGGATCATCCGGTGCGGCAGGATCATCGCCGGGTCGGCCTCGATCGCCTGCAGGACCTCGTCGGTGAGGTCGGCCGATTCGCGCATCATCAGCGCCTGGAACAGCAGTTCCTTGTTGCGCCAGTGCAGGTAGACGGTGCCCTTGCCGATGCCGACCGCGCGCGCGATGTCGTCCACCGCCACCTTGCGGTAGCCCATGCGCAGCAGCAGCTCGCCCGCCGCGTCCAGGATCCGGTCGGCGCGTTCGCGGTTGGGATGGCTCATGCGGTCGTCCACCTGCGGGTTCGTTGAGGGTTTGACGTGTTGACCGGATTCGCACTTTCGGTCAACCGGTCAGTACGACGGTAGCGCCGATGCGGGGACCGGGGCAAGCGGTTCTGTCGGTGGTGTCGGTTAACGTCTTCGGTGTGGCACAGGACGAGCTTTTCACCGTGAACGCCGACATCGCGCCGCCCCCGGAGCGGACGACGTCGACCGCGGACGAGCGGCAGGCGGACCCGGCCAGCTCGCCGCTGGCCGTGCGGATGCGGCCGCGCTCGCTCGACGAGGTCGTCGGCCAGCAGCACCTGCTGCGCGAAGGGGCTCCGCTGCGGCGGCTGGTCGAAGGCGCCGCACCGGCGTCGGTGCTGCTCTACGGCCCGCCCGGCACGGGCAAGACGACGCTGGCCAACCTCGTCTCGATCGCCACCGGCCGCCGGTTCGTCGCGATGTCGGCGCTGTCCGCGGGCGTCAAGGAGGTCCGCGGGGTCATCGAGGAGGCGCGGCGGCGCCGGCAGTACAACACCGAGAACACCGTGCTGTTCATCGACGAGGTGCACCGGTTCTCCAAGACCCAGCAGGACGCGCTGCTGGGCGCGGTCGAGGACCGCACGGTGCTGCTGGTCGCGGCGACCACCGAGAACCCGTCGTTCTCCGTCGTCTCGCCGCTGCTGTCGCGCTCGCTGGTGCTGCAGCTGCGCCCGCTCACCGACGAGGACATCACGCAGCTGCTCGAGCGCGCCCTGGCCGACGAGCGCGGCCTCGGCGGCGAGCTGACCCTGACCGAGGACGCGCGCGCCCACCTCGTCCGGCTCGCGGGCGGAGACGCCCGCCGGGCGCTCACCGCGCTGGAGGCGGCGGCGGACGCGGCCTCGGCCACCGAGGCGAAGACGATCGACCTGCCCACCGTCGAGTCCACTGTGGACAAGGCGGCGGTGCGCTACGACCGCGACGGCGACCAGCACTACGACGTGATCAGCGCGTTCATCAAGTCGATCCGCGGGTCCGATGTGGACGCCGCGCTGCACTACCTGGCCCGGATGATCGAGGCGGGGGAGGACCCGCGGTTCCTCGCGCGGCGGCTGGTGGTGCACGCGAGCGAGGACATCGGGATGGCCGACCCCACGGCGCTGCAGTCGGCGGTCGCGGCCGCGCACGCGGTGCAGTTCATCGGCATGCCGGAGGGCAGGCTGGCGCTCGCGCAGGCGACCGTGCACCTGGCCACCGCGCCGAAGTCCAACGCGGTGATCAAGGGCATCGACGCCGCACTCGCGGACGTCCGCGCCGGGCTGGCCGGCACGGTCCCGCCGCACCTGCGCGACGGGCACTACGCGGGCGCGAAGAAACTGGGCAACGCGCAGGGCTACCGGTACCCGCACGACGTGCCCGAGGGGGTGCTGGCCCAGCAGTACCCGCCGGACGACCTGGTGGGCCGGGACTACTACGAGCCGACCCAGCGCGGGGCCGAGCGGACGCTCGCCGATCGCGTCCCCAAACTGCGCCGGACGATCCGCGGGCGGTGATCACTGCGTGAAGGCGGCTTCACGCGCTGTTGAACACCGTTCGCCCGGAGTGCGGGCCGGAGTGGCCAAGATCATCGGGGTTCGTAAACTTTCCCCCTTCGAGGCGGCCCGGAACAGGCGAAGGCCGCAGCGACGGCAGGAGGCGTACCCGTGCCCGCGACGCTGCAGTGCATCGTCTTGGACTGTCCGGAACCGCTCGTGCTCGCCCGCTTCTACCAGGCCTTGCTCGGCGGCGAAGTGGACCGGCCCGACCCGCGGTGGCGCGTCGACGACGACTGGTCCACCCTGCACGTGAACGGGCTGGTGCTGGGTTTCCAGCGGGCGTACGGCCACCAGCCGCCGCGCTGGCCGGACCCCGCGTTCCCGCAGCAGTTCCACCTCGACTTCGAGGTCGACGACCTGCGCGAGTCGCACCACCAGGTCCTGGCCCACGGCGGGCGGCTGCTCGACCCGGACCTCGGCGGCCGCGGCTGGCGCGTCTACGCCGATCCGGCCGGCCACCCGTTCTGCCTGCTCGGCGACTACTGAGCGCGCGGGGCCGCCCGGGGTCGGCGACGATGGCGGCATGACTGTCGCGTTTCTCGGAACCGGGATCATGGGCGCCCCGATGGCGGCCAACATCGCCAGGGCGGGCCTCGACGTCCGGGTCTGGAACCGGACCCGCGCCAAGGCCGAGCCCCTGTCCGACGTGGCCACGGTGGCGTCCTCGGCAGCTGCCGCGGCCGAGGGCGCGGACACCCTCGTCACGATGCTCGCCGACGGCCCGGCCGTCGCTGAAGCCTTCGAGGCCGCTTCGCCCGCTTCGGGGACGCTGTGGCTGCAGATGAGCACGGTCGGACTCGAGTGGACCGACCGCTTGGCCGCCATGGCCGAGAAGGCGGGCGTGGTGTTCGTCGACGCCCCCGTGCTGGGCACCCGCCAGCCGGCGGAGCAGGCGCAGCTGCAGGTCCTGGCGTCCGGCCCGGAGGAGGCCCGCCCGAAGGCGACGCCGGTGTTCGACGCGGTCGCCGTGAAGACGCAGTGGCTCGGCCCGGCGGGCCGGGGAAGCCGCCTGAAGCTGGTGATGAACGCCTGGGTGCTGGCCCTGACGAACGGAACGGCCGAGAGCCTCGGCCTGGCCCGGGCGCTGGGCCTGGACCCGCAGCTGTTCCTGGAGACGATCAAGGGCGGCGGCCTGGACGTGGGCTACGCGCACGCGAAGGGCGGCGCGATGCTGGCGGGCGAGTACCCGCCGGCGTTCCCGGCGAGCCTGGCGGCGAAGGACGCCCGCCTGGTGGTGGAGGCGGCCGGCGAGGACGCCGACGTGGCGGGCGCGAAGGCGGTGCTGGCCCACCTGGAGGCGGCGGTCGGGGCCGGGTACGGCGACGAGGACATGGCCGCGCTGTACCGGGCGGTCGTCAGGGACCGGTAGGCAGGAAACCCCAGGCCGCCGGGGCGCCCCCCGTTTTCGACTCTACCGGCGGGCACCGACAGTTCCGGCGGTCCGCGGCCTCCGGGCGAGGGGTTTTCCGGGCCCGGCGGGGTGACACGGTCGGGGACCCGGCCAGGCGGTAACCTCAGGCGGCATCCCGACCCCTGAACCGAGGAGGGCCCGTGTCGGCAGGGCAGATCGCCGCGTTGATCGCCGCAGGAGCATTCGTGGTGCTGGTCGTCCTGCTGGCGATCCCGCTGATCAAGCTCGGCAAGACGCTGGACGCGGCCACCGAGGCGATCGAGCGCACCAACAGCAACACCGATCCGCTGCTGATCGGCGCGAACGAGACGATCACGCACGTCAACACCCAGCTCGAGCGGGTCGACGGGATCACCGCGAACGCGCAGGCGATGACCGGCAACGTCTCCGCGCTGACGTCGGTCTTCACCGCCACCCTGGGCGGCCCGCTGGTCAAGACCGCGGCCCTGTCCTACGGCCTGTCCAAGGCGATCAAGGCGCGCAAGAAGAAGAGCGCTCTCAAGGCCGCCAGGAAGGCCGGGAAATGAAGCGGCTGTTCTGGCTCGGCGTCGGCGTCGTCACCGGGGTCGTGCTCTCCCGCAAGGCCGCCGAAACCGCTCGTCAGGCCACTCCGGCCGGGTTAGCATCGAACCTGGGGGATGCCGTGCGCGAGCTGGCGGGCGCCGTGGGTTCGTTCGGCGCCGAGGTGCGGGCGGGCATGAACGAGCGGGAACAGGAGCTGCACGACATGGTCGAGGAGCGGACGGGCGTGAGCGCGCCCCGCGCCGAGGGACGGCACGCGGCCGCCCGGCGCCCGGTCCGGCGAGCTCGCCGGGCGGAGGGCTGATCCGGGCCTGCCCGGAGCCCTTCGCCGTAGCCGCCGACCCCGTTCCGAACCTCTACAAGGACTGACCCGTGGACACACACGAAATCACCGACCGTTTCCTGCGCCATTTCGAAGGCCGCGGCCACACGCGCGTGCCCAGCGCGCCGCTGATCCTCGACGACCCGAACCTGCTGTTCGTCAACGCCGGCATGGTGCAGTTCAAGCCGTACTTCCTCGGTGAGGCGCCGCCGCCGTACCCGCGCGCGACCTCCGTGCAGAAGTGCGTGCGCACGCCGGACATCGACGAGGTCGGCAAGACCACCCGGCACAACACCTTCTTCCAGATGGCCGGCAACTTCTCCTTCGGCGACTACTTCAAGGAAGGCGCCATCGAGGCGGCCTGGGAGCTGATCACCAAGCCCCAGACCGAAGGCGGCTTCGGCCTCGACCCGGAGCGCATCTGGGCGACCGTCTACAACGACGACTCCGAGGCGGCCGGCCTGTGGCGCAAGCTCACCGGCCTGCCCGGCGAGCGCATCCAGGCCCGCGACGGCAAGGACAACTACTGGGACATGGGCGTGCCCGGTCCCGGCGGCCCCTGCTCGGAGATCTACTACGACCGCGGCCCGGCGTACGGCCGCGAGGGCGGCCCGGTCGCCGACGAGGATCGCTACATCGAGATCTGGAACCTCGTCTTCATGCAGGACGTCCGCGGCGACCTGAGCCCCAAGCTCGGGCACCCGCCGATCGGCGAGCTGCCGAAGAAGAACATCGACACCGGCATGGGCGTCGAGCGCGTCGCGACGATCCTGCAGGGCGTCGAGAACGTCTACGAGACCGACCTCGTGCGCCCGGTCATCGGCCGCGCGGAGGAGTTCTCCGGCCGCCGCTACGGCGGCAACCACGCCGACGACGTCCGCTTCCGCGTGATCGCCGACCACGCCCGCACCGGCGTCATGCTCATCGGCGACGGCGTCACCCCGGGCAACGACGGCCGCGGCTACGTGCTGCGCCGCCTGCTGCGCCGGATCATCCGCTCCTCGCGCCTGCTGGGCGTGCACGAGCCGGTGCTGCAGGCGTTCGCGGCGGTCGTCCGCGACACCATGGGCCCGACCTACCCCGAGCTCGTCAGCGGCTTCGACCGGATCAACGAGGTCGTCCGGATCGAAGAGGAAGCCTTCCTCTCGACCCTCACGAGTGGTTCGCGCATCTTCGACATGGCGGCCGAGGAGACCAAGCGCGGCGGCGGCGACGTGCTGGCCGGCGACAAGGCCTTCCAGCTGCACGACACCTACGGCTTCCCGATCGACCTCACCCTCGAAATGGCGGCCGAACAGGGCCTGACCGTCGACGAGGACGGCTTCCGCACGCTCATGAACGAGCAGCGCACCCGCGCGAAGGCGGACGCGGCGTCCCGCAAGACCGGCCACGGCGACCTCTCGGAGTACCGGAAGGTCCTGGAGCAGCACGGCGAGACCGAGTTCCTCGGCTACACCGACCTGCAGGCCGAGGCCAAGGTCGTGGCGCTGCTCGAAGACGGGCAGCCGGTCCGCAGCGTCTCGGCGGGCAAGAAGGCGGAACTGGTCCTCGACCGGACGCCGTTCTACGCCGAGAGCGGTGGCCAGGTCGCCGACACCGGCGTGCTGCTCGGCGACGGCGTCGAGCTCAAGGTCCTGGACGTCCAGAAGATCGTGCCGGGCCTGTACGTGCACCGCGTCGAGGTGGTCGACGGCGAGGTCGGCCTGGACTCCAAGGTCACCGGCTCGGTCGACGCGCACCGCCGCCTCTCGATCGAGCGCTCGCACTCCGCGACGCACCTGGTGCACGCGGCCGTCCGCGGCGCGTACGGCAAGCGCGCGGCGCAGGCGGGCTCGCTGAACTCGCCCGGCCGGATGCGGTTCGACTTCACCACGCCCGGTTCGGTGTCGTCCGACGTGCTGACCGAGGTCGAGGAGGAGGTCAACGACTACCTCCAGACCAACGTCGAGGTCCAGAGCTACACCACGACCAAGGACAAGGCCCTCGAGCTGGGCGCGGTCGCGCTGTTCGGCGAGAAGTACGGCAACGACGTCCGCGTGGTCGACATGGGCGACTACTCCCGCGAACTCTGCGGTGGCACGCACGTCGACCGGATCGGCCAGCTCGGCCTGGTCAAGCTGGTCTCGGACGCCTCCATCGGCTCGGGCGTGCACCGCGTCGAGGCGCTGGTCGGCACGGACGCGCTCAAGTACGTCCGCAAGGAGCAGCTGCTGGTCTCGCAGCTGGCGAACACCTTCAAGGTGCCGTCGGACCAGCTGCCCGGCCGCATCGACGACGTCCTCTCCCGGCTGAAGAACGCCGAGAAGGAGATCGCGCAGCTCAAGACCCAGCAGGTGCTGGGTTCGGCGGGCGCGCTGGTCGACAAGGCGCAGGAGATCGGCGGAGTCACTGTCGTGGCCGAGGTCGTCCCGGACGTCGACGGCAACGGCCTGCGCGCGCTGGCCTCGGACATCCGTGGCCGGCTCGGCACGCGGGCCGGGGTCGTGGCGCTGTTCTCGCCGGCCGGCGAGAAGCTGAGCTTCGTCGTCGCGACGACCAAGGCGGCCCAGGACAAGGGCATCGCCGCGGGCAAGCTCGTGCCGTCGTTCGCCGGGAAGATCGGCGGCCGGGGCGGCGGCAAGCCCGACATGGCCCAGGGCGGTGGCACGAACCCGGCCGGCGCGGCCGAGGCGGTCACGGCGCTGCGCTCGGCGATTGCCGGCATTGGTTAACCGCGGAAACCGCGGCCCGGATCGGCCAGGCAAGGACGATCCGGGGCGCGGCCGTCGGCTCGGCGTGGATGTCGGATCCGTCCGGGTCGGGGTGGCGCTGAGCGATCCGGCGCCCATGCTGGCGTCGCCATTGGTTACCCTCTCCCGCGATGCGACCGACGACAGTGATCTGGACCAGCTGGCCGCCCTCGTCACCGAACACGAGGTGGTCGAGGTGATCGTGGGCCTGCCGAGAACGCTCGCCAACCGCCAGGGTCCGGCGGCCGAGCTGGCCATCGCGTATTCTGAACGCCTGGCCGGGCGGATAGCGCCCGTGCCGGTCCGGCTGGGCGACGAGCGGCTGACCACGGTCACCGCATCCCGCATCCTCTCCCAGCGCGGGGTCAAAGGCCGCAAGCAGCGCGCGGTGGTCGACCAGGCCGCCGCCGTCGAGATCCTGCAGGCCTGGATCGACGCCGCCGCTGCGCACCGCGCCCGGGAGGGAGACCGATGAACGAGCAGCCACCTGAGCCCCCACGCGGGCGCCGGCGACTGCGCGAGCCGGAAGCGGCCACCCCGCCGCCGTCCCGGCCCGCTCCACGCCGTACCGACCCGCGCCGCACCCCGAGCGGGCAGCACGAGCTGCCGCCGCGTCGCGGGCAGGCCCCCAGCGGCGAGTACGACCTGCCGCAGCCCTCCCGCCGGGCCCGGCCCGCGGAGCCGCCGGCCTACGACCCGCGCCGCGACGCCCCGCCGTCCGGACGTCGCCGCCGTCTCGAGCCGCCGGGCACCCTGCCCCCGGCCGACGACGAAGTCGACCCCCAGGAGCGGCGGGCCGCCCCGGCCCGCGCCGCCCGCGCCCGCCACGGCCTCGACGAGGGTTCGGAGATCGAGCAGGCCCCGCGCCGCCGCCGGGCACCGGACCCCGACGACGCCGAAGCCGGTGCGCCCCGGCGCCGTGCCGTCCCGGACCCCGACGAGGGCGAGGGACGGCGGCGCGCCCTGCCCGAGCGCATCGAACCGGCGTCCCCGCGACGGCGGCGCGCCGAGCCCGACGCGGCCGAGCCGCCGCCGGGCCGGCGTGGCCCGGCACCGGAGCCGCGGGAAACGGGCCGCCGCCGCGCTCCCGACGCGCCCGAGGCCGCCGATTCGCGGCGCCGCCGCACCGCGCCGGACCCCGACGCCGTTCCCGAACCGCCCGCCCGGCGGCCCGCCCAGCCGGGTGACCGGTCCGCAGGCGTGCCCGAACCCGGTGCCGATCCGCGCCGCCGCCGTCCGCCGGCCCCGCCGGTGCGCGAGGAACCGGTCACCGACGTCCTGCCCGCGCTCGCCCCGCTGCCCCCGGCCGAGCCGCCCCGCGCGCCGCGCGAAGAGCCGCTCGCCGAGGACGACGAGTACGCGGACTACGACGAGTACGACGGCTACGACGAGTACGACGGGGCGGAGTACGACCCGGAGTACGACGAGGAGTACGACGACTACGAGGAAGAGCCGGAAAAGCCGCGCAAGAAGGGCAAGCGCGCCGTCGGCTGGATCGCCGCGGTCGCGGTGATCGCCCTGCTCGCGGGCGGGGCCTGGTACGGCTTCAACAAGATCTTCGGCTACGACGACTTCGAAGGCGCCGGCACCGACGACGTCGTGTTCCAGGTCGACGACGGCGACACGACGTCCGCGATCGGCGCGAAGCTCGCCTCGGCGGGCATCGTCGCCAGCGGCAAGGCGTTCGTGAAGGCCGGCGAGGACAACCCGAAGCTCGCCCGGGTCCAGCACGGCTTCTACGTGATGAAGGCGCACATGTCCGGGGCCAGCGCGGTCGACCGGATCACCACCCCGGACGCGCGCGTCGGGCAGCTGGAAATCCGGCCGTACACGCAGTTCGACGACATCACCCAGCCCGACGGCAAGGTCACGCCCGGCGTGTACAGCCTGATGTCCAAGGCGTCCTGCGCGCAGCTCAACGGCAAGAGCACCTGCGTCTCGGCCGACGACCTGCGCAAGGCCGTCGACGCGGCGGACCTCAAGCAGCTCGGCGTGCCGGACTGGGCGATCGAGCCCGCGAACAAGGCCGACCGCAAGGACCGCCGGCTGGAAGGCCTGATCGCGCCCGGCGTCTACGACGTCAAGCCCGGGTCCACCGCCCAGGAGATCCTCGGGCAGCTGGTGCACAGCTCGGCCGAGGCGATCCAGGTCGCCGGGCTGACCCCGCAGTCGACCGGTCCCGGGATGACGCCGTACCAGACGCTGATCATCGCCTCGATCATCGAGCGCGAGGCGGTGAAGGCCGACTTCGGCAAGCTCTCGCGGGTCATCTACAACCGGCTGAAGATCAACATGCGGCTGCAGATGGACTCCACGGTCAACTACGTGCTGGACCGGCCGACGCTGGCGACCAACGACGACGACCGCGACCGCGCCGGGGCGTACAACACCTACAAGATGACCGGGCTGACCCCGACCCCCATCGCGGTGCCGAGCCCGGACGCGATCAAGGCCGCGGTCAAGCCGCCCGAGGGCGACTGGGTGTACTTCGTCAAGTGCGAGAAGAACGGCCTGTCCTGCTTCGCGGTCAGCTTCGACGACCACAAGAAGAACGTCAACCTCGCCAAGGAACGCGGTGTCTTCTGAGCCGCGCAAGGCGGCGGTGCTGGGCAAACCGGTGGCGCACTCGCTGTCCCCGGTGCTGCACGGCGCCGCGTTCGCCGCGCTCGGCCTGACCGGCTGGACGTACGAGCGGATCGAGGCCGGCGCCGCGGAGCTCCCGGCGCTGGTCGACGGCCTCGGCCCGGAGTGGGCCGGGTTCTCGGTGACCATGCCGGGCAAGCGCGCCGCCCTCGACCACGCGGCCGAGGTGACGCCGCGGGCGGCCGCCGTCGGCGCGGCCAACACCCTGGTCCGCACGCCCGCGGGCTGGCTCGCGGACTGCACCGACGTCGAGGGCGTCACCGGCGCTCTGCGGGCTGCGGGCGGCTACGAGCCGTCCTCCGGGGACACCGCGGTCGTGCTCGGCGCGGGCGGCACCGCGGCGGCGGCGGTCGTCGGGCTCGCGGACCTCGGCGTGCGGCAGGTGCGCCTGGTCGTGCGCGAACCGGCCCGGGCCGGCGAAACCCTCGACGCGGCCAAGCGGGCCTCGCTCGACGTCGACGTCCTGCGCTGGTCGGAGACGGACTTCGCGGCCCTGGCGGCGGGCGCGGCGGTGCTGGTGAACACCGTGCCGCCGGACGCGGTCGTCGCGCACGTGGCCGACCTCGCCGTGGTCGCGCACGTCCTGGACGTCATCTACCACCCGTGGCCGACGCCGCTCGCCGAAGCGGTCGCGGCCCGCGGCGGCCGGCTCGCGACCGGGCTGGACATGCTGCTGCACCAGGCATTCGGCCAGGCCGAGCACTTCACCGGCCGTCCGGCCCCGCGGGCGGCGATGCGGGACGCGCTGCGCGAAGCGACCGGGAACCTGCTGCCGCTGCCGATCACCTGAAAACCGCTTGCGTGCGTTGATAATCTGGTCGACTGCCTTGCTGAAGGGGGTCTATCGGAATGACCAGTCAAGACGCATTGAGCGACGAAGAGGTCCAGGCGGCGTTTGTCGGCGAAGCGCCGAAGCTCCAGTCGACCGTCACGCTCGCCGATTACGACCCGGAGTGGCCACGGCTCTTCGAGCGGGAAGCCGAGCGGATCCGGGCGGTGCTGGGGGAGCGGGTGCTCGTCCTCGAGCACGTCGGCTCGACGTCGGTGCCGGGGCTGTGCGCCAAGCCGATCGTCGACATCCTCCTGGAGGTACCGGATTCCGACGACGAGGACGCCTACCTCCCGGCCCTGGAGGCGGCGGGGTACCGGGTGACGATCCGGGAGCCCGGCTGGGAGAAGCACCGGATGTTCAAGGGCCCGGACACGAACATCAACCTGCACGTGTACTCGCCGGGCAACGGCCAGACACCGCGCTACCGCCTCTTCCGCGACCGCCTGCGCTCGCACCCGGAGGAGCGGGAACTGTACGCGGCGAAGAAGCGTGAACTCGCCGCGAAGACGTGGACGTACGTCCAGAACTACGCCGACGCCAAGACGGAGGTGGTCGAGGAGATCATCGGCCGCGCCCGCGCCGAGCAGTACGACAGCCACGCCGAGGCCTACGCCGAGCACGCGGAGAAGTCCGTCACCAACGCGCTCTACGACCGGCCCGCGATCCTCGACCTGGCCGGCGACGTCACGGGCCAGCGCGTGCTCGACGCCGGCTGCGCGGCCGGGCACCTGAGCGCGCTCCTGGCCGAGCGGGGTGCCGACGTCCTCGGGGTCGACTCCAGCGCCGGGATGATCGCCGTCGCCCGCCGGAAGTTCGGCGACGCCGCCCGGTTCGAGGTCGCCGACCTCGCGCGGCCCCTGGACCTGCCGGACGCCTCGATCGACGTCGTCACCGCGTCCCTCGTGCTGCACTACCTGCCGGACTGGGGGCCGGTGCTGGCGGAGTTCCGCCGGGTCCTCGCGCCCGGCGGGGTGCTGGTGTTCTCGGTGCACCACCCCGGCGAGGACTGGCGGTGGTTCGGCAAGGAAAACTACTTCGAGCTCGAACTGCTGGAGGACGAGTTCCCGCCCGGGAACGTGGTGCGGTTCTACCGGCGCCCGCTGAGCTGGACGTTCCAGGCGCTCCGCGACGCCGGCTTCGCGGTGGACCGCCTGGTGGAGCCGATGCCGGACCCGGCGGCCGAGGCCGCCGATCCGAAGTGGACGGCCACCCTGCGGACCCGGCCGCGGTTCCTGTACTTCCGGGCGGTCAGTCCCGCTTGGTGAGGTCGGCGATCAGGCCGACGATCTCCCGGCTGACGGGCCGGAACAGCCGGAGCCGGGAGAGCGCGACCAGCCGGGCCAGCAGCGGCACGCTGCGCTCGACCAGCATCCGGCTGCGTTTCGTGCCGGCCGAACGGTCGTGGACCCAGAACAGCACCACGCCCATCTGGTAGAGCCACAGCAGCTCCGGCAGCTGCGCGCGCAGTTCCGGGTCGAGCTTGACGTCGGAGCCCTCGACGACCTCGCGCATGAGGCCGATCGACGCTTCGCGGGCGGCCGAGGAGTCGTCGCTGAACGGGCTCAGCGGCGACTCCGGGTCGGCGGCGTTGACGAAGAACTGCGTGCCGAAGCGGTGGTAGGGCCCGGCGACGTCGAGCCAGCACAGCAGCACGGCCTTGAGGCGGGCGGCGAAGCCGGTCTCGCCGTCCAGCAGCGGCCGCGCCGTCGCCAGGTGCTGCTGGGCCATCTCGTCGTAGAACCCCTGGATCAGCTGTTCCTTGGACGAGAAGTAGTAGTAGGCGTTCCCGACGGAGACGCCCGCCTCGGCGGCGATCGCCCGCATCGTCGTGCGGTCGTAGCCGTTTTCGCCGAACAGCCGCATGGCGGTCGTGACGATCAGGGACCGCGTTTCTTCGCTCTTGGCCACGCGCTGCACGGTAGCGCCGCCACCGTCAGGGGGCCGGGAAGGGCGGGGCCTGCGGCACGCCGGGGTAGGGGAACGGCAGCGGCACCGGCCCGGGCTTCGGGGCCAGGTGACGGCGCCGGATGCCGTTGAAGACCAGGACGTTGACCAGGTGCATGACGCCGAGGACGAGCGCCACCGTGCCGATCTTGACCGACAGCATTTCGACCACCTCGCGGGCCGTGGTGATGTCGGCGCCGGTGGTCAGGAACAGCGTCACGAACCCGAGGCTGACCAGGTGGAAGCCGACCACCAGCAGCTGGTTGACGGCGTTGGCGAGGCCGGGGCTGTCGGCGAAGACCTCGGTGAGGAAGGTGCGGCCGTGCTTGCTCAGCGTCCGGGCGACGAGCACCGTCAGCGGGACGCTGATCAGCAGGTAGAGGGCGTAGGCGAGGACTGTCGGGTCCATGGTTTCCTCCGGTTTTTGAACGTGTTCAAGAAGGACGGTAGCGCGGGTTTTGAACGCGTTCAAGAGAGAGCCGCGTCACCCCGCGCGGAAGTCCGGGCCCGGCTACGGTGACGTCCATGCGGATAGCGATCCTCGACGACTACCAGAACGTCGCCCTCACCTTCGGCGACTGGGCGTCCCTCAAGGCCGACATCACGGTCTTCACCGAGCCTCTGACCGACGTCGTCACCCAGCTGCAGGGCTTCGAGTGCGTGGTCGCCATGCGCGAGCGCACCCGGTTCCCGGCCGCGGTGCTCGACGCCTTGCCCGAGCTGGAACTGCTGGTCAGCACGGGCAAGCGGAACGCGGCCATCGACGTGGCCGCCGCCCGGCGCAACGGCGTCGTCGTCTCCGCCACCGGCTACATCGGCGAGCCGACGGCCGAGCACACCTGGGCGCTGATCCTGGCCGCGTCGCGGAACCTGCCGCAGGAG
This sequence comes from Amycolatopsis sp. NPDC004625, assembly GCF_040609695.1. Classification (NCBI taxonomy): domain Bacteria; kingdom Bacillati; phylum Actinomycetota; class Actinomycetes; order Pseudonocardiales; family Pseudonocardiaceae; genus Amycolatopsis; species Amycolatopsis sp. NPDC004625. Next base: position 138,116 of record NZ_JBEXKX010000024.1, read on the forward strand.
TTCCGGTCGATGCGCGACGGAGGCTGGCAGACCTCCGTCGGCACCATGCTGCACGGCAAGACGCTCGGCCTGCTCGGCCTCGGCCGGCTCGGCGCCGGGGCGGCGAAGATCGGCCAGGTCTTCGGGATGGAGACCATCGCCTGGAGCCAGAACCTCACGCAGGAGAAGGCGGACCCGCACGGCGTCACCGCGGTGTCCAAGGACGAGCTGTTCGCGCGCTCGGACGTGCTGTCCATCCACCTGGTGCTCGGCGACCGCACCCGCGGCCTGGTCGGGGCGGCCGAGCTCGCCGCGATGAAGCCGACCGCGCTGCTCGTGAACACTTCGCGTGGCCCGATCGTCGACGAGGCCGCGTTGGTGGACGCCTTGCGGCGCAAGGAGATCCGCGCCGCCGCGCTGGACGTCTACGACACCGAGCCGTTCCCCGCCGACCATCCACTGAGGACGCTCGACAACGCGGTCCTGACCCCGCACATCGGCTTCGTCACGCGGGAGGTCTACGAGATCTTCTACGGTGACGCGGTCGAGGACATCGCCGCCTACCAGGCGGGGGAACCGATCCGCGTCATGGAGTGAAGAAGGCGTGCGGCCCGCCGGGGCCCGAGGTCCCCGCACCGGCCCTGCGGCGGGCCTGCACCCCTACAGAACACCACCCGCGCCCGGCGGCCGGCAGGGTCTTTGGACCCTGCCGGTGGCGTCCGTTCGGCTGAACGCCCTGCCGCCGCTGGTCGTGAGTGAGAAACAGGGTTAGAACACTGTTTCTCACTCACGAGGGGGTCAGGGGAACGGGACGGTGTCGGGGGCGCAGGTCGTCCCGGTCGCCGGCAGGGCCAGGTCCGTCAGGTACCGCACCACGGCCGCCGAGGCGCACGCGCTCGGCACGTCCAGCGAGGTGTGGCCGTAGCCCTCGACGACGAGCACCCGCCCGTCGCCGAGTTCCGCCGCCGTCGCCTCGGCGTTGGACAGCGGGGTCGCCGGGTCGAACCGGTTGTTCAGCACCAGGACCGGGTTCTTCCGCGGCCGGTGCCACGGTCCGGTGTACCGGTCTTCGTCGCGGGCCGGCCAGCCGACGCACTGCGCCATCGCATACACCGCGCTCAGCCCGAAATACGGCTGCCGGGTGCTTTCCCGCGCGGCGAGGGCGGCGTAGTCCGCCGGTGCCTGCGGGTTGTCGCTGTCGACGCACTGGACGGCCAGGAAGCCGGGGGAGTGCGTCGGCACGTACGGGTCCAGGACCGGTGACGCGGCACCCGGGTCCGCCGGCATCGCGGACAGGGTCTGCGCGAGCCGCTTCCACCGGCCGGACTGGTAGAGCGCGCTGTCGACCGTCCTCATCAGGGAGCCCACGCCCGGGCCGTGCGACGCGCGGGCGAAGATCCCGGCGAACCGGGCCTTCGGATCGCCCGCGGAGAAGGCGCACTTCGGCCCGGCCGCGGCGCACACCGCGAAGAACCGGTCGAGCTCCTGCTGCTGGGCCCCGGCGACGTCGGCCCGCACGTCCACCGGCTGCCGCTCCCGGCCCGGCTTCCCGGTGGCGTTGGCGACCAGGTCCAGCGTGCCGTCCAGGGTCATCGCGCGGACCTTGGCCGGGAACAGGTTCGCGTAGGTGCCGCCCAGGTAGGTGCCGTAGGAGTAGCCGTAGAAGTTCAGCGTGGCGTCTCCGACGGCCTGGCGCAGCAGTTCCAGGTCGCGGGCCACGTTCGCCGTCGAGAGGTGGCTCAGGAGGGCTCCCGATGCGGCGCACGCCCGCCCGGCCGCCGCGCTCGCGGCGAAGAACGCGTCCGGCTGCCGCACCGGGGACCCGGCCGCCGGCAGGTGGTCGGCGCCGGGACAGCTGATCGGCGCCGACCCGCCGATCCCGCGCGGGTCGAAGCTCACCAGGTCGAACCGGGCGCGCAGCTCCGGCGGGTAGCGGGCGGCGAACCGGGTCAGCTCGCCGACCCCGTCCGTGCCCGGGCCGCCGAAGTTGAAGAACAGGGAGCCGAGCCGGCGTCCCGGGTCGCCCGCCGGCAACCGGATCACCGACAGCGTGATCGCGGCGCCCTTCGGCTCGCGGTAGCTCAGCGGCACGGCCGCGGACGCGCACTGGAACGACCCGTGGCACGGCGCCCAGCGCAGGGCCGGGACCGCGGCGCCGTTCGTGCCGAGCGCAGGGGGCGGCTCGGGGCCGTTCGGGGACGTCGCCGGTGCGGGCGCGGCCCGGGGTGCGCTGCAGGCGGCGAGCAGCAGGAGGACGGCGAGGAGGACCCGCTTCACGCGCCCAGTTCCGCCAGCACGGCGTCGGTGTAGCGCGGCCAGACCTCGGCGGCCCACGGGCCGAACGCGCGGTCGGTCAGGGCGACGCAGGCCGCGCCCGCGTCCGGGTCGACCCAGAGGAACGTGCCCGACTGGCCGAAGTGGCCGAACGTCCGCGGTGAGCTGTTCGCCCCGGTCCAGTGCGGGCTCTTGTGGTCGCGGAGCTCGAAGCCGAGGCCCCAGTCGTTGGGCTTCTGGTGGCCGAACCCGGGCAGCACGCCGGAGAGCCCGGGGAACACGACGTTCGTGGCTTCGGCGACGGTGGCCGGGTCCAAGAGCTTCGGCGCCTGCAGTTCGGCGGCGAACGCGGCCAGGTCGTCCACAGTGGACACCGCGCCGGACGCCGGCGAGCCGTCCAGCGTGGTCGAGGCCATGCCGAGCGGGCCGAACAGCGCCTCGGCCTGGTACTGCGCGAACGGGATGCCGGAGTGCTCGGCCAGCGCGTCGGCCAGCTGCTCGAACCCGGCGTTGGAGTAGAGCCGCCGGGTGCCCGGCTCGGCCATCGCCTGGTGCGCGTCGAAGGCGAGCCCGGAGGTGTGGGCCAGCAGGTGCCGCACGGTCGAGCCCTCGGGACCGGCCGGCGTGCCGAGCTCGACGACGCCTTCCTCGATCGCGATGAGCGCGGCGTAGGCGGTCAGCGGCTTGGACACCGAGGCCAGCCGGAACTTCCGCGCCGTGTCACCGTGGCGGCCGGCGACGCTCCCGTCGGCCGCGACCACGGCCGTCGCGGCGTTGTCCACCGGCCACTCGTCGATCAGGCGCACACTCTCCATGCCGCCAGCCTACGAAACGCCGCGAAGGCCTTCGCACCGGCTGTCGGGGAGCCGGTGCGAAGGCCTTCGCGGGGTGTTTCAGGCGTCGAGATCGGTGGCGACCAGCTGGGCGACCGCTTCCACGGCCTCCTCGGCGCCCTCGCCCTCGGCGCTGATGATCACCTCGTCGCCGTAACCGGCGGCCAGCGTCATCAGGTTGAGCACACTGCCGGCGGCCACCGGGTTCCCGCCGGCCTTGGCGATCTGCACCGCGACGGGCTGCGCCGCGGCCGCCTTCGCCACCAGCGCGGCCGGCCTGGCGTGCAGGCCCACCTTGCTCGCCACGGCGACGCGTTTCTCCGGCATGTTCGTCCTCTCCCTAAGGGGTGCTACGTCGGTGCTGATGTTACTTCGCGGAAGTCCGCTCGAGGTCCGCCTCGATCGAGTCGTCCTCCCGGCCCGGCGTCCGCAGGTTCCACTTCGTGATCACGATCCGGAACACGAAGTAGTAGATCACCCCGAAGACCAGCCCGATCGGGATCAGCAGCCACGCCTTGTGCGCGGTGTCCAGGCTCGAGTTGAGCAGGAAGTCGATCCCGCCGGCGGAGAAGGAGAAGCCGAGGTGGATGTCCAGGGCGTTCACCAGCGCCAGCGACACACCGGTCATGACCGCGTGGAAGATGTACAGCGGCCACGCCACGAACATGAACGAGAACTCGATCGGCTCGGTGACACCGGTGATGAACGAGGTCAGCGCGGCCGCGATCATCACACCGCCGACGATCTTCTTCTGCGCCGGGCGGGCGGTCTGCCAGATGGCCAGCGCGGCCGCGGGCAGGGCGAACATGAAGATCGGGAAGAACCCGGTCATGAACGCGCCCGAACCCTGGACGTGGCTGAAGAAGTTGGTCAGGTCACCGCCGTTGAAGATGAACCACATCGGCACGTTCAGCAGCTGGTGCAGACCGACCGGGATGAGCAGGCGGTTGAAGAAGCCGTAGATGCCGCCACCGATGACCGGCTGGCCCACGATCGCCGAGCCGAGGTTCTGGATGCCCTGGTCGACGTACTTGAAGACGAGGCCGAAGACGACACCCAGGATGATCATCGTGAAGGCGGTGATGATCGGGACGAACCGCCGGCCACCGAAGAACGCCAGCCACGCGGGCAGCTTGATCCGGTGGTACTTCTGCCACAGCAGGGCCGCGACGATACCGGCCACGATGCCCGTGAGGACGCTGTAGGGCCAGTGCAGCGGCGAGCTGTCCCAGGCGGGCTTGTAGCCGACCTGGCTGCTGACCGGCGCGATGGCCTGGATCACGCGGTTGAAGACGACCCAGCCGACGGCGCCGGCGACGGCCGTGGAGCCGTCACCCTTGCGTGCGAAGCCGACCGCGATGCCGATCGCGAAGAGCAGGGGCAGGAAGTCGAAGAGCGCGTTGCCCGCCGCACCGATGACGGCGGCTACCTTGTCCCAGCCCAGGCCGTCCTTGCCGAGCAGGTCGTCCTGCCCGAACCGCAGCAGGATGCCCGCCGCAGGGAGCGTGGCGATGGGGAGCATGAGGCTGCGGCCGAAGCGCTGCAGGCCGGCGAGACCTCCGCCGCCCTTGCTCTTCGTCCCCTCCGCGGTGGTGGAGCTCATCTGGGTCCTCCATAGTGGGGTGGTTGACCGGGTTCCGGGGTGTTCCGGTCCAACTGCATGGTCACCTGGTAGTGATCTCCCCGGTACCAGGACGTGATGTCTTCGATGGGGTCGCCGTTCGCGCTGGAGACCCGCCGGAACACGAGCAGCGGGCTGCCGGCACGCATGCCGAGCAGCCGGGCCGTTTCGCGGTCCGCGCCCTCCGCCCAGACCGTCTGCCACGCCTGGTCGGGACGTACACCGTACGTCTCGGCCAGCTGCGAGTAGATGGACTGGGTCAGGTCCAGTTCGAGCAGGCCGGGGGCCCGGCCCGCGTGGTACCAGCCGCGTTCGACGGCCAGCGGCACGCCGTCGGCGTGCCGCAACCGCACCAGGTGGTGCGCCGGAGCGCCCTCGGCCAGGCCGAGGGCGTGTGCCGAGGCGGTGGGCGGCACCTCGGTGGCCGCGGAGACCACCTCGGTCGTCGGGGTCAGCCCCCGCCTCCGCATGTCGTCGGTGAACGACATCAGGTAGAGCTGCAGCTCCATCCTCCGGGCCGCGGTGAACGTACCCTTGCCGCGGACCCGCGCGAGCAGGCCCTCTTCGACCAGCTTGCCGATCGCCGACCGGACCGTGAGCCGCGACACGCCGTAGCGCTGGGCCAGCTCGCGTTCCGACGGGATCGGCGCACCCGGCGGGAGCTCGCGCTCCACCGTGCGGCGGAGGATCTCCCGCAGCTGGGCGTGCTTGGGCGTGGGCCCGTTGACGACCCGGTCGGGTGGCGGGACGTGCGCGGCCGCGCTCATCGGCGTCACCCTCCTCGTTCTCGCGGCACCGGGGGACCGGTGCTCGCATCCGGCCCGGAACATTGGTACGTTCCGGTCTAGACCAATGATCTGATGGGGCAGGATGCTCCGCCGTGCGGACGGGTGTCAACCACCGTTATCCGTTCGTGGCCCGCGGCGGCGTGCATGCCGACGATCGGCGTAGTACAGGTGGACACGCGGTTCGCGTCAGGTTGGGAACAAACAGTGATCAAGGAGACCGCGATGGCGGATGACAGGCCCGAGAAGATCCTCGCCGCGCTCGGCGGCACGGAGAACCTCACCGAGATCGAGGGCTGCATCACGCGGCTGCGCTGCGAGGTCGAGGACATGAGCCTCGTCGACGAAGCGGCGCTGAAGAAGGCCGGCGCGATGGGTGTGGTGAAGATGGGGTCGTCGGCCCTGCAGGTGATCGTCGGGCCGGAGGCGGACACGATCGCCAGCGACATCGAGGACCTCCTGTGAGCCTGGAGGTCCTCAGCCCGGTCGCCGGGCGCGTGGTGCCGATCACCGAGGTCCCGGACCCGGTGTTCGCGCAGGCCATGGTGGGCCCGGGGATCGCCGTGCAGCCTTCGGGCGGCCGGTCGGACGCGGTCGCGCCGGTCGACGGCACGGTCGCGACGCTGCACCCGCACGCCTACGTCGTGGCCACCGAGGACGGCAAGGCCGTGCTGGTCCACTTGGGCATCGACACGGTGAAGGAGAAGGGCGAGGGCTTCACGCTGCACGTCGTCAAGGGCGAGCAGGTGCGGGCCGGCCAGCCGATCGTCAGCTGGGACCCGGAGGCGGTGACCGCGGCGGGCTACTCGGCGATCGTCCCGGTCGTCGCGCTGGACGCGCCGGCGGAGGTCCTGTCCGCTTCGGACACCGAGCGCGAGGTCGCCGCGGGCGACCGGCTGTTCGTCTGGGACGCCTGAGTTTCTTCTGTCACACAACGGGCCCTCGGGGACGATCGTCCCCGAGGGCCCGCCGGTGTGCCCGGGCTCGTCAGCCGGTCACGACCTTCCCGTTCTCGACCTTGACCGGCACGGACGGCAGCGGCTTGTTCGCCGGCCCCTGCTTGACCTCGCCGGTGAGCGCGTTGAACACCGAACCGTGGCACGGGCAGACCAGGTCGGCGCCCTTCGGCGCGACCGTGCAGCCCTGGTGCGTGCACACGGCGCTGAACGCGGCGCAGGCCGACTCGGACGTCCGGGCCACGATGACGTCGGTGCCGTCCGGGGCCTTGGCCGCCTTCGCCTGGCCGACCGGGACGTCGGAAAGCGCGACCAGCGGCGTCCCGGCGGCGATCGGCGCCTGGGCGGTGCCCGACTTGGCACCCGGCTCGGACGAGCAGGCGGTGAGGGCGACGGCGCCGACGGCGGCACCGGCGACGGCGGCACCGGTGGACAGGACGGTGCGGCGGGAGTGCAGTTCGGCTGTCATGCCCTACTGAACGAGATCGGCACCCGTTCGGTTCAATCCCCGGTGAACCGGATCGCCCCCCGCACCGTGTATGTAGCGGAGTGGGTGTGGAGTGGAGGAACGATCATGGTGAGTTGGGTTCTGCGCATCGTCGTGGCGGCCGCGCTGCTGGGCTCGGCCGGCGTGCACTACTTCCTGTGGACAGAGGACTACCCGGGCATCGTCGGGCCGCTGTTCCTGCTGGACGCGATCGCCGGGCTGGTGCTGGCGATCGCGGTCCTGGCCTGGCGGCACTGGCTGCCGGCGCTGGGCGCGTTCGGCTTCGGGGCGCTGACGCTCGGCGCGTACGTGCTGGCCGCGACGGTCGGGTTCGCGGGGAACCACGACCAGTTCAACAGCCAGCCGGAGTACTGGGGCGTCATCACGGAGGCGGTCTGCATCGTGGGCGGCCTGGCGCTGCTGTTCGTGAAGGACCGGCGCCGGGTCGCGGCCTGAGTTCGTGGGAGAAGTCGCCGAAGAAGCGCTGATGCGCGCGCTGCACGAAGAACACGCGGCCGCGCTGTGGTCCTACGCGCTGCACCTGACCTCCGGGGACCGGATCCGGGCCGAGGACGTCCTCCAGGAGACGCTGCTGCGGGCCTGGCGGTCACCGGCGGTGCTGGACCAGTCGCAGGGCTCGGCGCGGGCGTGGCTGTTCACGGTGGCGCGGCGGATCGCCATCGACGGCTGGCGGTCGGCGTCGGCCCGGTCGGAGGTGGTCACCGACCGGCCACCGGAGGGTGCGGTCGCCGACGGCACCGACCGCGCGGTGCAGGGCTGGCTGGTCGCGGAGGGACTGGCCGAGCTGTCGGAACGGCACCGCGAGGTGCTGGTCCTGTGTTACTTCCAGGGCTATTCAGTGGCGGACGCGGCGCTGAAGCTGGGCGTGGCCGAAGGGACGGTCAAGTCGCGCACGCACTACGCGTTGCGCGCGTTGCGGTTGGTGCTCGAGGAGAGGGGGGTGACCCAGTGAGCGAAGACCCGTTCGCGACGTTCGACGCCGCCTACGTGCTGGGAGCGCTGTCCCCCGAGGACCGTCAGCGCTTCGAGGAGCACCTGCGCACGTGCGACCGTTGCGCGGCCTCGGTGCGCGAACTGGCGGGGCTGCCGGGGCTGCTGGCCAGGGTCGACGCGCCCGCGGTGCCGCCGGACCTTTCGGCACCCCCGCCGGACCTGCTGCCGTCGGTGCTCCGCCGCGTCCGGCGCGGCCGCCGGATTCGCACGGCGGTGACGTCCGCCTCGGCGGCCCTGGCGGTGTCGGCGTGCGTCGCGCTGGCGGTGGTGGCTTCGTCGCCCACGCCGGCTCTGCCGCCTTCGCCGCCTTCGGTGGCGATGACGGCGCTCGGCGCGTTCCCGGTCCGCGCGGACGCCCGCCTCGACGCCTTCTCGTGGGGCACGCAGGTGGACATGTCGTGCAGCTACACGGGCGACCGCAGCAGCGGCGAGTACGTGCTGGTGGCGATCTCCCGGACGGGAACGGAAACCCAGCTGGCGACGTGGAAGGCGGTCCCGGACAACACGGCCCGCATCGTGATCGGCACGGCCCTCAAGGCGTCGGACCTGACGGCCCTGGAGGTCCGCACGGGAAGCGGCCTGGCCCTCCTCCGCCTGACCCTCTGACGGAAGGGGCATCCCCAGCCTGGTGATGCCCCTCCAGTCACACGTGATGCCCCCGCAATCACGCGAGTTCCGCCCTGGAAAACCCGAGCCGACCCTCCAGATACCCGAGCCGACCCTCCAGGCACGCGAGCCGACCCTCCAGATACGCGAGCCGACCACTCCAGATACGCGAGCCGACTGTCCGATCACGCGAGTCGACCCTCCAGGCACGCGAACCGGCCTTCCGGGTACGGGGGTCACTCGGCTCGGACCCTCGCCGTCACCCGGCTGTGCGCCCTCTTCCCCGGCTCGGCATGACCGGAGGCATGCCCCGCACCCCGCCCGTGACAGGATTGAGCCCATGTTGCGCTGGATCACCGCAGGTGAATCGCACGGACCCGCGCTGGCCGCCGTGCTCGAAGGCATGCCCGCCGGGGTCGCCGTCACCACCGCCGACGTCACCGAGCAGCTCGCCCGGCGCCGTCTCGGCTTCGGCCGCAGCCCGCGGATGGGCTTCGAGACCGACCACATCGAGTTCCTCGGCGGCGTCCGCCACGGCCTCACCCAGGGTGGCCCGGTCGCCGTCCAGATCGAGAACGCCGAGTGGCCCAAGTGGGAGCAGGTCATGGCGGCCGACCCGGTCGACCCGCAGGTGCTCGAAGGTCTCGCGCGCAACGAACCGCTCACCCGGCCCCGCCCCGGCCACGCGGACCTGCCCGGCATGCAGAAGTACGGCTTCGACGAGGCCCGTCCCGTCCTCGAGCGCGCGAGCGCCCGCGAGACGGCTTCGCGGACCGCGCTCGGCACCGTCGCGCGCAACTACCTGAAGCAGCTGCTCGGCGTCGAGATCCTCAGCCACGTCGTCTCGATCGGCGGCGCGGACGCGCCCGAAGGCCCACTGCCGGTCGCCGCCGACCTGGCCGCCATCGACGAAAGCCCGGTGCGCGCGTTCAGCCAGGAGGGCACCGACGCGATGGTCGCGGAGGTCGACGCCGTGCGGAAGGCGGGCGACACCGTCGGCGGCGTGATCGAGGTCCTCGCCTACGGCCTCCCGCCGGGCCTCGGCTCCCACGTCCACTGGGACCGTCGCCTCGACGCGCGGCTGGCCGGCGCCCTGATGGGCGTCCAGGCGATGAAGGGCGTCGAGGTCGGTGACGGCTTCACGACCGCCCGCCGCTGGGGCAGCCAGGCGCACGACGAGATCGACCGCGGCACCGGCCCGGTCGGCGTCACCCGCCGGTCCAACCGCGCGGGCGGCCTCGAAGGCGGCATCACCAACGGCGAGCCGCTGCGCGTCCGCGTGGCCATGAAGCCGATCTCGACCGTCCCCAAAGCACTGTCCACAGTGGACGTCAAGACCGGCGAGCCCGCGGTGGCCATCCACCAGCGCTCCGACGTCTGCGCGGTGCCGCGCGCCGGGGTCGTGCTGGAGTCGGTGGTCGCGCTGATCCTGGCCGACGCCGCGCTGGAGAAGTTCGGCGGCGACTCGCTCGCCGAGAGCAAGCGCAACGCCGAGGCGTACCTCAAGGCCCTCGAGGAGCGCTGGTGAGTCCGCGCGCGGTGGTCGTCGGCCCGCCCGGCTCGGGCAAGAGCACGGTCGGCCCGCTGCTCGCGAAGGCGCTCGGCGTCGAATTCCGGGACAGCGACGACGACATCGTCGCCCGGGCCGGGCGCAGCATCTCCGACATCTTCGCGGAAGACGGTGAACCCGCTTTCCGCGCGCTGGAAGAGGAAGCGGTCGCCACCGCGCTGGCGGAGCACGACGGCGTGCTCTCCCTCGGCGGCGGCGCCCCGCTCGCCCCGGGCACCCGGGCCCGGCTGGCCCGGCACACCGTGGTCTTCCTCAACGTCGGCCTGGCGGCGGGGGTGCAGCGCACCGGGCTGTCCTCCGCGCGGCCGTTGCTGGCCGGGGTGAACCCCCGTGCCACCTTCAAGAAACTGCTCGACGAGCGGGTGCCCGTCTACCGCGAGGTCGCCACCGTCGAGATCGTCACCGACGACCGGCCGCCCGCCGAGATCGTCGCGGCCCTCGTGGCGGAGCTCGCCGCTCCCGCCGAAGCCAAGGAGTGAGTTCCCCCGTGTCTGATCCGGCGCTGTCCGATCCGGTGCGCATCCCGGTCGCCACCGCCCAGCCCTACGACGTCGTGGTCGGGCGCGGCCTGCTCGGCGACCTCACCGAGCACCTGGCCGACGCCTCGAAGATCGCGCTGATCCACCCGCCCACACTGACCGCCACGGCCGAGGCCATCCGCGACGAGCTGAACGCGGCGGGCCTCGACGCCCACCGCGTCGAAATCCCGGACGCCGAGGACGGCAAGTCGCTGACCGTCGCGGGGTTCTGCTGGGAGGTGCTCGGCCGGATCGGGCTGGACCGCCGCGGCGTCGTGGTCGGCCTCGGCGGCGGCGCGGTCACCGACCTCGCCGGGTTCGTCGCGGGCACGTGGATGCGCGGGGTCCGGCTGGTCAACGTGCCCACCACGCTGCTGGGCATGGTCGACGCCTCGGTCGGCGGCAAGACCGGCATCAACACCGAGGCCGGCAAGAACCTCGTCGGGGTGTTCCACGAGCCGAGCGCGGTCTTCGTCGACCTCGCCACGCTGGAGACGCTCCCGCGGAACGAGCTCGTCGCCGGGATGGCCGAGGTCGTCAAGACCGGCTTCATCGCCGACCCGCGGATCCTCGAGCTGATCGAGGCCGATCCGGCCGCCGCGCTCGACGCGACCGGCGACGTCCTCGCCGAGCTGGTCCGGCGGTCCATCCAGGTCAAGGCCGACGTCGTCGCCGCGGACCTGCGCGAGTCCGACCTGCGGGAGATCCTCAACTACGGTCACACGCTCGGCCACGCCATCGAGCGTCGGGAGCGGTACCGGTGGCGCCACGGCGCCGCGGTCAGCGTCGGCCTGGTGTTCGCCGCCGAGCTGGCGCGGCTGGCCGGGCGGCTCGACGACGCGACGGCCGAACGCCACGCGTCCGTGCTGAAGCTGCTCGGCCTGCCGACGACCTACGACGCCGACGCGCTGCCGCAGCTGCTGGAAACCATGAAGGGCGACAAGAAGACCCGCTCGGGGGCGCTGCGGTTCGTCGTCCTCGACGGCGTCGGCCGGCCCGGCCGGCTCGAAGGCCCGGACCCGGCACTGCTGGCGGCCGCGTACTCGGCGGTCGCGGCGGAGACGACGGCCCGCAGCGGCGGGAGCGTGCTGCTGTGAAGGCGTTCGTGTTCAACGGCCCCAACCTCGGCCGGCTCGGCAAGCGCGAGCCGTCGGTCTACGGCTCGACCACCCACGACGACCTCGTGGCGTTGTGCGTGAAAACCGGCGAGGAGCTCGGGATCGAGGTCGAGGTCCGGCAGACCGACCACGAGGGCGAGCTGGTCGGCTGGCTGCACGAGGCCGCCGACGGCGGAAACCCGGTGGTCCTCAACGCCGGCGCGTGGACGCACTACTCGATCGCGGTGCGCGACGCCGCGGCGCAGCTGACCGCGCCACTGATCGAGCTGCACATCTCGAACGTGCACAAGCGGGAGGCGTTCCGGCACCACAGCGTGCTCTCGGACATCGCGACCGCGGTGATCGCGGGTCTCGGCGTGGACGGCTACCCGCTCGCCCTGCGCTGGCTGGCCGCGCACCCGGGATGACCCTGCTGGCGACGCCACGGCTGACGTTGCGGCCGTTGAGCGAGGCGGACCGCGAAGCCGTGGTGCGGGTCTTCGCCGACCCGCAGATGAGCCGGTTCTTCGCGGCGGACTTCTCCGACCCGGCCACGGCGAGCGCGATGGTGGACCGCCGCCTCGCCTACCGCGGCCCGGCGGGCCAGGGCCACTGGGTGATCGAGCGCGACGGCGAGGTGATCGGCGTCGCGCACCTGCGGCCGTCGTCGGAGCTGCCGGGCGAGGTGGCCGAGCTGGGGTACTACGTCGCGAGCGAGCACGCGGGGCAGGGCCTGGCGACCGAGGCCGCCCGCGCGCTGCTGGACCACGGGCTCGGCACGCTCGGGCTCCCGGCGGTCTGGGCCCTGGCCCACGAGCGGAACGCGGCGAGCCGCAGGGTGGCCGGCCGCCTGGGTTTCCTGGACGTCGGCAGCGGCGTCCACTACGGCGACCTGCACCGGGTCCTGGTCGCGCTGCCGGCCGTGCACGGGCGGCCGCACCACATCGAGCTGTGGGTGCCGGACCTGGCGGAGGCGGAGCGCAGCTGGGGCTGGCTCCTCGGCGAGCTGGGCTGGCGCGAACACCAGCGCTGGCCGGCGGGCGTCAGCTGGCGGCTCGGCGCGACGTACCTGGTGGTCGAGGCGTCGCCGGCCTCGAGCGCGGCGGAGCACGAGCGCACCCGGCCGGGCCTGAACCACCTGGCCCTGCACGTGGCCACCCGGTCGGAGGTGGACGACCTGTCGGCAAGGGCGGAGAAGCACGGGTGGCGCCCGCTGTTCGCGGACCGGTACCCGCACGCGGGCGGCGCCGACCACTACGCGGCTTACCTGGAGAACGAGGCCGGGTTCGAGGTCGAGCTGGTCGCGGCGGAAGGCCCTGCCGCCCGGTAGCGCCCCGGCTGGTGCGGGCCGCGGTGGAAGGCCCCCGCCGCCCGGCAACAACCTTGCCGGGCGCGTCGCCGGGCCGAACAGAAAAGGCCCGTCGCCCGTCGCTACGTGATCTCCCTTGCCCGATCGAGCGACCCCGAACCGGAGCGCTGCCGCCCGGACGGGTGGTGTCTCGCTACACTCCGGTGCCGTGCACCCGTTTCGTCGTGGGGGTCGGCGACCCGCTCGGGCCTTGTTCGCCAGCGTCCTGGCGGGGCTCCTCCTCGCGGGGTGCACCCAGGGTTACGCCCAGCCCCAGGCCGCCGGGGAGCAGCCGGCGATCGCCGGGGGGAAGGGGCAGCGGCCCGCCGATGTCAAGCTCGCTTCGGGTGACCCCCGGCAGAGTGGTGGCGTGATCGCCGCCGGTGGGGCGGATGCCGTCTACAACTACGGTCCCTCCGTCATGCTCGACCGCGGGCAGACCCGGATGTGGTGGTGCAGCCAGTACGGCGGCGCCGGGCCCGCCGGCGACGACATCCTCTACGCCCAGGCGCCGTCGACGGACGGGCCGTTCGCCGGACCCGGCGGCGGGATTCCCGCGGCCGTGTTCTCCGGCGCGCCCGGGCAGTTCGACGGCATGCACACCTGCGACCCGTCCGTCCTGCGTGTCGGCTCGACGTACTACCTCTACTACACCGGCGCCGCCGGGGACCACGCGCTCGGCAACGCGGTCGGGCTCGCCACCAGCACCGACGGCCTCCACTGGACGCGCGCCGCGGGCGGGCGGCCGATCCTCGGGCCGTCGCACGACGTGCACCGCGCGAACGTCTACGGGGCCGGCCAGCCCTCGGTCGTCTACCTCGACGGCTGGTTCTACCTGATGTTCACCGACACCACCGGCCGCGCCGCGGGCGCCAACGGCGCCGGGCAGTTCCTGCTCCGCTCGCGCGACCCGGCGTTCGGGTCCGGGGTGCAGGCGCTGGACGTCGGCGGGTTCGTGCCGGTCGCGTCGACGTCCGCGCCGCGGGCCCGGTCGATCGTCGACGGGTTCAGCGCCGACCTGATGTGGGTGGGCGCGCTCGCCGCGTTCGTCGTCGCGCACGAGACCGACGGCGGGACGACGCTGACCTTCTGGACGGCGGACTTCACCGAGCACCCGTTCCAGCCGGTGGTGATCCCCGGGCCGTGGCAGGAAGGGCCGGGGCTGGTGCGCCGCGCGGACGGGCACGCGCCGCTGTCGTCGGCCGACCCGTGCGACCGGGTGCCGTTCGACGTCGTGCGCGCGACCACCCTCGGCGGGGCGCACGCGCCGAGCGACCTGCGGCACTTCGGGCTGGACCTGCGGGGCAGCCAGGCGTGCGCGAACCCGGGCCGGGTGGCGGCGACGTTCGACGGCGTGACGGCCCCCTCGCCGGAGCGCACGATGGACCTGGTCCGGGCGGGCGCCCGCGTGCGCGTGGACCGGCGCGCGGTGGCGGTGGCCCTGGCCGGCGAGGTGCTGGAGAAGGCGCCCCCGGCCCTGGCGACGCTCCCGGTGGCGGCCCACCTGCGCTCGGGGGCGGAGGCGGTGGAGGCACCGGACCGCGGGTTCGCGTTCGTGCTCGACGACCGGAAGCGCTGGCGGGTCCCCGACGGGGGAGTGGTGGGCAACAACGCCTCGACGCCCCACCCGGTCAGCGCGGCCCAGTGGGACGGCTACCCGAAGGGCGCCTCGCTGGTCGGCTGCCCAGGCCTACCTCCCCCTGCCCGATTCCACGTGTACACCGGGCGTCCTGAACCCGGACGTCACGCAGGACACCGTCGACTCGACCATCTGCGTG